>CAXMPN010000026.1:0-17629 GCA_964195195.1 Pontiella sp. | reverse complement strand
ATCAATATCGATAAACAGATGAGGGACATTTGCACGGAAGGTGGTATACATCCCCTCGAGTCCGGCCTGAGAGTTTCCGTCGTTCATGAACTCATCGGCCACCTGCTGAAGTGTATTCATTCCCACTCCACCACGATCCTGTAACTGCATCACAAGGCCGCCGGACATGCCGACGCCAGGGAGGGAGGGCATCGGGAAGGCAAAAGCCTGACCCTCCTGGAGCATGGAGAATTTCAGATTTAATTCGCGGATAATTTCAGATTGGTGACGATCTGGACGCTCATCCCAGTGCGTAAATGTCGCTACACTGAACGCCGCATTCGGGATGGCAGCACTGTCGAGAATGGAGTAACCGGAAATCGACATAAAGTCCGCCACACCTTCGGTGCTGCCAATCACCTTGTTGACCTCCTGCAGGAAGCTTTCTGTACGTTCCAGCGATGAGGCTTCCGGAAGCAGTACATTGACCATGCAGTACCCTTCATCTTCCTGCGGTACAAAGCCGCCCGGCAGGTCGCCAAATCCCAGAAAGGCCGCCACGGACATAGCAATGAAGAGCATGAGGCCGATGAATGATTTCCGTAGCGCCTGATTCACCACCTTCAGATAACCGCCCTTCGTGGAATTAAGACCTTTGTTAAAGAGCCCGAGCGGGCCGGTGGTTTTTTCTCCGCTGGAGGGACGTAGCAATACGCCGCACATAGCGGGGCTGAGCGTAAGGGCATTGATGGTTGAAAAGACGGTGGCCACCGAAATCGTCACGGCGAACTGTTTGAACAACGTGCCGGTGATACCCGCCATAAAAGTGGTCGGGATGAATACCGACAAAAGTACGAGCGTGGTGGCAATAACCGGTCCTGAAATCTCGGTCATGGCCCGCAGCGCGGCATCCTTGGGTTTAAGGCCTTCTTCATCGATCAGACGTGTGCAGTTTTCCACCACCACAATAGCATCATCCACCACGATACCGATCACGAGAACCAGACCGAACAAAGTAAACTGGTTGATCGAATATCCCAGAGCAGACAACGCGGCGAAGGTGCCGATCAGGGATACGGGGATGGTGAGCGACGGAATAATCGTTGCCCGGAAATTCTGCAGGAAAATAAAGACCGTCAGCACCACCAGAATCAATGTGATGAATAAGGTTTCCACCACCTCATCAATGGAGGCCTGAATGACGACGGTGTTATCGTAGATGATCGTGTATTCAAGTGACTCCGGGAAGCCGGCTTTCAATTCCTCCATTTTCGCACGGACACCTTCTACCACGGCAATCGCATTCTCACCGGGAATCTGGTAGACGGCGATGGTGGCCGATTCTTTTCCGTTCAGTGACGATCCGAGAACATAGGTTTTTGCACCCATTTCCACGTCTGCTACATCTTTTACTCGGAGTACTCGGCCATCTTCGCCGGTTCGGATGACAATATCGCCGAATTCTTCTGCTGTTAGCAGGCGTCCTTTTACCCGCATGCTCATTTGGCGGGCCAGACCGGTCGGTACCGGCGGTTCACCAATTTGTCCAGCCGCCACCTGTAGGTTCTGTTGCTTAACGGCGTTTACAACATCATCAGCAATCAGCCCGCGGGCCTTCATTTTATCGGGATCAAGCCACATGCGCATGGAATAGTCGCCCGCTCCGAAAGCCTGAACTTCGCCGACGCCTGGTACACGGGCCACCTCATCCTTAACCCGTAGAGCGACATAGTTAGCCAGAAAAATATCATCATAGCGGTCATCGCTGCTAGTAAAGCCAATATATAGGTTGGCATCGGTTGATTTTTTCTGGGTGGACACTCCAAGCCGCTGTACTTCCTGCGGCAGCTGCGGGATGGCTTTCGCCACGCGGTTCTGCACCAGTACGTTGGCCATATCCAGATCTTCGCCTGCGGCGAAGGTGACGGTGAGTTTCATGGTTCCGTCGTTGGCACTGACGGAGTTCATGTAGATCATGCCTTCGACGCCGTTCACCTCTTTCTCAATGACGGCAGCTACGGTGTCGGCTACGGTCTGGGCATCTGCGCCGGGATAGGTGGCATCCACGGTGATGGCGGGTGGCGCGATGTTGGGATAGCGCTCAATCGGCAGGCTGCTCATGGAAAACAAGCCGATGATCACGATCACGATGGCAATCACCATCGCAAAGATGGGTCTTCTAACAAAAAAGTGGCTGAACATGTCGGTTCTCCCGGGTTATTTTTCAGCAGGTGCTGCGGCGGCCGCCTGTGCTTCCATTGCGGTTACCGGAATTCCCGGGCGAGCTCGTTGAAGGCCATTCACGATGATGCGATCGTTTATCGTAAGATGCCGATCTTTGGTCGGGTCTTCTTCAACCACGCGCTGCGTGCCGACCAAGGGGCCTTTGGTGATATAGATGCTTTCGACCATACTTTCTGCGTTAACCGTCAGGACAAAGGTTCCGGCCATATCCTGCAAGACGGCAAGATCCGGAACGAGCAGGGCGTTCTCTATTTTATTCGGAATGAGAATCTTTCCGTAAAGCCCCGGAAGGAGACCAAGATCTTGATTTGCGAAAACGGCCCTGGCACGCAGAGTTCCCGTATCAGGATCAATTTCGGGGTCGATATAATTGAGCTCGCCTTCTTCACTGTGGAGAGTTCCGTTGGCCAGCTCCAGTTTAAGCGGTGGAACTTCTGCGCCAGGCTTTGTTTTGCGTATTCCGTCCTGGAGGAAAGGAAGTAGCGCGCGTTCGTCTATATTAAAGAAGACATCGATGGGGGATTCAACAACCAGGGTCGTCAGTAATGTGGATTGCCCGTCACCGACCAGGCTGCCTATGGACAGGGTGCGACGGGACAGACGTCCGTTCATGGGCGCATATATTTTGGTGTAGGAGAGATTAAGTGCCGCATCGTCCAGTGCCGCCTGTGCTTCCATTACCGCTGCATCAGCTCCCTGTTTGTTCGCTTCGGCGGTCAACACATCGACTTCCGAAACCGCCTTGGTTTCATACGCCTTCTCCGTCCTCTGCAGAGTGGCATCGGCGAGTTTGAGGGCCGCTTGGGCCTGAGCCAGTTTGGCCTCGGCTGATTTCACTGCCGCTTCATAGGATTCCGGTTCGATGGTAAACAGCAGGTCGCCTTTTTCAACACGTTGCCCATCATCAAAATCTATAGACTGAAGGTATCCCTTTACACGGGCGCGGATTTCCACGGCGTCATGGGCAACCAGCCGGCCGGGAAAGCTTTCAAATACGGTAACGGTTTTTTGCTCCGGCATTTCAACCGTGACTCCGGGTGGTGGCGGAGCCTGGAATTCATTTTTTTTGGAACAGCCTAGGCTCGTAAGCAAGCCGAGGAGAATGACAGCGAATAGTGGTTTGTTCATAGGACAGATCCTCATAAGAATTCGTTGAGACTCTAGGGAGATGTAAACTTAGTGTCGAGGTGGAAGTCTGGGAATAGAATCGATAATACGGATACACGTTTGACTTGTGTGTAGGACGTTTCTAGTGTTCCAGCAAGTTTATGCTGTTGAGTGGATCGGAGTTTTTCTAATGAAGATGCAAGTCACCCTTTTTTCTGTCGCTGTTGGCGGTGCGGTCCTGTTGAATGGATGCATGTCGGTGGGTCCGGACTATGAAGCACCCGACGTGGAAACCCCCGATGCCTGGCACGAGGCTGTCATTGCGGATTTTGAATCGGGCGAGCCGAATTTGCAGACTTGGTGGACCGTCTTTAATGACCCGATGTTAAACGGGTTGATAGAGCGTGTTTCAACCAATAACCTCAGTCTTAAAACAGCAACCGCGCGCATCGAGCAGGCCGCTGCATTACGTGGGGTGAGCGCCAGTCAATTTTATCCCGATATTAACGCTGATGCCTCCGCCGGCACCGTCCAAAGCACCGACAGGAATACACCGCCGGGCACAGACCGGCAGGGGGAAGTATATGGAGCCGGGCTGTCCATGGCGTGGGAACTCGATCTGTGGGGACGCGTCCGCCGTTCGGTTGAATCGGCCGATGCTTCGCTGCAGGCGAGTGTCGAGAACTATCGGGATATCATGGTCCTGCTGTATGCCGAAGTGGCTTCTACCTACATAGAGGTCCGTACAACGCAGGCTCGGCTCGCCATCGCCGAAGACAATCTTGAAGCACAGATGGAAACTATGGACCTGACAAAAAATCGCTACGAGTCCGGGTTGGTTCCTGTACTGGATGTTTCACAGGCTGAGCTGAACCGGTCTCGTACCGAGTCGCAGATTCCGCCTTTGCGGCAAAACCTGACGGAGGCGATTAACCGCCTTAGTGTGCTGGCGGGCGAAATGCCGTATGCCCTCTTACAAGAGCTCGGCACGGCGAAACCAATTCCTGCCACCCATGAAAAAGTGATTGCCAGCCTACCAGCCGAACTGCTTCGGCAACGTCCGGATATCCGACGTGCCGAGCGCGAGCTGGCCGCGCAGAACGCACAGATCGGCGCTACGAAAGCCGAACTCTATCCTACGCTCTCCCTGCCCGGTTCGCTGGTGCTTGAATCACCGACCGGCAGTGACTTGTTTGACAGCGGCAACGTCGCATACAGCTTCGGCCCACAGCTGCGCTGGAATATATTCAGTGGAGGCCGCATTCGCAACAACGTCAAGGCCGAAGAGGCCGGTACTCGGGCCGTGCTCTATACCTACGAACAAACGGTCTTGCTGGCACTTGAAGAAGTTGAAAACTCCATGGCCGCCTATGCCAACGAAAAGGATCGTATCCGGTCGCTTGAATCCGCGGCGGCAGCGGCGGAACAGTCGGTCGAACTGGTTACCGCACTCTACAAATCGGGGCTGACTGATTTTCAGAATGTGCTGAACATGGAGCAGGCGATGCTGACCCAGCAGGACGAATTGGCGACGAGCCGTGGACTGATTAGTGCCTATCTGGTGGCCGTCTATCGATCGCTCGGCGGGGGCTGGGAAACGGATGGGATGTGACGATTGATACGCGCATTGGACCAATTTAAGGAGGCGTTTGTAAAGGGCCGCTTTAGCCTTTTGCTGCTAACCCTGGCCGTCATGTTTTTTGTCCTCCCGTTGGTTTCGGCGGAACAAAGGGTACTCGATAAACTGCTGAGCGGGTTCGGCATCCTGGTTCTGATCAGTTGCATGCGAGCCGTAGTTGAAAGTCGTGGCCTGCTGATATTCATTGTTTCTTTAGGGTTGCTTAACATCATTTTCAGCGGAATCGATGTTATCGATCCGTTAACGCACAAGCCGCTGGTTATCGTGGAGTTGTCTGTCCGGTTGCTATATTTCGGGCTCGTTTTTCTCAGCATCATGCGCCATGTGCTCACTCACACAAAAGTGACCACCGATACGATTTGCGGCGCCATATCCGCTTATTTTCTGATAGGCCTAATCTGGGCATTGGTATACGGACTTTTCTATGTGGTCGACCCTAACAGTTTTTTCATCCCAGACCGGCTACTAACGGAGCAGGTATGGGGGACATGGACGCTCTATTTCAGCTTTGTGTCACTAACCACCCTTGGTTACGGAGATATCACGCCGCTCACTCCTGCAGCCCAGACCTATGCCTATCTCGAAGCGGCATGCGGACAGATTTTCCTTACGGTACTCATCGCCCGTTTGGTGGCACTGCAAATCATACACGATCGCAAGGCGGATCAATAGTTTGATCGGAATCGGGTTTTGCATGCAGCCCCAAGGGCAACGAGATGAACATCAGGGAAACCGTGCAGGAAGGACCGGGGAGATTCCGGGAAAGCAGCGTAACTGCCGCTGTTTTGGTGAAAGTGCCTATGACGGCATTTAGCGAAGCAGGTGGGTGCTAAAAACAGGGATAAACATAGCTGACATTTCAACGGAAAACAGCTACTATACACGAACAATTGGAATAATAAATGGAGGCATCTAGATGAAGAATTGGATTAAAGGAATGATTTGCGTAACGGTTCTGGGGAGTGTTTTGGCGGCTGACGCGGCCTTTCCGCTTCGAGTGGATATCGATGTAACCACAAAACGGGACCGGAAACAGGTCGGTGCCGGAGACAGTGGGGAAGTTAAAATGGAGACCGTTAAGGTTAAGGTCAAGGTTCGCAAGTCCGGCGGTGATCTTCCTGAAGGTAAACTTTTTGCCGAGCTCTACGTCATTGGAAAACAGATTCATACCGGCCACTACGGCATTATCGATGTCCAGAAGGGGGAATTTGAGCTTCTGAAGGAAAATAAATATACCGCTGAATACACGAGTCCTCC
Organism: Pontiella sp.; assembly: GCA_964195195.1. Lineage (GTDB taxonomy): Bacteria > Verrucomicrobiota > Kiritimatiellia > Kiritimatiellales > Pontiellaceae > Pontiella. The sequence goes on along the minus strand of CAXMPN010000026.1, from coordinate 11,403 downwards.
CTACACACTTACCGAAACCCAGGGCAACATCAGGGCTGGGGGGAAGTATGAGACCTATCTCGTTGTGATTTCCGGCCCGGACGGTGAAATCATTGACCATCGCAGTGGAAGACACATAAAAGATGAAGGGGTTGCGTTTATCCGCACACTGGGTAAGGAAACCATGTTCGACAGGGATGGAAACATTTTGGGTCAACTGGAGAATAAGGGAGAGGTTATGAAAATCGCCATTCCAGCCGCGATGCAATCCGGAAGTACGTATGGCAATTAATCCTTTATCCGGGGATTACAAAAGCGGCCTTCCAGAAGGTCGCTTTTTTTTGTGCACAGCCGGTTTCCCGGAAAAGGAAATGAAAAGTGAAAAATCACCGAACCGCTGCCTAGCCTAGAATGGCGCGGATGGCGGCGATATCGGATTCGATCTGCTGTTTGAGCTTGTCGGCGTCGTCGAATACCTGATCACCGCGGATAAATTCGAAGTAGCTCACTTCCACCTGTTGATCATAGAGGTTGATGTCGTGCTCATCGAGCAGGTACACCTCGAGCACCTGCGGTTCATTCTGGTGAAACGTGCCGCGGTGGCCGATGTAGGCCGCGGCATTGTGCTTCCGCTGGCCGACGCGGAGCTGGGCGGCATAGATGCCACGCGGCGGCAGCATGTCGTTTTGTGGATCGATGTTGGCGGTGGGATAGCCTAGCCCGCGTCCAATCTTCTTGCCATGCACCACGGTGCCGATCGTGCTGACGGGGCGTCCGAGCATGCCCGTGGCGTCGGCCATATGTCCCAGCTTGATGGCTTCGCGAATGCGGGTACTCGAGACCCGTTCATCTTTCCAGAAAATGGCCGGGTGTGCGGAAAAATATATGCTGCGCTCGCCGCAGAGCTTGGTTAGCAGTTCGGCGTTGCCGGAGCGGTTGCGTCCGAATGACCAGTCCTTGCCGACGGAAATCCCGGCCAGTTGGGGAATGCATTTGCATAGGTGGTCGAAGAAGTCGACCGGTTCCCTCTTCATGAAATCATGGGTAAAAGGTTGCAGGATGCAGCCGTCGACGCCCATTTCCTGCAGGTGGCGCGACTGTTGGCGGGGGGTGAAGATTAAAGGCGGCGCATGGTCGGGGCTGAGCACCTTGGCGGGGTGGGGGTCGAAGGTGTAGATCCACACCTCTCCGCCGACAGCGCGGGCTCGCTCAATGGCAATCTGGATCACAGCGGCGTGCCCGATATGTAGGCCGTCGAAGCACCCCGCTGCGAGGATGACCGGTCTTTTGGTGACTGGGAACTCTTCCAAGGCGTGGATGATTTTCATGAGATCATATCCGCAAGATGAATCATCTTGTTGCCGATGGTTTCGCGATCGCAGGCGAGGATTTCCTCCATGCTGTGGACCTTGTCGATGCTGAGCGGTCCGGAGGCGGTGCGGCGAAGCGCGTCGAGACTGCCGCCCACACCGAGGTCGTTTCCGATATCATGGGCGAGGGTTCGGACATAGGTTCCTTTTGTGCTCTTGACACGGATGGTGACCAGCGGATTGTTGAAATCAAGCACCTCGAAGCTGAAGACATGAATCTTACGTGGTTCGCGTTCGATCTCCAGTCCCCTGCGAGCCATCTTGTAGAGCGGAACGCCGTTCTTTTTGATGGCGGAAACCATGGGCGGAATTTGTTCAATATCCCCTAGATAGTTTTCAATAACGGATTCGACCTGCTCTTGAGTGATGTGCGAGGCATCCTTTTCCGCGATGACTTCACCATCGGCGTCCTGTGAATCAGTGGTCACCCCCAGCCGCAGAACGCCCTCGTAGGTCTTGTCGCCGCCCATAATGCGGTCGGAGAGTTTGGTGCCCTTGCCGATCAGCAGCACAAGCAGGCCCGTGGCCAGCGGGTCGAGTGTACCGCCGTGGCCGACCTTGCTGAACTTGAAATGGTTACGTATCTTGACGACGACATCGCTCGAGGTCCACTCGGTCGGTTTGTCGACGAGCAGGATGCCGTCATAGGGATCGGGCTGGCGGCGTCTACGATTTCTCATCGGTCTGGTCGTCGTCCTTGAAAGCTGCGGGGTTGTCGCGCTCCATTTCAGCGAGGAGCGAAAGAATATGGTCTCCGCCCTCGATCGATTCGTCGAGGATGAAGTGAAGGCGCGGCGTGTACTTGAGTTTCACGCGCTTGATCATGAGGCGGATGATTTCCTGTCGGTGGCGGTTGAGGTAGCTGATCATGCGCCCGCGCTCGTCTTCGTGCCCGAAGATCGAGACGAACACATTGGCATCGCGCAAATCCGCCGCACATTCGACGCGCGTGACCGTAATGGCCGCCGCATCAAAATCCGACCCGGCAAAGTTGCGGTAAAGATCTTCCGCAATCTCGCGCTTCAGCAGTTCATTGACTCTAACTAGGCGTGGTATTCCCATAAGGATTCCTCAAAAGCGGGTTACTATAGGCATCACGTCAGGAAAATCCGCTAAAAACAAAGAAAATTTTCACCACAGAGAACACAGAGACCCGAAGCTCGCCTCTAGCCAGCAGGCGCTTTATCAGCAGGCCTAATGCAGTTTTATCGGCTTCCACACCTTGACGGGTTTCCATTCGCGACCCCAGGTAAGCGCCTGCCGGTGGGATGGGAAATAGAGATCAATGTGCATGCCCTTGATATCGCCGCCGATATCCTCAACACGTCCCCAGCCATAGTCGGGAATGAACATGATGGTGCCGAAGGGATAATATCGCGGGTCGGCCGCTATCGTTCCCCAGTCTGCAACCGTACCGGCGGCAGTAATTCCAACCTTCTTGGGTTTGCCCTTGCTCGGCCCGTATGCGTAGACCGGTTGAAATTTCCAGTTGCGCTTCCATCCGCAGCATTTGCCACATTTGCAGTAGCCGGTAGTTTCCATACTCACGACCTCGGGCTGTTGATCGCGTGGAACCCGGTACCGCTTGCCCGTCGCGCACCCGCTCAATATCGCAACAGATAACAGCAGTAATACAGATCGCGCGGAGTGATTCATGAGACATCTCCCGACCAGATGATTTCGTGGCCGTTGTCGGTTTCGAGTAGGAGCTCACCATGTTCGCCGAAGCCGGCGAGTGTGCCTGTCTTGCGAATATCGCCGTCGTGCACAATCAGTTTTTTTCCGATGGGGCCGGTATTTTCGGTCCAGACCCGACGAATGGCCGGGAAGCCGCCCGCTGCCCATTCGCCGATCCAGTATTCCAGTTGGGGTAGCAAATCTTCGAGTACCTGGCCTGGATCGTAGGCCCTGCCGTTTTCGATCATCATCGAGGTGGCCGGCCGGTCGATGCTGTCCGCCTCCTCGCTCGACATGTTTACGTTCAGTCCCACCCCGACGATGATTCCGCGATGGGAGGCTTGCTCAACCCGCTCGGATAGAATGCCGCAAATCTTTTTTTCAGTCACTAACACGTCATTGGGCCATTTGGTAGCGGCGCGCATACCTTTTGAATTGAGCAGTTCGGTAACACTCAGCGCGGGGGCCATCGTAAGAGAGGGCACCTTGATGAGTTCAGCATCGGTTTCCAGGAAGAGGGAAAAACAGAGATTGGTATTGGGTGACGATAGCCATTTTCGATCCTGCCGCCCCCGCCCGTCGGTCTGATCGCGAGCGGCAATAACGAGTCCCGAGGCCATTGCGTCTGTCGCATAAAAACGTTCCCGCATACGGGCATTGGTCGATCCGAGCCGGTCATGCCATTCAATATTGAAATCCATCGTACTAATTATCCCCTATTGAGACTAGGTTTCATTAATAAAGCCCAATAAAATACGGACATTTACACTAGCTATGCTTCGGTAAATTTATTATACAAAGCGCTCATTTTACCAGATCAAGGAGACAAGAAAAGATGGAACTTCTGATGCAAGGCGTAACTCTGATGGTGATCGGTATGGCAACCGTATTTTCCTTTCTCGTTCTGCTGATCATGGCCATGAACGGCTCGGCGGCATTCTTTAAGAAATTCGCGCATCTCTATCCTGAAGAGGTGAAAGAGCCTTCCAAGGCGACACCGAATTCGGATTCGGTGGCGGAAATCGCCGTGGCCCTGGCGGCTATCAAAGCACAGCGTGGCTAACCCATTTAATCATTAATTAGGAGCAAAACTGTGGCTAAGAAAATTATTCATATCATGAACACCGCATTCCGCGACGGCTTCCAGTCTGTTTACGGCGCGCGCGTACTCACCGAAGATTTCCTGCCGGCCGTCAAGGCCTGCGTGGAAGCCGGGCAAACCCACTTCGAAGCCGGCGGCGGTGCACGCTTCCAGGCGCCCTTCTTCTACTGCAATGAGTCCGCCTTCGACATGATGGACCAGTTCCGCGAGGCCGCCGGCCCCGATGCCGACCTGCAGACCCTCGCGCGGGGTATCAACGTGGTGGGCCTCGACTCCCAATCGCGCGACATCATCGATCTGCACGCGAAGATGTTCAAGAAACACGGCATCACCACGATCCGAAACTTTGACGCCCTCAACGACGCCAACAACCTGATCGACTCCGGCAAATCCATCACCAATCACGGTCTGAAGCACGAAGTCTGCGTGACCATGATGGAGTTGCCTCCCGGATGTGAAGGGGCCCATACCGTCGAGTTCTACCAGAAGACCCTCCAGGATATTCTCAATGCGGGCATCCCGTTCGATAGCGTCTGCTTTAAGGATGCGTCCGGCACCTCCGCTCCGAAGAAGGTCTACGACACCATCGCCATGGCCAGGAAGATGCTGCCGGGCGATATGAAGATCGTTTTCCACTCTCATGAAACCGCCGGTGTCGGCACCGTCGGTTATCTCGCCGCCATCAAGGCCGGCGCGGATCAGGTCGATTGCTCCATGGCTCCTGCATCCGGCGGTACCTGCCAGCCGGACGTAGCCACCTTATGGCACGCTCTGCGCGGCGAAGACTACGAGCTCGATATCGATATCGACAAGATGATGCATGCCGAAACCATCTTCAAGGAATGTATGGCTGACTACATGATCCCTCCGGAAGCCAAGTCGGTAGAGCCGATGATTCCGTGGTCGCCCATGCCGGGTGGCGCGTTGACCGCCAACACGCAGATGATGCGCGACAACAATATGATGGATAAATACGAAGATTGTATCCATGCCATGGGCGAAGTGGTTCGTCGCGGCGGGTTCGGCACGTCGGTAACACCGGTTTCCCAGTTCTACTTCCAGCAGGCCTTCAACAACGTTATTTTCGGCCCGTGGGAAAAGATTGCCGAAGGCTACGGCAAAATGGTTCTAGGGTACTTTGGCAAGACTCCGGTCGCGCCCGATCCTGAGATCGTCAGGATTGCTTCCGAAAAACTCGAGCTTGAGCCCACCACGGCCAATCCGGTCGACCTCAACGACGCCGATCCGAAAAAGGGTATCGATGTCGCCAAGGTGATGCTCAAGGAAAACAGCATCGAGGCAACCGAAGAAAACATCTTCATTGCGGCCGCCTGCAAACAGAAAGGGATCGACTTCCTGCTCGGCAAAACCGAAATCAATGGTGTTCGTAAAGGGGCGCTTACTCCGGCGGCTCCGGCTGCGGCCGCGGGCGGCGACGGCGGATACACCGTTTCTGTAAACGGCAAGCAGTTTGCAGTCGAAGTCAAGGGCGACCAGGCTACCGTCAACGGCAAGTCCTACGATATCGGCGTTGCAGACGGCGTGGAATCCACAGGAACCTCCACGGTCGCCCACGAGTCCGCCGATTCCATTGAAGTAACTGCGCCCATGAACGCCAAGGTAATCAAGATCAACGTCAATGTCGGCGACCATGTGAACGAAGGTGACGTACTATTCATTGTTGAAGCCATGAAGATGGAAGTTGAAGTGAAGGCATCCGTTGGCGGAACCGTATCATCCATCGTGGTCGACGCAGGCGCGCAGATAACCGCCGGCGCAGCCATGGCATCCATCAACTAAGAGCACATCGCGAACGGAGATTTCAATCAATGAAGAAATTCATAACCATGGGACTTCTTGCTGCTGCCATCGTTGGCGGTGCTGTCCGGGTTCAGGCGGGAGAAGCCGGTGCCGCGGTGGATGGCGTGAACACCGAGAGTCATATTTCTATTGCCGAGGGCTTCCAGAAACTGGGCCGGGAAACCGGCATATACCGCTTCTTTAATCCTCAGACACCGGAAGAAAAAGCGATCGCATACACCGCCGCGCTGAAGAAGACTGTCGCCGCGGAAATTTCCGCGGGGCACTTCGACGGCGCCATGTATCAGATCCACAAAGCGCATGGAGTGGACCCATCGCTCATCGAGACGCTGACACATCAGGTGGAAGTGGCTGAAGAGGTGGGCTTTGTTAAGAGCTCGCTGCTGCCCGAAGGGGCGGGCCAGTTCGTAATGATTCTGGTCGGGTTGCTACTGATTTGGCTGGCAATCGCCAAAGGGTTCGAGCCTTTGCTGCTGTTACCGATCGGATTCGGCGCCATCCTGACCAATATTCCGATGGCAGGTATTTCGGCGGCGCCGATGCCCGGGCAACCGGCGGGGTTCCTCTACTATTTCTATACCGTGGGTGTTGAGTCCGGCGTGTTCCCGCTGCTTATCTTCATGGGAGTGGGGGCCATGACCGATTTCGGTCCGTTGCTCGCGAACCCGAAAACCGCCCTGCTCGGTGCCGCTGCGCAGTTCGGGATCTTTATTGCTCTGCTGGGTGCGATGTCGATGGGCGGGCTGTTCACGATCGAAGACGCGGCCGCCATTGGCATCATCGGCGGAGCCGACGGTCCGACGGCCATCTTCCTGGCTTCTCGACTATCGCCCAATCTGCTGGGGGCGATCGCTGTTGCGGCCTACTCCTACATGGCGCTGGTTCCAATCATTCAACCGCCGATCATGAAACTGTTCACCACTAAGGCCGAGCGTGCGATCGAAATGAAGCAGCTTCGCCATGTGTCCAAAACAGAGAAGATTGTCTTCCCGCTACTGGTGCTTTTGATCTGTCTGCTCCTATTGCCTTCGGCCACGCCCCTGATCGGTATGCTGATGCTCGGTAACCTGATGAAGGAAAGCGCCGTGGTTGACCGTCTGTCCGATACCGCCCAGAACGCCCTGATCAATATTGTCACGATCATGCTGGGCTTGGCGGTCGGCTCCAAATTGGCCGCTGACAAGTTCCTCAACGTCCAGACGCTCGGTATTCTTGGTCTCGGTCTGGGCGCCTTTATCATCGGCACCGCCTCCGGCGTCTTGCTGGCGAAGCTGATGAACAAGCTTTGCAAGGATCAGATCAACCCACTGATCGGTTCTGCCGGCGTCTCCGCCGTTCCGATGGCCGCCCGCGTATCGAACAAGGTCGGCCTCGAAGCCAATCCGCAGAACTTCCTGCTCATGCACGCCATGGGCCCGAATGTGGCCGGGGTGATCGGCTCTGCCGTGGCGGCCGGGGTGTTGCTGGCTCTCGTGGGCTAGTTCCATCCAACACGTTTCTTAAGGGTCGCCGAATGGCGGCCCTTTTTGTTTTTCGCCCTTTGCTTTTTTGTGGCAGATTGTTTTTAACCTTTTATGAAGATATCTTTCGTCAAAATGCACGGAGCGGGGAACGACTTTATCATGGTCGACGACCGCGCCCTGACGTTTCCGGTCGATGATCCGCCTTTTATCCGGCGGATCGCTGCCCGCAACACAGGCATCGGGTGTGACGGGGTGATCCTGCTGCAACCCTCTGAAACCGCCGATCTGCGGATGCGGTTCATTAACCCCGACGGCAACGAGATGGATATGTGCGGTAACGGTGCGCGCTGTATCGCACAACTGGCCTTCGCGTTGGGGGCAGCGCCGGCCACGATGATCATTGAGACCCAGGCGGGTCCTGTACACGCGCAGGTATCGGACAATGGTGTATGTCTTGAACTGACGCCTCCTTTCGTTATGGAAATGGACCTGAATCTTGCCCCGGACGTGAGAACCACGTAGTCGCCTGGGTGGACGATGTGCAGGCGGTCGATCTGATAAAACACGGCAGCGCGATCCGCCATCACGAACGGTTTGCGCCGCAGGGCACCAATGCCAACTTTGCACAGGTGGAACCGGATGGTACGTTAACGGTCCGTACTTACGAGCGCGGCGTCGAGGCGGAAACACTGGCCTGTGGTACCGGTGCGGCGGCGGTGGCGGTGGTTGCGGCGCGGAGGGGCTTGATCGCTTTGCCTGTCGCCGTACATTGCGCGAGCGGCTGCGATTTGGTAATTGATTCAAAAGCGGGGAAGACTACGCTGTCGGGGAATGCGGTAAAAGTGTTTGACGGGGAGATTGAATATGGAAATCGGCTTTAGCCTGGGTTCCAATCTGTACAATCGGAAACGACTGCTCATGCAGGCGAAGAACCTGTTGCTGTCAGCGCCGCGCACCCGTTATGTGGACCAATCACCCATCTACGAGACCACTCCGGTCGATGTAAAGCCGGAATACCAAAGCATGGCGTATCTGAATTCGGTGGTCATTGTGGAAAGCGAGCTTCCCATGGAAAGCTGGCTGTCGTACATCGGTAAGATCGAGAAGAACCTTGGACGCGAAAGAACCGAGGATCGAAATGCGCCGCGTACGATCGATATCGATATCATCTATGCCGGCGAGCAGATTATCGATGGAGGCGGATTGGAAGTGCCGCACCCGCGATGGGCGGAACGCCGTTTCGTGGTGCAGCCGCTCAACGATGTCCGTCCCGACATGATCCTTCCCGAAATGAACAAACCCGTCTCCGTAATCCTAAGCTCACTTCCGAATGATGAGGGCCTGAGTATGTACGACGAAAGATGGTAGCAACGACAGACTACGTACTTCGCATTGCGTATTGACCTGACAAGGCATAGACCGGATAAATCCCCGCATTACAGATTAATTATGAAATGGACCGCTTCAAAGATTAAAGCCCTTAAGGGCGAAAAGAAAATCGCGATGCTCACAGCATACGATGCATTGACGGCATCGTGGGTGGACGGCGCGGATATTCCCGCCGTCCTGGTAGGCGACTCTCTGGCCAATACGGTGCTCGGCTATGAAACGACGCTGCCTGTTAGCATGACGGAAATGCTGCACCATACGGCTGCAGCCGCGCGGGGTGTCAGCCATGCACTGTTGATTGCCGATATGCCCTTCATGTCGTATCAGCCCTCTGTTTCCATGGGATTGGAGAATGCGGGCCGCTTCATCAAGGAGGCGCATGCCGACGCCGTGAAAATCGAGGGCGGTGCGATGCGCACCGAGTTGATTGAGGCATTAGTGGATAACGGCATCCCCGTGCTGGGGCACATCGGCTTGACCCCCCAGAGTATCAAGGAGCTGGGAGGCTACAAGGTGCAGGGAAAGACCTCCGGACAGGCGCGGCAATTGATGGATGATGCCATGGCGGTCGAGCAGGCCGGCGCATTTGCTATCGTGCTTGAGTGCGTGCCGGCCAAGTTAGGCGTAGCAATCTCGAAAGCGTTGTCCATTCCGACGATTGGCATTGGCGCCGGAAGCGGCTGTGATGGGCAGGTTCTGGTCATCTCTGATCTGCTGGGTTTCAGCGATGGGCCTGTTCCTAAATTTGTGACGAAGTTTGCCGACCTGAATCCGGTCATCACCGAAGCGCTCGTACGTTACAAGGCCGAGGTCGAGGCCGGCACGTTCCCGACGGACGAGCAATCCTACTGATGGAAATTATCCATACCCCAAGAAGCATGCAGGAATATGCCCTGAAGTTGAAACGGCAGGGGCGCACCATCGGTTTTGTTCCCACCATGGGGTTTCTGCATGAAGGGCATCTCTCGCTCATGCGGATCGCACGGGAAAATTGCGATGTACTGGTCGTCAGCATTTTTGTCAATCCCGCACAATTCGGGCCGAATGAGGATCTGGATGCCTACCCCCGCGACTTTAAGCGTGACGAGGCCTTGTGCTCAACGGAAGGCGTAAATGTCGTGTTCTATCCAGAGCCGGGAAGTATGTACGCATCTGACGCCAGCGTGTGGGTAGACGAGGAGTCGCTCTCCGGCGTACTATGTGGTGCCGCGCGGTCAGGGCATTTTCGTGGGGTCTGTACCGTGGTGGCCAAGCTTTTCAATATTGTTCAGCCGGATCTTGCCGTCTTCGGCGAGAAGGATGCCCAGCAGCTCCGGATCATCGAACGCATGGTGCGCGATCTAAACTTTCCCGTTCGGATCATTCGCGGTCCGATGGTGCGAGAAACGGATGGGCTGGCGATGAGTTCGAGGAATAAATATCTATCTGAAGCGCAGCGTGCCGATGCCCTGTGCCTGCAACAGGCGCTCGGCCTGGCGAAAGAACGGGTTCGCAATGGAGAACATACGGCCACGGCCATCCGACAGGCCATGTGCGACTTCATCGAAAAGATTCCCGAAGCGAGCATCGAGTACATCGAGTTCGTGGACGATGAAAAACTGGGCTCCGTAGAGTGGCTGGATGGCGCGATACTCGTGGCGTTGGCCGTAAAGATAGGTGCGATCCGGTTGATCGACAACGCGGTGGTCGAGGTGTAGTGGTTTATCAATGAATCGTTTGCGCTTTCCCGCTTATTTTTTGGATGTTTTTGTTTGAATGCACTGGGCACATCATTACATTGAGTGCCGCTTTTGGGAACAAAGGTGCGGTAGCCAAGTGGTTAGGCACTGGATTGCAAATCCATGAACATCGGTTCGAATCCGATCCGCACCTCCAACTTTTATTCAGATCGCAAATCAGGAGAATGATAATGTCGGTTCCACAAGATCTGTTCTACGCAAAAACCCACGAGTGGGTTTCCCTCGACGGGGGCATTGCAACTGTAGGCATCACCGATTTCGCCCAGAGCCAGCTCTCCGACTTGACCTTTGTCGAATTGCCGGAAGTTGGAACCGAGTTCCGTGGCGGCGATGAAGCCGCAGTGGTCGAATCCGTAAAAGCCGCCGCCGATGTGTATGCGCCCATCGCAGGCGAGGTGGTGGAGGTCAACGCAAACCTCGAAGACAGCCCTGAACTGGTCAACAAGGATGCGTTCGGCGAGGGTTGGCTGTTTAAGCTCAAGGTGGTTGACGAATCAGATGTCGATAACCTGCTCGACCCGGATTCGTACGAAGAACTCTGCCCGCAAGATTAGTCCTTTCAATTGTTTTGATCTCAAGGAGGATGTACATCCTCCTTTTTTGCTTTAACGATGAACGCATGGTCTGTCAGTTTCAAGGCACCGGTTGCCTATCAGCAAGGATTGGACATCCAGCGCCGCCTGCTGAAGGCCCGCCAGGAAGATCGCATTCCCGATACGGTCCTGATTCTTCAGCACACACCGGTGGTTACACTGGGAAACCGGGGTCGCGACAACTACCTGCTTAAAACCGAGGCTGAATACCGTGCGCTGGGGATCGATTTGTTCCATGCCGAGCGCGGTGGCGATGTGACCTTTCATGGG
>CAXMPN010000025.1:8263-17639 GCA_964195195.1 Pontiella sp. | reverse complement strand
ATCGAGCGAAAGAAAATGCTGTTCGATCTCTTCGGGCGACAGGCCCGATGCATACATGCCGGCGACGATTGCTCCCATACTGGTGCCTGCGATGTAGTCGATGGGGATTTGCTGTTCCTCCAGCACCTGCAACACGCCTACATGTGCAAAACCAAGGGCACCGCCGCCACTGAGCACAAGCCCAATTTTGGGCCGGCTCTCCTCCGCTTTCACCGGATATTGGAAAAATACGCCGATAAGTAGTGCCATGTAGATGGGCCGCAGTTTCATGGGAAAAAGGTATCAACCGGCAATTCGCCAACCAAGTTCTTTCTCCGTTTCAAAATGCTAATGGGATTGTTTCCATGTATCCATACGCTACTCTGTTTGCGATGAAAACATTAAGTGACATCGGAGAGCATGAGGTCATTCGCCGACTCCATAAGCAACTCGGTATCCACCGGGATCTCGCGGTTGGGGCTGGTGATGATTGCGCAGTATGCCGCCTTCCCGGATCGGGTACCGATCAGGTGTTGACGACCGATCCCATCATAGAAAACGTGCACTTTCTGCCGTCCGAGGATCCGAAGCGGATCGGGAACAAGGCGGCGGGGCGCGTGCTGAGTGATATTGCTGCGATGGGCGCCCAGCCCCAATGGCTGTTGGTGAATGTCGTGGCTCCGAATGATCTGGAATTTCAAGTGTTGCAGGATATCTATAGCGGCATGATCAACCTCTGTAAGCGGTTCGGTGCGACCATTATCGGGGGGGATCTATCCAAGGGTACCTGTCTCGAACTACATGTCTTTGGTACCGGCGTATTGCCGGCAGACTCCGCCTTGCTCCGGTCCGGTGCCCGTCCCGGCGATGCGCTATTTGTGACCGGCCCGCTAGGGAACAGCGGGACGGGAAAGCATTTGGATTTCATCCCGCGGGTGGAGGAGGGTATTCACCTTAGGCAGTCGGGCGTGGTGACCGCCATGATGGATATTAGCGACGGGTTGGCTACGGATTTACGTCATATGCTCAAGCAGAGCGGGGTCGGGGCTGAACTGGACGCCGAGTCCATTCCTAAATTCGGCACCGAAGAACAGGCCCTGTATGACGGCGAGGATTTTGAGCTGTTGTTTACGGTGCCGCCAGATTGCATTGATGCTCTGAGCAAAGGATGGAAAGATCGTTTTGGCTCCGAATTATTTCCCATCGGCCGAATCGATACCGAAAGCGAAGTTTTGAAGATACGCTCTTCCGACGGAGAACTGTTCGTTCTAAAACGCAAGGCCTTCGAGCATTTTTCCGATGTACGGAAGCCCGAATAGCCACTCCTTTTCCACGGGCTGGAAACTTGTATTTCATCCCGTTTCATGGATACTTGGCCGTTCCTTTTAAAAACTTAATGACTAAGCACTGGAGATAAGATGGCTGACAAGAGGTCGTTTGAATCGACACTTCACGATATCGTATACAGCATCGACACTGGCACGGGCCTGAAAGTCATCCGGGTCGCGCTTTACGTTTTGCTTCTGCTGATCATTATCATGGTCTACACAGCGACGCAGTTTCGCGGGTTGAATACCGAGGAGTCCATGGATCTGGCTCAACTGGGTAGAAATCTGTCGGTGCAGAACGGCATGGTCACCAAATATGTGCGACCGCTCTCCATGTGGAAAATGTCGACGCTCACCCCAATGAGAATGCCCGCGTAGGAGACCATCCCGACCTGTTTCATCCTCCCGCCTATCCCGCTGTGCTCGCAGCCGGCTTCAAACTTTTTGAAGCCTTCGGTCTCGATCCGTTTTCGCTACCCGAGGCGGGGCGAGGGGGGACGATGTCGGCGGAACAATGGGTGGTGCTCCCCGTAAACCACCTCTTCACGATTCTGACCGGATGGATTATTTTCGCGCTGGGGAAGCGGTTATTCTCGCGGGAAATCGGGTTCATGGCCATGACCATATATTATCTCAGCAACGTTGCGTGGCAGGACTCCATCTCGGGCTTGAATATCTCCATGGCCGTGTTTTTCATACTTACCGCATACTACACCATGGTCGTAGCGATGCTCAACAAACGGGATGGCGAACGTCCGGTCTGGTGGATCGTGCCGTTCCTGCTCTCCATTGCCTGTGCTTCGGTGGCCTTTCTCACCCGCTATATCGCCATCGCCGCGATACCGGGATTATGTCTTTTTGCATGGCTAATGAGCGGGCGCTTCCGCGGTGGCACTCGCTTCGTCCTGGTTTTCGTTTTCTTATTCGCCATGTTGATTTCACCGTGGCTGGTCAGAAACTACCGCGCATGCGGAAATCCAATGGGCATGGCGGCCTATACGGCGCTTGCCGATACATCGAAATATCCGGCCAATGCATTGGACCGCAATATCCAACCCGATCTCACGGCTAAGAGCAACATTGCCGCGATCAAGGAAAAATGGATGCTCAACTATTCAGGTGCATACAGCGGTGCGATCCCTTCCATGGGTGGTGGAATTCTTATGGCCTTTTTTCTGACCACTTTTTTCTACCAATTCATTCGGCCGCAGGTGAACTTTCTCCGCTGGGGCATCTTGCTCTCGCTTATTCTGACGGCCATCATCGGAGGATTTTTCTCTGAATCTTCAATTAATATGATGCATGCCTTTTGGCCGTTTGTAGTTCTATATGGGCTCGCTTTTTTCTATATCCTGATCGACCGACTAGACCTTGGAGTGCGTCTGTACATGGTCGGATTGAAATGCCTTATCGTATTATTAGCCGCGATCCCGTTCGGATTCACGCTGTTGCCGCCGCACGAAGGCATTACGTATCCCCCCTATCACGCTCCGCTAATATCAAAAGTTTGCGAAATGCTTAATCCACGCGAAGCCCTATGCACCGACATGCCCTGGGCGACGGCCTGGTACGGAGACCGCGTGTCCATCCTGTTGCCAAAGGATGTCGACCAATTCTACTACATCAACGACTACAAGCAGTACATGAGCGGGCTGTATATGACCACGATTACCAAGGACAAGCCGTTCGTTAGTGAGCTCCTTGACGGCTCCGAGCAGAGCTGGCTTCCCATTATCAGTGGGCGAACACCACCTGACTTTCCGCTCAAGCAGGGTGTTACTCTCAACAGGCAGGATCAGATTTTCTTGAGCGACCGAAATCGCTGGTCGACAGGGGAAGAACAAGGTGCGCCGAAACCGCAATAGGGAAGGGCGTACTATGCGCATTGTCTTCATGGGATCCGCCGAGTTGGCCGTGCCATCGCTCAGGGCGTTGATTGACGGTGTAGGGCATGAAGTGGTGGGTGTGGTATCTCAGCCGGACCGTCCCGCTGGCCGTAAGCGCAAGCTCACGCCTTGTCCTCTCAAGGCTTTCGCCGAAGCGCGAGGCTTGAACGTCATGACACCCTGCAAAGTGGGCGATCCTGAATCATTGCAGTCGTTGGAAGCACTCGCACCCGATTTATTCGTGGTGGTGGCCTATGGACAGTATATCCCTTCAAAGGTCATACAACTGGCTAGGCATGAGGCCATCAATGTCCATCCTTCGTTGCTACCAAAATACCGAGGCTCAGCCCCGATTCAGTGGGCGATATTGAATGGCGATGAACAAACCGGTGTCAGCATTATCTATCTGGCTAAAAAGATGGATGCGGGTGATATCCTCAGGCAGGAACGCCATCCCATCGGGCCGGATGATACATCCGCCGTGCTACACGATAGGCTGGCCGACCTGGGTGCGGAGCTCCTGCTGGAAACGATCGGGGAGATTCGCGACGGTCGCGTCTCCAGAACGGTTCAGGATGAAGCTGAAGCGATTGAAATCAGCAAGCTGTCCAAGGAAGACGGAAAGATCGACTGGTCGATGCCGGCGGAGGCCATTCGAAACAGGATCAGAGCTTTTGATCCATGGCCCGGCAGTTACTGCACTTTGCCGAATGGCGATGCGCTCAAGGTTTGGAAGGCAAGCCGGGAGATTGGTAAGGGTGCGCCGGGGGAACTGTTGGATGATAGGCTGCTGGTGGCGACCGGATCGCACGCGTTGCGGTTGCTGGAAATTCAGCCCGCAGGAAGGAAGCGGATGTCCGTCGAAGCCTTTCTTAACGGCTATCCCTTGCAAGCGGGAATCAGGCTCGGTTGAACACTCAGGAAAAGAACAATCCTTGGGAAGCGCATCCTCAGACGGATTCCCAAGGATTGTAAAAACAAAAGCAAGGCCGCACGCGATGCGACGGCCTTGAAATCTTTTAAGCGATCAATGCTTATTTCTTTTTATGACGGTCTGCGCGGCGACGCTTGCGCCGCTTGTGGTTAGACATTTTCTTCTTACGCCATTTCTTGATGGTACCCATGTTTCTCTCCGGTTTCTTCTCAAAGGGAAGTTACAATAGTTATGCCACTACTTTGTTCAAGCTAATTTCTATAATTCCTTCCGCACCGTTGGCCTTGAGATCAGGAATGATCTCGCGAACCACGGAATCATCCACCACGGTTTCGATGGCATACCAGCCGTCGTCGGTAAGCGAATTGACGGTGGGGGAATGCAATGCCGGCAGGAGGTTCTTGATCTTTTCAAGATTGGAGGCTTCGACGTTGAGTTTCAGCAGTACCTTGCCGTCGGCATCCAGGGCGGCCTTCAGCAAAAGCGCGATCTTTTCAAGTTTCTGCTTTTTCCAGTCGTCTTCCCACGCATCTTTTGAGCAGAAGAATTTGGTGTATGATTCCATCAGCGTTTCAACAATCTTAAGGTTGTTCGCACGCAGCGAGCTTCCGGTTTCGGTAATGTCCACGATGGCATCTACGAAATCAGGGACTTTAACCTCGGTGGCGCCCCAGGAAAACTCGACTTCCGCCTTAACGCCATTGCGTTCCAACCAGCGCTCGACGATGCCGACGCCCTCGGTGGCGATCCGCTTTCCTTCCAGATCCTTCACGGACTGGATATCGGAATCGTTAGGAACCGCCAGTACCCAGCGAACCGGACGCTTGCTTCGCTTGGAATAGACCAGACTGCAAAGGTCAACCACGTCCGATCCGTTGGCTTCGATCCAGTCCAGTCCGGCTATGCCAGCATCCAGCATACCGTGCTCAACATAGCGGCTCATTTCCTGGGCCCGTAGAATGCGGATTTCGATGTCGTCGTCGTTGATCGAGGGGAAATAGGAGCGAGACCCGCCCTTGATGGAAAAGCCTGCCCTCTTGAAAAGCTCGTAGGTTGATTCCTGCAAGCTGCCTTTTGGCAGTCCGATTACCAGTTTCTTCATAAATCCTTTTCCTTTTTTGTTTGGGAAAAGCCGGAATATAGACGAACAAACACGGGCCTCCAACCCCCGATTGTATAAAATATCCCGATATTATAATGGGTTTGCAAATGCGCTTTACCGGTCTGGTGAAAACAGATACGTATATACTTTGTATTTCACGCACCCGTGGCGCAACTGGACAGCGCATCTGGCTTCGAACCAGAGGGTTGCAGGTTCGAACCCTGCCGGGTGCGCCATCTATTTTATCTGGATCCGCCGTCCGTACAACGCTAGTTGCAACCACGGTGACCCATCGACCCGTGTGGAGCCAGTTCGTATGGATAAGGCGGTTGATCATTTCCAGGTGTTTACCGTCATCTAAAGTTGTCAATGGCCGGTAACGACGGGTAGATGATCTGCTAGCATCACTAGAATGAGCACCCCCATTGCGACCTCGACAGCGGTATGTATTGCTGGCAGATACTCATTCATTTCCCAGTTCAAACCGTTGGTATTCCTCGATGGCGTAGCGGTCGGTGCAACCGGCCACATAATCGCAGGCGGTTCGCCACAGACCTTCCTGTTCGATGCGTGCGCGGGCTTTTTGCCCCATCGTTTCGGGGCGCTCGATATAGTGGAGGAACAGCTTGCGCATCATGGCCACCGACTGCTTCGTGGCATCGGCTACGCCATGATGGAAATAGAGATTTTCAAACATGAAGGTTGAAAACTCATCCAGTATGCATTGCATCCCTGGGCTGAAATCGACAATACGTTGCGGACTGCTCATCACATCCCGGGCGCATTTCGGGGTTATTTTTTCCAGTTCAGCAAATGCATATTCCGTGACGTCGAAAACCTGAAGCTCGAGCATGCGGCGGATGGTGGCGCGCACAAACTGGTATTCTGAAAGGGTGGGATAGCGTTCATGGGTGGCTGCGGAAGCCATGCGCCAGAACTCGGTGGTCTCGAGTTGCTGCAGGGTAACGATGCCTGCTTCCAGCCCGTCATCCACGTCGTGTGCATGGTAGGTCATATCGTCGGCGATGTCGGCAACCTGAGCTTCGATCGATTGAAACGGGCCAATCGGATGGCCCTCGAGAGAAGCTGCTTTAATATGCGCCTCGTGCTTGAGTAGCCCGGCACGCACCTCCCAGGTCAGGTTGAGGCCGGGGAAGTCGGGGTAGGGCGATTCCACCACTTCGATGCATCGCAGGCTTTGTAGATTATGGTCGAATCCGCCTTGATCGGTCATCAGCTCGTCCAGCGCAGCTTCGCCGGCATGACCGAACGGGCTGTGTCCGATATCGTGCGCGAGGCAGATGCATTCCGTCAGATCCTCGTTGGCCCCGAGCGTGCGGGCCAGCGTGCGGCCGACGGCGGACATTTCCATGGTATGGGTGAGACGCGTGCGGTAGTGGTCCGCAGTGCCATTCACGAAAACCTGGGTTTTGTATTCCAGTCGCCGGAAGCATCGGCTGTGGAAGATGCGGTCGCGATCGCGCGCGAAACAGGAACGGAGCGGGTGGGCATCTTCGTTATGCTTGCGGCCAAGGCTTCCCACGCTTTTAGTGGCAAAGGGAGCTAAATGGCGCTCTTCGGTCGATTCCCAATCTTGTCTCGCATGTTTCATAAGAGCTGTACTATAAGGGACACCATTAACGAGTCAAACCGGAGAAGTTCCAATGTACGAAAAAACGCTTTCCCGAAAGACGGTCTATGAGGGCCACATCATCAATGTGGACGTGTTGGATGTGGAGCTTGAAAACGGGAAAAAGTCGGTCCGGGAGATCGTAAGGCACGGCGTGGCCGTTGCAATCATTCCAAGGCTGCCCGACGGCCGTTTTGCCTTTATCCGCCAGTTCCGCAAGCCAATGGAGCGCATCTGTTTCGAGGTCGTGGCCGGAAATGTCGATCATGACGGAGAGCACGAGGCCGAAACCGCTATCCGAGAGCTGCAGGAGGAGACCGGCTATATCGCCGAATCGATGGAACTACTCGGTTCGATCTTCCCGAGCGTCGGCTACTGTACCGAACGCATTGACATATTCTTTTGTGAAGTGACCGGAAAAGGCGATACTTCTTTTGACGATGATGAGCGCATCGATACCGTGATTGTATCCGATGCCGACGTTGATGAAATGATTCGTACCAACCAGATTTCCGACGCCAAAACCCTTGCGGCCTGGATGCTATATAAAGCCAAAAAGACGTAGATCCCCATAAGACACGGAAAATTCGTTGTAATATTTCACCTTACTTTACCCCTAAAAGGCACATCCTTATGCGGTGACGCCACATCTGGCACTTATAATGCTTATTATCATGTATCAACTAAGGGAGATTAGTCATGATAACAATAAACAAAGCAGAAGAAATGGGAGTCGTGGAGCAGGACATGGAATGTGTTGGAATTCATGAATTACTCGATTGGCAGGTTATCCAATACCGTCAGTCCGTGGATGAATACCGCAAGGAGCTCTCCAAGGAGCAGCATCGTTGCGTTTCATGGCAGGAGGCCGAGCAAGAGTTCTCCAAAATGAACCTGAAGAGCTTGGGAGAGCAATCACGGGTCGAATATTGCGGACTCGTTTGTCCGCACAGAAAAAACTGCCTGGTGGCCATGAAATATCTCAATGCCCGGCAAGCCGAACCGATCTACAAAGCGGGCTAATAATTCTAAAAGCATAACTGTAAGATATATCGGGCGTTCCAATACAGGGGGCGCCTTTTTTATTTTTCAATATGCGATGTCGCAGGGAATAGAAAATCCGGGGTCGGCACTAAGCGTGAACCGGCAACCTCAACTGCACAGGGAGAAGTGCTTTCGCCTTGTTTTATACAGGCGGCATGAATAGCATGCAGGCCTAATTGGAGTTGGTTTAAGCTCTTTCTTATAGCGGCGGAGAAAAAAATGGATAAAGTACTTATTATGTTGGCATGGCTGGTTGTAAGCGTTGTGTCAGTCAATATTTTGGATCGTAGCCTTCGCGTCTACATTCTGGACTACGAAGTGAAGCGACCTAAGATCCTTCGAACGATCATCATTGCAATGATCTGGTTGGCGGTCACGTTGGCCTGCCTCGTAAGTGTCATTAGCGGCTAATAAAGAATAGACTCTGATCCTGTACCTTTTAACTCAGAAGGTCAGGAGTAAAGTTCGTGCTTTGTAAGGGCGTCCCGAAACTTCGGGACGCCTGTTTATTTGTAGTTTTCAGAATTCGGAGCCTTTTTGATTCATTCGCGGGATAAGTGACCGGTAAAAGGGTCTAATGCCGCTACGATTTTCTGCGCCGGCGATGTTTGCCTTGGGAGCGGGGCTTGCCGGTTTTAAGGTCGGGCTGGATGCGCTGCTTGCGCTCACGGCGGGGCTGGGCGACCTCGTCGGCTAGTACGAAGTCGATGAATCCGCGGGCGATATCGACCTTGGCAAGCATCACGTCTACCTCCTGCCCAATGGTGAACATCACCTTACCGCCGCGCGTTCGCGCCTGGGTCATGTCGCCGTTGGCTTCTAGCCAGTCGGAAGTGATGGAGGCGAAGGTGATCATGCCGCGCTGGAGCGAGTCGGGTAGCTCGACGATCATACCCTTACCTTTGATGGAGACGATGTAACCCTTGAAGGTAGCGGTGAGCGATGAGTTCATCAGCTCGCCGTAATATTCCATCCGCTTCTTTTCGATACTCTTTTTTTCCAGTTCGGCAGCCTTCTGCTCGGTCTCGGTACAGTGTTTAGCGATCTCCTCGATATGTTCACCGGATAGGTGGAATTCGCGGCCCAGCTCCACGGCTTTGAGCAGGCGGTGGACGAGCAGGTCGGGATAGCGGCGGATGGGCGAGGTGAAGTGGGTATAGTCATCGAACGCGAGACCGAAGTGACCGATCTGGACAGCGGCATATTCGGCACGTTTGAAACAGCGCAGGATGGCCAGGTTGGCGGTGTATTCCACGGCGGTGCCGGCAGCCATGTGAATGGCTTCGTTGATCTCCTGACGGGTTTGGGGCAGGGCAGGGATTCCGAGCGCCTGTAGCTCCATGCCCATGGAGGCCCACTGCTCTTCATCGGGCTCGTCATGAACACGGTAGATGGCGGGTTTTTCGGCCGCGATCAGGATTTCGGCCACGGCGCGGTTGGCCAGCAGCATGCAGTCCTCGATCAGCTGGTACG
>CAXMPN010000025.1:0-8253 GCA_964195195.1 Pontiella sp. | reverse complement strand
GCGCATAACCCGCATTCTCGAGGATCAGGCGGTGCGAGTCGGAGACCGCTGTCCCCGTCTTGCGGATGTCCTGCTTGAGCAGGCTGCACCAGTCTTCGCGCACCCGCGAGAAGCTTCCTGAACCCGAGCCGTTCATCACCTCGAGCGAGTCGAAGGACAGCGCCGTCGTCGATGTCCCGCCCGGCCCGACGATCGCGGCGTTGTAGAGCGACGGGGTGGCCAGCAGGCTGTTCGGGAATGCCGTGATCGGGCTTGCCGTCGATAAACTGCTGCACCTGGGTATAGGTGAGCCGGGCCTGGGAGTGGATGACCGACGGAAAGGTTTCATAGCCAAGAATTTCACCTTGGGCGCTCAGATGTAAATGAACCGAATGCGTCAGGTGGTCGTTTTCGGGATTGAGGCTGCACACCTTGGTGGTCAGCTCGCGCGGAAGCATCATGACGGCGCGGTCGACTAGATAGATGCTGTTGCCGCGGTGGTAGGCCTCCTTGTCGATCAGCGAGCCGGGCTGGACATAAGTGGAAACGTCGGCGATGTGCACGCCCAGATCCCATCCGCCGTCGGGATGCGGTTCGAGCGAGACGGCGTCGTCGTAGTCCTTGGCCGTTTCAGGATCGATGGTAAAGGTGACGGCATCCCTCAGGTCGCGGCGGCCCTCCATCCGTTCGGGGGTGACTTCGCCGGAAAGTTTTTCAGCCTCGGCGATGACCTCAGGCGGAAAGGATTCTCGGATGCCGGCGTCGGCGAGCAGGCTGTCGATATCCACACCGGGTTGAGACACTTCGCCGAGATCTTCGACGATGGCGCCCATGAGCGGGCGGAACGGATCGTTCCATTCCTCCAGCTGGACGACCACCTTATGATTTTCGGGAATCTTCTTCGTGTCACCGATGCGGACATCCTGCCGGAATCCGGGAGCATCGGGTATGACGTAGGAATAGTAGGGGGTGTGCTTAAGCAGGCCGACGGTACGGTCGGTGGCGCGTTCATGCACGCGCACCACGCGGCCTTCGGCGCGCAGGTCGGTCTGTCCGCGCCGCTCGCGCTGCCGGGCGGCATATTCGGAATGGAACGCCTCGATGGCCACCTTGTCGTTGGGCAACGCTACGCCGGTGTTCCGGTCGGAAATATAGATTTCGGATTCGCCTACCTGTTCCGGAATAAAGATTGCGCCGCCCTTGGCCATCATTCGGATGGTGCCGATCACTTCGTTCCCCTCTTCGGGTAGACCCCAGCGGTTCTTGCGCAGTCGGGCGATCTTTCCAGCGGTTTCCAAGGCATAGAGCTCATGGCGGAATTCGTCCCGCTTTCCCTTGGAGTCGACCTTGAGTAGCCGGGCCAGCTCGTGCTGCTTCATAGGGCGATAGTTGGGGGCGGACATAAATTGCAAAAGTTGGGTCTCGAAGCTCATCAAAGGTTCCTATATTTTATCACCATGAAAGTCCTATTCGTAAGTAGCGAAATCGTACCATTCGCATCGACCGGCGGTCTAGGAGATGTTTGCGCGTCCTTGCCCAAGGCGCTGGCGAAAGAGGGGCTCGAAGTCATCCGTATGATCCCGCTCTACCAACACATCGACCGCGAGCAATACGGCCTGTCTAAATGCGATGTCGAGTTGCACATCCCGATGGGGAATGCGTGGTACCACGGTACGATTTGGCAGCAACAGTACGAAGGTGTAACCACCTATTTCATCGGAAGCGAGGAGTTTTTCGACCGCCCCGGTATCTACGGTACGCTTGACCACGGTTATGCCGACAACTTTGAGCGTTTCGTTTTTTTTCAGAAGGCTGTCGTTCGACTGATTGATGAGTGGAATATCCAGCCTGATCTGGTGCACTGCAACGATTGGCAGGCCGCCTTAGTGCCCATGCTGCTCTATCATGGGATCGACGGCAACTTCCGCAATGGCCCGGAAAAGTCGCTCATGACCATCCACAATCTGTCACACCACGGCTGGGCACCGGCGGAAAAATTCTACATGACCAACCTGCCGGACTCCTGTTACACCATGCATACGCTGGAATTCTTCGGCGAAATCAATCTGCTTAAGGGCGGTTTGGTGGGGGCCACAGCGATCAATGCCGTGAGCCCAACCTATGCGGAGGAGATCAAAACCCCCCAGTTTGGTTGCCGGTTGAATGGCGTCCTATACCATCGGCAAAACGTGCTGCACGGAATTCTGAACGGAATCGACTATACACGCTGGGATCCGGCGACGGACCCATACCTGCCGGCCCATTATTCGATTGACGATCTATCCGGCAAGGCGGTCTGCAAGAAAACCCTGCAACGGGCGGCCGGGTTCACGCCCGACGCCAAGGTGCCGTTGATGGGCATCATTACCCGACTCGTCCCGCAGAAGGGCATCGATATCCTGGCGGCGGCCATCGAAGAGATCGTCGCAACCGGTGCGCAGCTGGTCCTTCTCGGTACTGGCGACTCCCGTTATGAGGAGGCCTGCAGGGAATGGGCCGCGCGCTGGCCGGAACAGATTTGCGCATGGATCGAATTTTCCAGCGCATTGGCGCACCAGATCGAAGCCGGTGTGGATGTATTTCTAATGCCTTCCGAGTTCGAGCCGTGCGGTCAGAACCAGCTCTATAGCATGCGGTACGGAACCATCCCGCTCGTGCATGGCGTCGGTGGACTGGAGGACTCGGTGACGGACTATTCCGAAAAAGGCAGTAACGGCTTCAAGTTCCATGGCTATGCATCGGATATATTTGTCGAGTGCATTGCTCGGGCGCTGCTTGTATATTCCGATGCACGAAAGTGGAAGGCCTTGATAAAACGAGCCATGAAGCAGGATTTTTCAGTGGTACACATGGCACGGGAATACATCACCCTCTACGAATCCATTCTCGACGGCGATGAAACAGTGGCTTAAAAAATGGATTAAATCCCGCGAAGCCTCGCATCTTCAAACGGGAAAGTGGGGTGAGCGGCAGGCTGCACGTTTCCTCAAGAGCCACCGGTACAGGATCCGCGACCAGCGGGTACGGGTTGGCAAGCACGATGAACTCGATATCGTATCCGAATACAGGGGCATCCTGGTGTTTGTGGAGGTGAAAACGCGCAGAAATGAAACGTACGGCCGGCCCTTTTCCGCAGTCAACAAGGCGAAGCGCAAGCGACTTTCCCGCGCCGCCGTTAACTATCTGAAGAAAACCAAACTCCAACCCGACCATATCCGCTTTGATGTGGTTGAAGTGATCGGGGTGCCCGGCGGTAAGCCGCCGGAGATCCGTCATATCGAAAACGCCTTTTCGTTGGACAGCACCTATCGACTCTGGTGGTAGCGGCTCCCTAGACCAACAAGAAGTCAGACACTGTTTGATTACCGCACTCCCGTAAGCCGGAACCGCACATACCTCACGTAGAAAACGGCTTCAGCTACTTACTCATGTGCGTGATCATGATCGTGATCCTCGCCGAGATAGGAATGCTCAAAGCTGTGGATGAGTTCCTTCAATTTTTCCACGTTGGCAAGGTTGGTTGTCTGCTTGGATTTCATGGAATAGATCATGATCTGGTGCAGCGTCTTGAGGTTGTCGTCGTAGTGGTCCATGTCGGGCTTAATGCGCTGCGCCATGAAATAATAGGTTACGATGTCCGCTAGCTCATCCGCGTGCTTTTCCTTGTTCATGATCCAGCGAACGGTCTGGTTCTGGTTTTCGTTGGCCGCAATTTGTTTCATCGCCTTTTCGATGGTCGTGACATGCTCTTCCATCATATGAATTCGCATCAGGTCATCATAGATGCCGCATGGCACCTGGCAATGGGCTTTCACGCTTGCGGTTGCGGAGGTAAACAGAACGGCGATAATCACATATACGGCTACTTTTCTCATGATGATGCTCCTTCTTTGGTAGGATTTTTATTTACAGCGTGTTGAAGATTCTATCGCCCGCATCGCCGAGACCGGGTACAATGTAGGCGTGTTCGTTGAGATGGGAATCGATGGCGCAACAGTAGATGTTGACATCCGTATGTGCCTTTGAAACCTTTTCGATTCCTTCGGGGGCTGCAATGATGCAAAGTAGCGAGATGGTTTCAACACCCCATTCCTTGACCATGGTAATGCCCTCGCAAGCCGATCCGCCCGTGGCGAGCATGGGATCGAGCACGAAGGCGATCGGCGGCGGCGAGTTGGAGAACTTTTGGTAGTACTCGACCGGTTGATGCGTGGTTTCGTCGCGATAGAAGCCTAGATGCCACACCTCGGCCTGAGGAACCATTTCTTGCACGGGATCGCACATGCCGAGGCCGGCTCGAAGTATCGGCACCAGACCGAGCCGACACCCCAATTCCCGGCAATCCGCTTTATCAAGAGGCGTTTCGATTTCGCAGGCAATGAGTGGCAGGCCGGCGGTGGCTTCGTAACCCAGCATCAGGCTGAGACGACGAACCTGATCACGAAACAAGGCGGGCGGGGTGGACTTGTCTCGCAGGGTTGCCAAATGATGGCTGACCAGCGGGTGCTTGATTTCAACAATCCTCCCCATGGTAGTCCTTTCTACTTGGCGTATTCAACGCAGCGCGTTTCACGGATCACGGTGACTCGGACGGTGCCCGGAATCTTGACTTCGTTCCCGATCTGCTTTGCTATGTTTTTGGCCAGCAATGACGCACCATGGTCGTTAAATTTTGTGGGTTCCACCATAATGCGGATTTCGCGGCCTGCCTGCACGGCATAGCTGCTTTTGACCCCTGCATACTGGTTAGCGATCTTTTCTATCTGCTCCAAGCGTTGTATATAGAGGTCGGTCGTTTCGGAACGCGCCCCAGGGCGGGCCGCCGTGAGGGTATCGGCGGCATCGCAGAGCACCGCATAGATGCTTTCTCGTTCCATGTCCTCATGGTGCGATCCCACCGCATTCCATACCACACGGTCCTCGCCGTGCTTGCGAAGCAGGTTCGCGCCAATGACGGCATGACCACCTTCCATCTCGTGGTCAACGGCCTTTCCGATGTCGTGGAAAATTCCGACTCGTTTGGCGATTTTCGGATCCAAACCCATTTCGGTTGCCATCAGCGCCATGATGTGAGCTGTTTCCACGGAGTGGTCGAGCACATTTTGCTTGTAGGAAGTGCGGAATTTCAGCTTGCCCAGCGTATGCATAAGTTCCGGTGCCACACCGGTAAGCCCGAGCTCGAACAGGGCGTTTTCTCCGGCATGTCTAATGGTGTCGTCGATCTCCTGGCGAACCTTGGCCACCGTTTCTTCAATCCGGGCGGGATGGATACGACCGTCTTCGATTAGGCGTTGCAGCGCCACGCGCGCCACTTCGCGTCGGATGGGGTCGTAGCAGGAAAGGACAACGACCTCCGGCGTTTCGTCGATCAGAACATTAACGCCGGTTTCTGCTTCGAAGGATTTTATGTTGCGTCCTTCCCGTCCGATGATGCGACCCTTGATGTCATCGGTTTCCAGCGGTACAGAGCTGGTGGTCAGATCCGAAATCGTTTCGGCGGCATAGCGCTGGATAGCGGTGGCGATGATTTCCCGCGCCGCATTCTTCGCATCTTCCTTCGCCACTTTCTGAACGTTGCGGACCAGGGCATTCGCTTCGCCCTGTAATTCATCCTCCATACGTTTCATGATGGTCTTCCGAGCTTCTTCTCTCGACAGGGACGCAGTCTCTTCCACGCGCCGGGTTTCCTCAATGACCAGTTTTTCCAGATCGCGGGTTTTATCGTGGAGGGACGCTTTCTGGTCGCCAATTTCTGCCATTCGTCCCGATAGCTCCAGCTCTTTGGTATTCAACATTTCGAGCTTGCTCGTCAGGTTCTTTTCCCGTTCAACGACCCGCTTCTCCAGGTCGAGGATTTCCCTACGCTGGCCGGTGTTATCCTTCTCGGAATTTTCGCGCGCACGAAGGACGGCGTCTTTGGCCTGAACCTTGGCTTCCCGACGGATCACATCGGCTTCCTTGTTGGCTTCAGCAAGAATAGCCTTGGCTTGTTTGCTCGCGGCAACAGCATTGGTCTTTGTCAGGTAGGCATGGAAAAAGAATCCCAAAACCAGGAATCCCATACCAATAAGAAAATTTTGTCCTAGATATAACTCTCCCACGGTAAACCTCCTGTTCATGTTAGGCCGTGCCCCGTAGAAAACCCATGCAGTGTTGACGCATATATGGGCGGTACGACCCCCTTATTTTCAAATAAGCACTCTAACCTGCGACAGCGCAGTTTGTCTAACGTTCGTTGCAAACATCGACAACTTTCGATTCGGTCACTATGTAGTTGACGGGTATATCATGCGATTCATGCGGGATGTTCGAGAAAAGCTGGAAATCGAAGGAAACAGCCGCCGTGGTTCCGCTGAATCCTTCGAGCAAACGGTCGTAGTAGCCGCCACCACGGCCTAAGCGGTTCCCGTTGGCATCGAATGCTACACCCGGTACGATGATCAGGTCCATGTCGTCTATTGGAATCAGAGATGGATGTTCGGGTTCCTGAATGCCGTAATTACCCGTAATGTACCGAGTCTTGTCTGTTATTTCGGCCAATTCATAGGTTTTCAGGGTTCGATTAAAAACCGGAGTGGAGGTGCGTTTACCTAGATCCCAGCAGGTTGTAAACAGGCATTCCAGATCAACCTCACCCGCAATGGCCTTGTAAAGCGCGATGCGTTGAGCCGTTTTAAACGCATCAAGTCTTTGGAGATGTGCAACCATGCACAAACTGGCATTCGCGATCCACTGGGAATGCAACAAGCGCCGTTTTTCAGCGATCTCCCTTCGCAGTTTCGCCTTGGTCATCATTTCTTCTTCCTCAGTGAGTTCCAGTAATCAATGCGCTTTCGAATAGTTTCTTCGTATCCCTGATCCGTCGGCTCGTAGTAGACCTTTTCGGTGGGGACATATTGCTGATCGACGAAATGGTCTTTGCCGTTGTGGGCATACTGGTATTTAACATTTCCCTTATCGGGCTTGGGGCCACTCTGAAGATGTTTCGGAACCGGTAGAGTGCGACCGTTTTCCACATCTGAGAGTGCGGCGTTAACCGCCCGATAGGCGGCGTTGCTCTTCGGTGCACAGGCAAGGTAGGTGGTAGCCTGCGACAGGGTGATGCGTGCCTCTGGCATGCCGATAAATTCAACAGCCTGCATGGCGGATACCGCAAGGGTCAGGCCACGGGGGTCGGCATTGCCGATATCTTCGGAGGCGAGAATGATTAATCGACGGGCAATGAAACGGGGATCTTCCCCGGCGTAAAGCATCTTCGACAGCCAGTAGACCGCCGCGTTAGGGTCGGAGCCACGTACGCTTTTGATGAACGCGGAGATGGTGTCGTAGTGTTCGTCTTCATCGTGGTCGTAGACGACGGCCTTCTTCTGAATCGATTCCTCGATGGCATCTCGGGTCAGATGTGCAATGCCATCGGTCTCTGGCGGGGTGGTGAGTGCGGCGATCTCCAGCGCATTCAGGGCCCGTCGGGCATCGCCTTCGCAAACCGCTGCCAGATGATGTAACCCATCCTCGCTGGACGACACAAGACCGTTCAGACCAACACTGGCCGCCATGGCGCGGTGGAGGATTTTTACGATTTCGTTTTCGGTCAGTGGCTGCAGCTGGAAGATTTGCGAGCGGGAGTTGAGCGGTGTATTGATGAAGTAGAACGGATTATGGGTGGTCGCCCCGATAAGGATGATGTCGCCGTCTTCGACATAGGGAAGCAGGACGTCCTGCTGGGATTTGTTGAAACGGTGGATCTCGTCGATGAATAGAATCGTGTCCTGCCCGTTCATCTTCTTCCAGTGGCTGGCTCCTTCGAGTATCTTGCGGAGAATGGCGACATTGGCCAGTACGCCGCTGGTACGCTCGAAGCGTCGGTTGGTAGTGGTTGCAATGACCTCCGCCAACGTGGTCTTTCCGCAGCCAGGCGGGCCGTAGAGGATAATACTGCTGAAACGGTCGGCTTCTATGGCGCGACGGAGTAGTTTTCCTTCGCCGAGGATATGTTCCTGTCCAACCATGTCATCCAGGGACCGGGGCCGCATGCGGGCCGCCAGCGGAGCGGTTCCTGTGCCGACTTTCGGCTTTGCTTCCCCGGCGTTTCCATTGAAAAGATCCATGGGTGCAAGATAACGGGATTCGGCGGTAAAGAGAATCGCGAAATGCGATCGATACGGTAAGGTTTAGCGATTTTAGGTAAAAAAACAGAAGCTTGGAGAAGGAGCCACGCGTTGGCCGTCTCTAGACTATCCTCTATCACCGTGGCGATAAATGTGGGCGCGAATC
>CAXMPN010000024.1:17308-17660 GCA_964195195.1 Pontiella sp. | reverse complement strand
GCAAAGAAGAATGCAGAACCACTGTTATCACGGCAGTTATTGAACCACAGAGAACGCGAGGAGCACTCAAAGGAAAACTTCGTGAACTTCCCATCTTCGTGGTGAAAAAAGATTAACCGCAGAACTTCGCGGAATGATTTATTTCCATTCTACGTTATTCGGCGTGTTCCGCGGTTGCCTTGTAGATCGTAAGGTCGCGCGGGGCGGGCGGGCTCTTGAAGAAGGGGCTGGCGAGCAGGGCGATCCCAAAGCTGACGGCAAACGAGAAGGGGAAATAGTAGATCCCGTTGACGGCTGTGAATTTTTGCAGCCAGACGCTGACCAGCAGGGAGGCCCCCATACCGATCAACCA
>CAXMPN010000024.1:0-17298 GCA_964195195.1 Pontiella sp. | reverse complement strand
GCCCGTGGCCAGTCCTCCGAGCACCACGGTGAGGATGCGTGCGAGGGTGACCTCAGAAACTGGAAACTTCAACCCTGAAACTTGCCCGCCTACGCCGGAGGCTACAGCGGGTTCGCCATTGCTTCGCAAAGGCGAAAAATCTTTGATCAATACGGTGGCGATGGAGTTGATGCCGGAGTCCATGCTGGACATGGCGGCGGCGAAGACAGCGGTGATCAGCAGTCCGGAAATGCCCTGCGGCAGATAATGGATGATGTAGTAGGGCATGACCTTGTCGCTGGTGATGTCCGCGGGCAGTCCGGTGTGCTCGAAGAAGGTGAAGAGTCCGAGGCCGATAAAGAGCAGCAGGCCGATGATGAAGAAGTCGGTGCAGGCATTGAAGACGACGGCCTTGACCGTACTGCGCAGGGAGCCGGTGGCGACGAGGCGCTGGACGGATACCTGGTCGGTGCCGTAGTCCTGCATCAGTTGGAGGAAGAACGAGATCGCCACGGCCGGGCCCGTCAGGGCGAACAGGTTCGGCTTCCAATCGGCGATATGCAGCCGTCCGGTCTCCCGGGCCATGGTCATAATGTGCTCGACCCCGCCGTCCACTCCCTGCACGAGACTGACGGCCACCCAGATGGCCCCGCCGATCAGGATGATAAACTGGAAGACATCGGTCCAGACGACGGCGGCGAGGCCGCCGAGGGCGGTGTAGACGGTGGCGAGCAGGCCCAGCATGCCGATGCAGCTCCAGAGCGGAATGCCGGTGGCGATCGACAGGGCCATGGAGGGGGCGTAGACCACCGTGCCGAGCCAGCCGAGCCGCGCCAGCACGAACAGCCCGGCCACGCTACGGTGTGCGGCTTGGCCGAAGCGCTGTTGGATGTATTCGTAGGAGGTGGTGACGCGCAGGCGGTGGTAGAGAGGGTAGAAGATCAGTAGGATGAACGGCGCGACGATGGGGCTCATGATGCATACGATCACGAGCGAAATGTTTTCCGCATAGGCGGTGCCCGGCACGCCGAGATAGGTGACGGCGCTGGTGAGCGAGGCATACATGCTCATGGCGACGGCCAGCCACGGGAGTTTTCGTCCGGCGAGGAAAAACATTTCGGAATCGCCCTGGCGGCGCGAAAAGTAGGCACCGACGCCGAGCATGGCCGCGAGATAGAGGCCGAGCACGAGGTAGTTGAGGGTTCCGAACGTGGCAGGGTCCATGGGTTACCGGATGCTAGGGATCATTGGCCACAGTGGGTGCGAGCGATGCTTGCAGAATAGAAGCCAGTTCTTCATCGGTGAGCGGGACAGGGTTGCCTTTCATACTGCTGGCCTGCCGGCCCTTGGAAACGATGGCGGGGATATCCTTTTCGGTAATCCCGAAATCCTCGAGACCGGGCACATGCATATGCATGCAGACTTCCTTGATCCATTCCAGCGCATCGGCGATTTTGGCATTCCGGCCTTGCGTGACGAGGCGGGCCACCTCGTGATATTTGCCCAGGGCCGGGTTATCAGCATCGCGGGCTTCGAGCGCCAGCAGGTTGGTTTTAAAGACGGCGGGCAACAGCGCCGCGCAGACCATTCCGTGCGGGATCTCGAACATGCCGCCGATCGGTCCGGCCAGGCCGTGCACGGCTCCGAGTCCGGCATTGGCCAGCGCCAGGCCGCCGAGCAGGCTGCCGAGGGCCAGGTCGGTCCGCGCATTGATGTCATCGCCATGGGCATAGGCATGGAGCAGGGAGCGGGAGACATGTTTCAGTCCTACGCGGCAAAGGCCGTCGGTCAGCGGATTGGCCTTGCAGGATACAAAGGCTTCAAGCAGCTGGGTGAAGGCGTCGAGGCCCGTGCTGGCGGTGACGTCCGGGGGCAGGGACAGGGTCAGCTCGGGGTCGACCAGTGCCACCGTCGGCAGCATGTTCGGGTGGCGCATGCTGACCTTGACCTGGTGTTCAGGGGAGCGGAGGACCGCATTGCGCGTCACTTCCGAGCCGGTGCCGGCCGTGGTGGGTATGGCAATGCAGGGCGCGGGATCGTTTTCCAGCGGTTCGCCTTTGCCAATGACTTCGAGGTAGTCCATTAGGTCTCGCGTATTGGTCAGCAGGGCGGCCAGGGCTTTGCCGGTATCGATGACGCTGCCGCCGCCGAAGGCGACGACAAAATCACACCCCGCCTCCCGCGCCTGTGCGGCCACGGTGGCCATGCGGTCCGTGGTGGGTTCGGCGATAATGCTGAAGGCGACGGGGTCGGCACCGTATTTTCTAAGGGCTTCGAAGACCGGCGTTACGCGTTCTGTACTGGATCCGGTCACCAGGGCCGCCCGCTTTCCCATGGATTGGCAGAGGATCGGCAGTTCCCGCAGCTGCCCGGGCCCGAACAGGATGCGTTGGGCGGTAGCGAATTCAAAGTTCATGAGACGGTTCTCCACGGGGTTGATGCAACAGCTTAACGGGGCGGGGGGGCTTGTCCAGATTGATTTTGACAATAAGGGCGGATGCGATAAGTTCCGTTGCCGGTCCCGAATCGCGGCGCATTCTGACGATATGACGGCCGGTGGCCGGGCAGGCCCGGCCTGCGCCGAGGGCCTCTAAAAAGGATGAAAAGTCGGCTTCCAATAGGAATGCGGAAAAGGCACAGTAGTCGTCCAATTGCGAATTTAGTTTGGATGCATTTGTAAAACTGTAAAGCGAGGATGACTGCACTATGAAGGATAAGAAGGAATTCTATAATCTATTGACCGAGCTGGACGGACAGCCTTTCGCCGAGTACCAGCAGATGGTAGGCGACTACGACTTTGCCCGCTATGTCATCAAATGCGGCAAAATCGATTTCGAGGCCGATGAGCTGATCAGTCCCGTTTTCACGGTTCGCGTACCGCAAACCATTTCCGAGATTCCCGATTATCAGTTTGATAGTCCGGTTCGCCGTACCGCCATGGAAGACCTGCTGCTGCGCCGGTTGGCCGCGAACGTGGAGCACATCGCCAACTTTGACCATAACGGCATCGCACGCCGCAGCATGCTGGTGCCCCACCCCACCCAGGCCATCCTTCCCCGCAACGCACTGCTGCTGACCAAGGAGTACATCGAAGTGCGGATCCGCATCGTCCTCCCGGTGCAGACGATTGCAATGGATGGCGACGCGGTGGTGGCGATCGACGGCGAAATGGCCCAGCAAATCTTTTTCGAGAATCTTCCCGAAGTCATCAGCAACAGCCTGTTGTACTGCAACATCGAGACGGCGGATGCCGACGCGTTTGTCAATAATATGGAAGATGCCGACCAGCTCCGCCAGCATCTGGGTGCCAGCGGCCAGATTAGCTTTGTGGCGGAAGGCGCGCTGCTGACCCGCATCAAGTCCGAGGATACACCGGACTACGAACGGCTTATTCCGTTGGAAGTGGATGATTCTTTAATTGATGAGGTCGAGGTTCCGCATGCCGGCACCGTGCGCGGGCTCGGCATCCCCCACGGTCTTACATTGATTCTTGGCGAATCCAACGGCGGCCGGGTCGACCTGACCGAAGCCATTGCCCAAGGCATCTACAACCATGTGCCCGGCGACGGGCGCGAAAGCGTTGTCACGGTGGCCGATGCGGTGGCCATTCACTCGGAAGCGGGCCGCTCCATCCAGCAGGTGGACATCTCCGCGTTTGCCACCGAACTGCTCGATGGCGGCAATCCCGCTTCCTATTCGTGCAAGTCGGCCGGTTCATTCAGCTCGCAGGCTGCTTCGACCGTGGAAGCGCTCGAAGCCGGTGCCCGCGTCCTGCTGTACGATGAGCACTCCTCCTCCTCGACGTTTCTTTCCTCGGACACCCGCGTAAGCCCGCTGCTTGGGAAGTCGATCCGCAACAGCCTCGCCTCCCGTGCCCGCCAGATGGTCGATGAGCTCGGTATTTCGATTGTGGTGGCCGGCAGCAGCCTGGTGGCGGAGTTCATTCCGATCGCCGACAAGATCCTGAGGGTTGAAAACTACCGGGTGTCGGATATTACGGAAGAAGCCAAGGAACTGGATATCGTACCATCCGTGGCCGACAGCTCGGTCAACCTGTCCTCCATGCTGAGCCGCTCGCGCTGGGTCATGCCCAGCTCAATCGATCCGAGTATCGGACGCGAGGATATCGTGATCCATGCCGACGAGGAAGACTTCCTGCAGTTTGGCCGCTCGATCGTCGACCTCGGCGCGCTCAAGCAGATCTGCGATGCCGATCAGGCGCGCGCCATTGGGTTCGTGCTCTACTATTCGAAGCTGCGCTACATGGATGAGGGCTATCCGCTGCGCGAGATCCTCGACCTGGTCGACCGCGACCTGTCGAACGAAGGGCTCAATGCGCTGTCACGCGATGCCCGCGGCGATCTGGCCCGTCCGCGCCGCTACGAAGTTGCGGCCACGCTCAACCGCCTGCCGGCCTTCCGCGTTTCGCATGTAACGGATTAGGGGACGAAACCTGAAATCCGAAACTTGAAACCTGAAAAAGGCGGTCGGGTATTCACTTCAAGTTTCAGGTTTCCCGATTCAAGTTTCCATGAAACTGGTGATCCAGCGCGTTAAGCAGGCCTCGGTTACGGTGGATGGGAACGGTGTTTCCAAAATCGGCCACGGCCTGCTGGTTCTAGCAGGGGTGTCGCACCGCGACACCCCTTTTGATGCCCGTCATCTTGCACGGAAAACCGCCCGGCTGCGGATTTTTGCGGATGAAGACGGCAAGATGAATCGTTCCGTGCAGGAGGTCGGCGGAAGCGTGCTGGCGGTCAGCCAGTTCACTCTCTACGGCGATGGCACCCGGGGCAACCGCCCCAGCTTTATCGATGCCGCCCGGCCGGAGCAGGGCGAGATCCTTTTCAATGAGTATGTGGGCGCATTAGCGGAGTTGGGTGTGCCGGGGAAAACCGGAGTTTTCGGAGCCGACATGCAGGTCGAGTTGCTGAACGATGGCCCCGTGACCCTCCTGCTCGAAAGCACCGGGCGCACGAAGAGCTAGGTTTGTCCTGTTCTCCTGCAAAAAATCCACCTATTCTGGCGACACATCTGTGAAATTTGTGGAGACGAAAATCATGAAAAAGAAAACCACCGTGGGCACGATCGATAACGACGTGCTGACCTTTACCGCCGGCCGCGATGTGGAACTCGACCAGGCACTGATTACGGTCGATTGCATCGGCACCGCCGCGCACGTCACCATGCTCTCCCGCATGCCGGTCACGCCGAAGCTGGTTTCCGAGGATGAGCGCAGGCAGGTGATCGACGGGCTGGTCGAGATCATCGGGCTCGCCGGACAAAATAAGTTTAAGATCCGTCTGACCGACCAGGATGTGCACCTGGCCGTGGAGCGCACGCTGACCGCGAAGCTGGGCGATCTGGGCAAGAAGATCCATACCTGCCGCAGCCGCAACGACCAGGTAGCCGTCGATCTGCGCCTCTTTGCCAAGGAACAGTTGATGGCCACCCTGGAGGAGGCCGCCGAGCTGGTTTCCACGCTGGTTGCATTTGGGAAAAAGCACGAAAATGTTCCAATGGTCGGGCGTACCCACATGCAGCCCGGCATGCCTTCGAGTGTGGGCCTTTGGGCGACCGCCCATGCCGAGAGCCTGCTCGATGACTGCGTCATGCTGGTCAACGCCTATGAACTGAACGACCAGTGTCCGCTGGGTTCCGCCGCCAGCTACGGGGTGCCGCTGCCGATCGATCGGCAGCTGACCTCCGACCTGCTCGGCTTCGGACACCCGACCCACAACGTGCTCTATGCCAACAATAGTCGTGGAAAGATGGAAGGCATCGTGCTCGGAGCCATGAGCCAGGTCATGCTGAGCCTCTCGCGTCTGGCGCAGGATTTTATGCTCTTCACCATGCCGGAATTCGACTATTTCACGTTGCCCGCCGAGTTTTGCACCGGCAGTTCCATCATGCCGCAGAAACAGAATCCCGATGTCTGCGAGCTGGTTCGCGCCCGGGCGTCGAGGGTCAAGACCGCCGAATTGGGCGTGTATGATTTGATTAAGGGTTCGCCGACGGGCTACAACCGCGACCTGCAGGAGACCAAGGAACCCTTTATGGAAGGCATCGCTACCACACGCTCCTGCCTGCGCATTCTTTCTCCGATGCTCAAGGGGACCCAGATCAACAAGCAGAAGCTCCTGGACGGCTTTACGCCTGATGTGTTCGCCACCGACCGGGCGCTGGAACTGGTCGCCGAAGGGATGCCTTTCCGCGACGCCTACGACCATGTGAAGGAAAACCTGCACGAGCTGGAACGCATCGACCCGGTCGAGGCGATCAAGCTAAAGACGCATCTCGGTGCGCCCCTGGGTCTTGATTGGGCCTATTTCAAGGGTCGCACCGATTCTGTCAGGCAAACCGTTCGGGAGGAGCGCAAGCTCTTCAACCAGACGGTATCGAAATTGTTGGGAGTGGATTATCCTTTAACGTGATGAGTGCCGATGAAGGCGTGTCCGTCACGGCTCATGCATCACGAATGGGACCAAAGGGAGCGAGCGATGGTCTATCGGGAGGAAATAGCGATCGAGACCGCCGGCCACGGGGTGATGCATGAAATCACCAAGCGGGTGGAAGCCGTTGCGGTTCGATCCGGAATCCGCAACGGGATCGTGCACATCTTCAATGTCGGCAGTACGGGAATCGTCGGGACGATCGAGTACGAGCCGGGTCTGGAGCGCGACCTCCCTGAAATGCTGGACCGGTTGATTCCGCCCAGCCTCGACTATGGCCATGAACGCGCATGGAACGACGGCAACGGCCATTCGCATCTGCAGGCGACCATGATGGGGCCCGAAATCACCGTGCCCGTTGACGATGGAAAGCTGATTCTCGGGGTCTGGCAGCAAATATTTCATCTGGAAGCCGACATTAAGCCACGAAAGCGCCGTATTGTTATTACGGTGATGGGGGAATGATGAAGTGGTAGGTAATAGGCATTAGGCACTAGGCATTAGGCAACAGGCATTAGGCACTAGGAATCAAGCACCAGGAACTAAGCACTAGGGACTAAGCACGAAGTACCTAGGACTAAGCACCAGGAACTAAGCATCAGGGACTAAGCACCAGAAACCAAGCACTAGGAACTAAGCAAAAGCATTATCCATCATGAATATTTTCATCTCTATCCTGTTCTGGGCGGGCATCGTGTTTCTGGTTGATGGATCGCTGGGCCTGCTGCTGGAAGAAAAATGGCAGAAAATCGCTGGGGCCTTGAATATCCGCCGGTTGGCGCTCCTGGAAATCGGGGTGGCACTGGGGCTGCTGGCACTGCACTATCTGTTGCAGCGGGGACTCAGCGGAGGATGAGCGGTTTCCGGCTTGGAGTTTCCGTTAAATCCGCCATGAATCTCCCATTTGCCTGCTTGACTTATAACGCACTGCTTCCTATGGTCTTGCGCTCTTTTGGACTTGGGTAGGAATAGAGGCGGTTCTTTCGGCCTCTTTTTCGCTTTTTTTGTTGCCCGATAGTGTAATGGAAGCACATGTGACTTTGACTCATAGGGTCCTGGTTCGAACCCAGGTCGGGCAACCATAGGTTTAGTATATGAAGATTATATCAGGAACAGGGCATCGGGCACTGGCAGAGCGCATCGCAAGCGCTGCAGGCGTGGAATTGTGCGCGGTCGATATTACGCGTTTCCCCGACGGCGAAGTGTTCGTAAAGATCGTCGAAAACGTCCGCGGCGATGATCTCTTCATTGTCCAGTCGGTTTCAGTCCAGCCGAATGAGTACCTGATGGAACTCCTGATCATGATCGATGCCGCCAAGCGCGCATCGGCGGATCGTATTACGGCGGTGCTTCCTTTTTACGGCTATGCGCGGCAGGACCGCAAGGACCAGCCCCGTGTTCCGATCACCGCCAAGCTGGTGGCCAATCTGCTGGTGGCGGCCGGGGCCGATCGTATTCTCTGTTTCGACCTGCATGCCCAGCAGATCCAGGGCTTTTTCGATATTCCCGTCGACCACCTGTATGGCGCGCCGGTCATCGTCAAGTATTTGCGCAGCCTCGAGTTGGACAACCTGGTGGTGGTTTCGCCGGATGCCGGCGGACTGAAGATGGCGGATGCATATTCCCAGATGCTCAACGCCGGCATCGCGGTGGTGGGCAAGCAGCGCAAGAGCGCCGAAGATGTGGTGGCCAATCATCTCGTGGGGGACGTCGAAGGCTGCAACACCTTGCTCGTCGACGACATGAGCTCCACCGCCGGCACCCTCACGGCCGCCGCCTATCTGTTGGAGAAAGCGGGTGCCAAGTCGATCCGCGCCGCGGTGAGCCACTCGCTGCTGACCCAGAAGGGCATCGACCGCTTAAAAGACTCGCCGATCGAGGAACTGGTGACCACCGATTCCGTGCCCCAGCGCGAGTGGGATGATTTTAAAGTTAAGGTACTGTCCGTGGCCGACGTTTTGGCCGAGGCGATCTGTCGCATACACAACGACCAATCCGTCAGCTCGCTGTTCAAGATTTGATAATGAGGAGAGAATCAATGGAAGATAAAAAACTGATTGCAAAGAAGCGGAGCCTGGAAGGTTCCAGCAATGCCCGTCGTTTGCGGGGTACCGGTAATCTGCCGGGTGTGGTGTACGGTTCCGACAAAGCGCCGGTTTCGATCGAAGTCGATACGCACGCGTTCGGACAGATCCTGCACCACCACACCAGCGAAAGCCTGCTGATCGATATCAGCCTGGAAGGCGAAGGCGATTTATCGGTACTGGTGAAAGATGTGCAGCACCATCCGGTCAGCAGCGAGCTGATTCATATCGATCTCATGCGCGTTGAAGCCAACAAGCCGATCAGCGTCGATATCGCACTGGAACTCGTCGGCGAAGCCGAAGGGGTCAAGGCCGGCGGTATTCTCGACCATGTGATGCACTCGATTGCGGTCGAGTGTCTTCCCGGCGACCTGGTGGAATCATTTGAAGTCGATGTCTCCGCGTTGGAGATCGGACAGCAACTACAGGTGTCGTCTCTGAATCTCGGCAGCAAGTACAAGATTATGGTCGACGAAGAAGCCATTCTTGCCGGTGTTTCCGGCCCGATGGCTGAAGAAGAGGAAGAAGTGGAAGAGATCGATGCCTCCGCCGAACCGGAAGTGATTACTGAGAAGAAGGAAGAGGGCGACGAGTAGTCGTTGTCCTGTATTCCGGGAGGATTGTTTTGAAGCTGGTCATTGGACTGGGGAATCCCGGGAAGGAATACGAAGGCACCCGCCACAACATCGGTTTCAAGGTGGTGGAGGAGATCGCCCGTCGGCAGGACGCCGGGTTCCGTAAAATGTTCTGGTTCCCGGCCCGTCAGGCCCGATGCCGGATCGCCGGGGAAGAGGTGCGGCTGATCAAGCCCACCACCTACATGAACCGCAGCGGACAGGCGGTTTGGGGCGCGATGAAGAAATGGCGCGTCCCGGCACCCGATACCGTGGTGGTGTACGACGATGTCGAGCTGGATTTCGGCGGCAGCCGGGTGAGAGGGCAGGGTACGGGACGCAGTCATAACGGCATGAAGTCCGTGCTGGAATGGCTGCAGACCAAGGGGTTCCCCCGCGTGCGGGTCGGAATCGGTCCCAAGCCGGAAGGTGCGGACATGATCGGCTTCGTGCTGGGCGAGTTTGCCGGGGACGAGCATTTGAAGTTGGAAAAGGTTGTCGAACAGGCCGCCGATGCGGTAGAAAGCATCTTTTCCATCGGTATTGAGCGAACCATGAACGAGTTCAATCAGTCGATAATAGGATAAGCAAGGAGAATACCATTGAATACGTTGTATGAAGGACTGTTCATTTTTCCGGAAGTGCTGGACGAGGAAGCCCTCGACCTGGCCATCGGCAGTGTGAAAGAAGAACTGGAAAAGCTGGGCGGCGCCATCGAAAGCACTACCCGCATGGGAAAGAAGATTTTTGCCCGCCCGCTCAAGAAGCAGAAGGCCGGCGTGTACGTGGTGCTGATGTTCAACATCGACGGCACCAAGCTGGATGCCTTCAAGGCGCGTTTGAAGCTGGCCACCAATGTCTTTCGCCACCAGTTTGTTGAAGCGAGTGGAGTCGAAGCTGCTCAGGAGGCGTAAATGGCCAGCTATAACCGGGTCTTGTTGATAGGGAATCTGACGCGTAATCCGGAAATCCGGTATACGCCCTCGGGAACGGCAGTTGCCGATTTGGGATTGGCCGTCAACGAGAACTTCAAAAACAAGGCGGGCGAGACGGTTGAGCAAACCTGCTTTGTGGATGTGGTCGTGTGGGGACGTCAGGCCGAAACCTCGGCCGAGTACCTGCACAAGGGATCCCCGGTGTTTGTGGAAGGGCGATTGCAGTTGGACCAATGGGAAAACCAGCAGGGTGAAAAGCGGAGTAAACTGCGCGTGCGCGCTGACCGCGTTCAGTTCCTCGGTGCTCCCGGAAAGAGTACCGAATTTGCGGCGGGACCAACCGATTCGGTGGCCCAGCCTCCGCCCATGGAAAATGACGATGATGTACCGTTTTAAGAAAGGAAAATAATTATGCGTCGTAGTAGAGATAAAGATGATTACAAGCGCGATCCGGAGCTCCTCCGTGGACTCACTTCGGTCGATTACAAGGATGCTGAACTGCTGAAGAAATTCATGACTGACCGCGGCAAGATTTTGCCCGGCCGCATTACGGGCACCAACGCCCAGCAGCAGCGCCAGATCAAGCGTGCGATCCGCCGTGCGCGGGTCATGGGTCTGGTTCGCTAAGTTTAAAGGAGTTCACAATGGCTATTGAAGTTTTATTAATGGATCAGGTCGACGGTCTGGGCATCGAAGGCGATATCGTGAGAGTGGCCTCCGGCTACGCACGCAATTTTCTCTTTCCCCGCGGATACGCGACTGAAGTTACCGAAGGCAAGAAGCGCCAGATTGAAAAGAAGCGCACGGAGCGGCTTGCCCACCTGAAGAAGGAAATGGGAGCGGCTGAAGAGCTGTCCAAGAAGATCGAGGGCATCGAATGCACCATCGCCGCCAAGGTTGCCGAAAACGGTAAGATGTTCGGATCGGTCGGCATTCCCCAGATTCTTGAAAAACTGAAGGAGCAGGGGATTGAGATTGATCGTTCAAAGTTCGTCCTTTCCGCTCCGCTGCATGAACTGGGTGTCTTTGATGTTTCCATCAAGCTGCATCCGGAAGTCACGAGCACGCTCAAGGTCTGGATCGTAGAAGAGAAATGATCCCGGGGGATCCAGGATCGGGACTACGGATTCCCCCGCACAGCGAGGAGGCCGAGCGGGGGGTTCTGGGCTCTATTCTTCTCGACCCCGTGGGTTCCATTGACAAATGCCTGGCGAAGCGCCTCGGCAGTGATGCGTTCTACGATCGCCGCCATCAGGCGCTTTTCGAGCATATGGTGGACATGAATCAGGCCAACGTGGCCATGGACGCCATCACCATTGCCGAATGGCTCAAGAGCAAGAACGCCATCGAGAAGGTCGGTGGATACGATTATCTGGTCCTGCTTCAGGACAGCACGCTGGTGCCGGCGCACGTCGAGTTCTACTGCGATATTGTCCTCGATAAAAAGCTGTATCGCAACCTGATCGAGAAGTCGTCCGACACCATCGATGCGGCCTACAAGGGGGAACACGACGCGGCGTTGCTCGTGAGCGAAGCCGAATCATCGCTGTTTGAGCTTTCGAGCCACGGCGCGGAGCAGATTCCGGACTGGAAAGATTCGGTCACAGAGGCGTTCGCCGAACTGGAGAAGGATCCCAACGACGTAGATGTCGGCGTGAGCACGGGGTACAAGGGCCTGAATGATCGGCTGCGCGGACTGGCCAAGACCGATATGATCGTGCTGGCGGCACGTCCCGCTATGGGCAAGACCTCACTCGCTATGAACATTGCCGAGAATGCGGCGCTCGGCAAGCTTGCCAAGAAGCCGGTCTCGGTCGGCATCTTCAGCCTGGAAATGTCGCGCGAGCAATTGGTTCGCCGCATGCTGTTCTCCAATGCACGGGTCTCTTCGCAGGCCGTGCAGAACCGCATGACCCAACAGGACCACATGAAGCTGGCCAATGCCGTGGACCGGCTCCAGAAGGCCAAGATCTATATCGACGACACACCCGGCCTGGAAGCGGTCGAATTGCGTTCCCGTGCCCGCCGCATGAAGAGTCGCTACGACATTGGGCTGATCGTGGTCGACTATCTTCAGCTGATGAACTACTCGAAGTTTGCCAAGGATGGCCGCCAGCGTGAAACCATGGCGATTTCCGGCGCCATCAAGGCGATGGCCAAGGAGCTGGCGGTACCGGTGATTGTGCTCAGCCAGTTGAGCCGTGCCACCGAGCAGCGCGGCGGGGAAAATATCCCG
Organism: Pontiella sp.; assembly: GCA_964195195.1. Lineage (GTDB taxonomy): Bacteria > Verrucomicrobiota > Kiritimatiellia > Kiritimatiellales > Pontiellaceae > Pontiella. The sequence goes on along the minus strand of CAXMPN010000024.1, from coordinate 4,998 downwards.
AAACTTTCTGACTTACGCGATTCGGGCGCCATCGAGCAGGACGCCGACGTCGTGCTGCTTCTCTACCGCCCGAGCTACTACAAGCAAGGGGATGATCGTAATACCGACAATCTGGCAATAGTCGATGTCGCCAAGTACCGGCATGGTTCAACGGGTGAAGTAAAGATGAACTTTATCCAGCAATACACGCGATTCGAAGACCGCGCCGAACGCGACGAAGCATACATGCCTGCCGACGAAGACTAGCCAACCTCTGGAATCCACATGAAAAAAGCCTGCCTCATCGTTACCCTTGCACTGATGGTCCTGTCGGTCAGGGCGGAGGTCATCCAGGAAATCATTATCGTCAACCAGGCGGGCGAAACCTACGATATCAGCTCGGTGTCCGCGTTCACCTCGTTCAAGGTCGGCGAGCAGGTGCCGGACCGCGAGACCATCCTTTCTTCCATTGCGATCGACGTTAACCGTATGCGCGAATCGGGCCGCTTTTCCTATGTCGACGCCCGTATGGACGTGACGGGCGACGGCGTGGTGCTGGTATACACGGTCGTTGCCAAGCAGCGCTTGCGCCGCATCGAGATTCTCGGCGCGAAAGAAATGCGCAACCGCAAAGTACAGCGGAAGTCGGAGCTTTCGATTGGCCAGTTTGCCGACGATTCGACCTTCGAACTCGCCGCCTCGAAGATCAAGGAGGCGTACCTCGAGTTCTGGTATCCCGATACCGAGGTCGAATGGACGGCGGAAACCAACGAAAAGCTGGGTACGGTGGATGTCACTTTTCGCATCGAAGAGGGGCGCAAGCTGGGCATTAAGCACATCGTTTTCGAAGGCAACGATCTGATCGATGACGACAAGCTCAAGAAGATCATTCAGCAGAAGGAGAAGCGCTGGTATTCGTTCATTACGGGTTCCGGAAAGTATAAGGAAGATGTCGTCGATTCGGATGTATTCGCCCTCAAGTCGTTCTACATGAACAACGGGTTTCTCGATATTCAGATTTCAGAACCGGAACTCGATGATACCAAGCCGAAGAAAGCGGTGCTGATATTCAAGATCACGGAAGGTCAGCGGTATCGTATCGGCACGATTGCCCTCTCGGGCATGGAGGAGATTTCCGAGAACGATCTGCGACCAACCATACGGTTGCGCCCCGGCATCATAGCGTCTTACGAAAATATCAATGCCGGAAGTGAAGCGCTGCGGGCCTACTATGGCAATCGCGGATATATTCGCGCCGGCGTCAGCCCCGAGTTTGATGCCCATGCTGAAAACGGCACGGTCGACATCGAGTATGCCATCACGGAAGGCGCCGTGGGATACATCAACAAGGTTAATATTTCCGGGAACGAGCGGACAAAAGATAAGGTTATACGGCGTGAAGTGGTCATCTATCCGGATGAAATCTACAACCGCAGCCGGGTGAAAACCTCGGAAAACCGCCTTCGGAACTTGAACTTTTTTGAAATTGTGACCATTAATCCGGAATTCACCGGCGAGGGCGACCGGTATGATCTGAATGTGCAGGTGAAGGAGAAACCGACCGGCCAGTTTTCCGCCGGCGTCGGCTTTTCAAGCGTCGACTCGCTGGTGGGCTATGTGGAGCTTTCCCAAGGCAATTTTAATTACAAGACGTGGCCGCCGATCGGTGCCGGGCAGAAATTTAAGATCCGTGCGCAGTTGGGTACCGAGCGCAACGACCTCGACATCTCCTTCATTGAGCCCTGGTTCCTGGATCGCAAGTTGTCGTTCGGTCTCGATCTTTACCATCGCGAGGCACGCTACTACTCGGATTCATACGACCAGGGAAACGATGGCTTCCGGCTGTCGCTCGGCAAGCCGCTTTCACGCTTTACCCGCGGTACCATGGCTTATTCGTTCGAGGGGTTTGATGTCTATGATGTCTCTCCTACGGCCTCGGATGTGATCAAGGAAGAAGAGGGGGACCGTACGAAGAGCGGGCTGGAATATACCTGGACGTTCGATTCTCGCAACCGCCCCTTCAATGCCACCAGCGGCAACAAGACCAGTGTATCTCCCTACATGGCCGGCGGCGCCCTGGGAGGGGAAACCGACATCTTCGGTGCCCGCATACGTTCGGGGCAATATTGGCCGCTAATCGGAAACATGGTGTTCAACCTGCGCGGACAGGTGGAGTCGGTGGAGGCTTTTGGCGACAGCAAGGAAAACGCCGGCACGTATGGCGATGGGGTTCCGCTCTTTGATCGGCTCTTTCTGGGCGGTTCCTATACGCTTCGCGGCTATGAGTTCCGCGACGTGGGTCCGCAGGACAATGGGGATCCCATCGGCGGCAATACCTCAGCCTACGCCACGGGGGAACTCACCTTCCCGATCTGGGCCAAGGTGCGCGGCGCGGCGTTCTATGACTGGGGCTTTGTCAATGTGGATTCATGGGACTTCGATCCATCCCTGTACAATGACAACTGGGGCATCGGAGTACGGTTCGATCTGCCGGGCTTCCCGCTGCATCTCGATTATGCATGGCCGATTACCTTTGATGAAAACACCCAATCCGGGAACGGACGCTTCAACTTCCTGATCGGCCACACCTTCTAATGGAAATGTGAAACTGGAAACTTGAAAGGTGAAAACCCATTGGTCTGTCTCGTTTCAGGTTTCAAGTCTCAGGTTTCACATATCTCCGATCGCGACCTTGACCACCACCTTATGGATCGGGCCATCGCCGATCAGCGGCAGGTGCGCATCGGTCGGGAGAAAGACCGCGAACGAGCCCGGCGGAACACGCACGATGCTTTCCGGTTCCCCCTCGAAAAATTCCAGGTCCCTTTCGGCATCGTATGCCACCGCGGTAACCAGTCCGGTGCGGGGACTCCAGCCCATCGATTCTTCGCCGCTCACGACAAACTGGATGTCGAGGTATCGACGGTGGCCCTCCAACTGCCCATCGCTCACCTTCCGTCCGGACGTGCGCTCGATGATGGCATAGACCCGTTCGCCGGCAATTTCGTATTTTCCGTCCGGCAGGTCGCGCAAGCCCGGCTGGTCGAGAAAACCAAATGCTTCCGAGCTGCCCATCCTGAGTCCTGTATACTTGGCTGCGTTATCAATGGTATCCAGTATCATCATTTTCTCCTCGCTGGTCCGCCATAGCTTCTGCGAAGGCGGATTAAAATCCAAAACCCATTTGGCCGGCCCGCTGGTCGGTCCGTTTTTCATCCGACCCGAGCAAGGCAATCAGTTGCTCTTCGGTGAGCACGGTGACACCCAGCGCCTCCGCCTTGTCCAGTTTGGATCCCGCGCTCTCGCCCGCCACCAGATAGCTCGTGTGCTTCGACACGCTTGAACTGACCGTACCGCCCCGCACGCGGATTCTATCCCCGGCTTCGTCGCGCGTCATCGTGGCGAGCGTACCGGTCAGGACAAAGGTCAGTCCTTCGAGTTCGGTGCTTCCGGCGTCCTCTTCCTGTTCAAAATTGACGCCGGCTTTCCTCAACCGGTCTAGGATCGCGCAGGTGTCCGGGGATTGGAAATAATCCACGACCGACCGGCCGACGATCGGGCCGATATCGCGGATGCTTTCCAGCCGTTCGGGATCCGCGGCCATCAGCGCATCGATGTTCCTGAATCCTTTGGCCAGTAGAATGGCCGCGCCTTTTCCTACATGGCGGATTCCGAGTCCGAACAGTACGCGCTCGAACGGCCGCTGCTTGCTCTCCTCGATGCCCTGAATCAACTTATCGGCCGATTTTTCGCCCATCCGCTCCAGTCCCAGCACCTCGGCTTTCGTGAGCGAATAGAGTTCGGCAGGATTCTTGACCAGCCCGCTGTCCACCAACTGCTCCACCAGCGACTCGCCGAGCCCGTTAATGTCCATGGCGCCGCGGGAGGCAAAGTGGGCCAGCCAGTTTTTCACCTGGGCCGGACATTGCAGGTTGATGCAGCGCAATGCGACTTCGCCTTCGCGCTTTTCCACGTCGCCGCCACAGACCGGACATGCGGTCGGCATGGCGAAATCCTGTTCGTTGCCGGTGCGCTTGTCTGTGACGACCCGCACAACGGCGGGAATGATTTCTCCGGCTTTTTCAACAATCACCCGGTCGCCAACCTTGATGTCCTTGCGCCGGATTTCGTCTTCATTATGCAGTGTGGCGCGTTTGACCATGGTGCCGGCCAGCTGGACCGGTTCCAGTTCTGCGACCGGTGTGAGCACCCCCGTCCTTCCGACCTGGATGGAAATGGCATGAAGCGTGGTTTCGGCCTGCTCCGGTTCGTATTTGTAGGCCACCGCCCAGCGCGGGCTTTTGGCGGTGGTGCCCAGCGGCTCGTATAGACGGCGCTCGTTCACCTTGATGACACCGCCGTCCATTTCGAACGGGAATGCGTGGCGCATGGATTCGAGCTCATCCAATTGATCGAGCATTTCTTCCATGCTGCTGCGCAACCAGAAGTTGGGGGTAATTCGTAATCCGTAATTCCTGAGCGTCTGAAGCATTGTTTCGTGGGTGTCGAACGTCAGGCCATACAGTTCGCCCGTGGCGTAGAAAATGGCATCGAGCGGGCGCTTGGCAACCTCCCGGGGGTCTAGCTGCTTCAACGATCCGGCACAGGCGTTGCGCGGATTGGCGAAGGGCTCCAGCCCCGCTTCCTGTCGGCGCTCGTTGAGTTTGGCGAAACCTGCGGTATCCATGTAGATCTCGCCCCGCACTTCCAGCACGGCGGGCGGCATCATGTCGGTCAGGCGCAACGGGATGGAGTGGATGGTCCGGATGTTGGCGGTTACGTCGTCGCCGGTGGTGCCGTCGCCCCGGGTCAGCGCCTGTACCAGTTCGCCGTTTTCATAGCGCAACGAAATCGCGACGCCATCGATCTTGGGTTCGAGGATATAACTGAATACCTCCTCGGGAATCAGTTTTCGGATACGGCGGTCGAACTCAACCAGTTCCTCCTTCGAATAGGTGTTCGACAGGCTCATCATCGGACCGGCGTGCCGCACGCTTTCAAAATGCTCCAGCGGTGCAC
>CAXMPN010000023.1:11284-17692 GCA_964195195.1 Pontiella sp. | reverse complement strand
AATCCGTAGTATGTCAATTATCTGTCCAAAATCATTTTGTCGGACACTCAATTATTCTAAGTTCACAGGAATTCGGAGGCTACCTCATGAGAACGCACGATGTAAAAGAAATCCTGATCGATAAAGCGTCCATCGCGAATCGGGTCGATGACCTGGTCGATGAAATTTCCAAAGGGCCCGCATCGGATAATCTGGTGGTCATCGGCATTCTCAAGGGCAGCTTTATGTTTCTTGCCGATCTCATGCGCAGCCTCTATCGCCACAACGTCCATCCGCGCATCGACTTCCTTACGCTCTCCAGCTACGGTTCCGACACCGTTTCCTCCGGCGAGGTCAGCATTATCCACGACATACGCGAGAATATCCAGGAGGCCGACATCCTGCTCGTCGATGACATTCTCGATACCGGACGCACGCTCGCCTTCACCAAGGAACTATTACTCGACCGCGGTGCCCGCTCCGTCCTTTCCTGCGTCCTGCTCGACAAGAAAACCCACCGCGCCGTCAAATTCGAGGCCGACTATGCCGGCTTCCCCATCGACGACCATTTCGTAGTCGGCTATGGTCTCGACTATGATAACCTCTATCGCGAACTTCCCCACATCGCCAAAGTGACCTTCCACGCATGAGCATTGTCTACAACGCATCGGCCGGCACGGGCAAGACCTACCAGGTGACCCAGCTCTATGAAAAGCTGGTGCTGGAGGATGGTGTCGACCCGCGCGAAATCCTGTTGATGACGTTTACCGACAATGCCGCCGCCGAGCTACGCATGCGCGTATTCCACCGCCTGCTGAAGGCGCGACGAAACGCTGAACAGGCGGGCGATGATGGACGGACCACCTGTGCGGTACATGCCATATCGAGATTGTCGGCCGCGCCCATCTGCACCATCCATTCCTTTTGCACCCGGCTCCTGCGCGAGCATGCGCTGGAAGCGGGCCTGTCGCCCGGATTCTCCGTTTTTGTGGGCGATGAACGGGAAGAGATGCTCCACCGGATCTGCCGCGAAGAGTTGCTGTCCCGGATTGTAGCGGACCCCGACTTCAGGGACTTCTGCGCAGGAGCCCAAATCATAGGATACGGCAAAGGCTTCGGAACCAGCATTACGGAAACGGTTCCCACCCTGATCGCCCAGGCCGGCAGCCTCGGGATCTCACTCGAAAACGCCGAAGATCTCCTGCCCGATCCTGTTCCAACCGCAACCCGCGTCGAATTTGAGCATATCTGCAAGCGCATACAGAAGCTGCCGCGCATCACACCCGCCGTGCAAACCGCGCTTGATATCATTCAGCAGGCATTGAGTGAAGCCGATGATGTTGAATTACTCGTTAGGCGTATAGGCGAGCTGGGCCTTAAAAAATTCGGCAGAGGTGACGTCAACGTCATTTCCCATGATCTATGGGATTTGAAAACGTCCGTCGAGGAAGTCGTACAATACCGCGAACGCTTCCCGGCCGCGAAAGCCTTTACGCGCTACATACAAGCCGTCGCACAACGTTTCCAGTCCCAAAAGCACGCGATGAATGCAATCGACTTTGACGACGTGCTGCATGCAGCGCGAAAACTGCTCCAATCGGAACGATGTACACCGAAGTTTCGGCATATTATCGTCGACGAGGTTCAGGACACATCCCGCATCCAGTGCGAGTTGATTCAGTCGTTGTGGAGCGAAGAAACCCATCTCGTCATCTGCGGCGACAGGAAGCAGAGCATCTACACCTGGCGCGGTGCTGACCCCGGGGTGATGCCCGACCTGGAACAGGCCATCGTCAGCGCCGACGGTGAACGGCGGCACCTGCAAACCAGTTATCGCAGCAAGGCGCCGATCCTCGACATCGTCAACCAACTTTTCGCCACCGTTTACGGAGCCGAAGACTATTCCGAACAGGACCACCTCCAGTCTAATCCCGATTTTGCCACCGATGGAGAAAAACCCTGCGTAGAATTCCTGTCGCCGGACGAAGACGACGGACATTCAAAGCAGGACAAGGTGAACGACGAAATGGCGGCTGTTGCCCATCGGATCCAACTGCTGACTCGCGGGTCGCCGGACTGGAGCCCCGTCTACCGGTATGAGAACGGATTCGAGCCAACAGGCGCATCCAACCACTACCGATATTCCGATATTTTGATTCTGCTTCGCCGCACTTCGCACCAGCCGGCACTGGAACAGGCGTTGCGTCACGCAGGCATCCCGTACACCTGCGGCGGCAAGGGTAGCGGTCTCTTTACCCGGCAGGAGACCCGCGATGTATCCCTGTTCCTCACTGTACTCACGAATCCGACCGATGCCTATTCGCTGATCGGCTTTCTTCGCTCGCCCTGGATCGGCCTCTCGGACGAAGCCATCGCCGAGCTGGCATGGAGCGACGATGGATTCTCGGTTGATCAACTGATGCAGGGCTACTCGAAACAGACGGATGTCGTCGACCGCTACCGCGCGCTATTAGGCACGAAGCTGGCATCGGAACTCGTACGCATGCTGATCGACGAAACGGGTTACGACGCCCTGCTGGCCGGATTACCGCGTGGTACGCAACGCCTTGCAAACCTGCGCAAGGTCCTCGACTGGTTACGCGCAACCGAACGCGGCGCACATACCACGCCGGCTGCGGTGGCCCGCAAGCTGGCTGAACAGATCGCCAACCCGCCGCAAATCCCCGAGGCCGCCCTGCTCGACCCGGCCCAGAACGCCGTCACGATCATGACGGTCCACGGAGCGAAAGGCTTGACCAAGCGCGTGGTGTTCATTCCCGATACGAGCTTTTCCGGCAGTGCCGACCGTGGATTTGCACAGGTCTTTTTCGATGAGCACGGGGCGGCCAAACTGGGACTAAGAATTACGGCGCCCGACCGAAGCAGCGTGAAGTCTCCTGGTTTCGATGCGGCCAACAGGCGCGCCGCAACCGTACGAGCCCATGAAACCAGTAATTTATTTTATGTGGCCATGACCCGCGCCCGCGACCTGGTGGTGACCTCGGCGTCGGTGGGGCAACGCGCTGCAGGCTGGCACAGCCAAATGGAATCCCTGATCGGAAATGAGATCCCCGCCATCCCCTACTCCGTCCTGGCCACAGCGGCCGGGCAGCCACAAACTCCAAGCCCAAAACTTCCAACTTCCAGCGGGCTTACGGTTGCGATGGACTCGCTTCCTCCTGCACCGGCAAAACCGGAACTCCGGCGCATCGCCGCCACACGACTGGCAAGGGAACAGGATGAACTTGATATGGATCATGAAGTAACGGAGGCCCCCGTCTACCCGGCCGGAGCAACGTCGGCGGCACTGGGATCGCTCGGTCACGCTGTCCTCGAGCAGCTGGCCTTGAATGGCTGGCAGGGATCGGTATCGGAATGGCTGGACACTCTGGGGAGCGAGTTTGCTATCGGCAAGCCCGAAGCCGCTGTGCTGGAAAAGCGAATCGAGGAAGCCCGCGAGCTGATGGCGGCGCTGACCGCCAACATGAAGGAGGTTCATCCGGAATTTCCGTTCGCCCTCCATTACGAAAACACACTCATTGATGGAACCATTGACCTGCTCTGCCGCACGGAGGAAGGCTTCGCCGTTTTCGACTACAAGTTTACCGAAAGCGGCGAAACCGAGGCGATGGATCAATATCGGAGACAGATGGAAATCTACCGCCTCGCAGCGGAAAAATGTTTTCCCTATGCGGGCGACGCCAGCACCGAACTAATCCTGATTTCTTCCTGTGGCATTAAACGACTTCCTCTCGTTTTTTAATAGTCGCACACTTGCAGAAGCCCTGCCTTTCAACGTACATTCCACATACTATGAACGAAATCGATACGCTGGTCATCATACCGACCTACAATGAGAAGGAAAACATCGGCCGGATGGCCTTGGCCGTATTGGACACCTCGCCGCATGTCGATATCCTGTTTGTTGATGACAACTCGCCGGATGGTACAGGTGAGATTGCGGACGAACTGACCCATAAGCATGAACGCATCCATGTTATGCATCGCAAATCAAAAGATGGTCTAGGGCGCGCCTACATCGCCGGCTTCAGATGGGCGCTAGAGCGCGACTATCAATTCGTGATGGAGATGGACTGCGACTTTTCCCACGACCCGAAGGAAATACCCAACTTCCGCGACCAGGTTATGGCCGACTCCGATCTGGTATTGGGCTCCCGCTACGTGGGCGGCATTCGCGTCATCAACTGGCCGCTTTCGCGCCTGATGCTCAGCCGCGGGGCCGGCATTTATGTCCAGTTCATCACCGGCATGCCGTTCACCGACCCGACCGGCGGCTTCAAGTGCTTTCGCCGTGACGTGCTCGCGTCGTATGATTTCGACCAAGTGAAGGCCAACGGTTATGGATTCCAGATCGAAATGACCCACAAAGCCTGGATGAAAGGATTCCGCATCGGCGAAATTCCCATTATTTTCGAGGACCGCCAGGAAGGCACCTCAAAGATGAGTGGCAACATTGTCTACGAGGCTCTCTGGGTGGTCTGGACGCTAGCCGTCCGCAATGGATTCAGACGCAAGCCGAAAAAGCGGATCGCGTAGATGGAGCTTCCAGCTCCGTTGGGGTGGGCTTGTGTATTGCAGCCGCATTGCAATGGATAAACAACCCATTGGGTGCTGCCTGAACGAGGCTGGAAGCTCCGTCTACGACAACAGCCGCGCTAACGCTGTCCAGCGTTCGATCTCGATGACTTCCGGACGCTCCGTGTGTTCGATCCCCGCATCGGCCAGCAACGCATCGACCGGCGAAATGCCCATGTGCTTGAGAATAGTTCCCACCTGTTTGCGGCGTTGGGAAAAGCAGTGCTTCACCAGCTTTTTGAAGACGGGATAGGTGTCGGCATCGACGATGGGAATTTCCCGTCTTTCCATTTTAACCACGGCCGACCAGACTTTCGGTGGAGGCAGGAAACAGGTCGGGCTAATCTTTTTCACCAGCGTATTTTTATAGAAGACGCCGGTCAGGATGCCCAGCAGACCGTAGTGCTTATTGCCGGGCGGCGCGGCCAACCGGTCGGCCACTTCCTTCTGGATGGTGAGCGACATCCGCATGGGCCGGTGTTCGCACTCGGCCATGTCGACCATCAAGCGGCTCCCCACCGAATAGGGAAGATTGGCGGCAACTTTCGTAATGCCCCCAGCAAACAGGGCGTCCAGATCAAGATCGAGCGCATCGGACTCGATGAGCGTGAACGCTGGAGGGACAGCGGCCTCGCTATCCGCAGTCGCCGAGGTCGGCGAGTCTCCACTCAAAAAGCGCGATTTCAGGTATTTCACCATCGTCGGATCCTTCTCGATGCAGGTCACCGACCTCGCCTTCGGAATAATCCGCTCCGTCAGCGCACCGAGACCGGGCCCGATTTCAAGCACGGACTCATCCCGTTGGATATCGGCCGTATCGGCAATGATATCGAGAATGTTGGCATCGATGAGATAGTTCTGCCCCAGTCCCTTGTTCGGGCGGTGACCCAGCTGTGCAAGTAACCCGCGCACTTCTTTCGGGCTGGTTAGACGAGGTGCTTCAGGCATCTTCATCCTCATTGTTTGGCAGAAAAATGGAGGGCAGAAATATATTAAGAATAGTATTCATTTTTCTGCCCCTAATATTTCTACCTAGTGCTTCCACGGGTTGGGTTTTCCGGCCAGATCGACCGCCAAGGAGATCGCGTTGATCATGCTCTTGGGCGAAGCCTGGTTCTTTCCGGCGATGTCGAATGCGGTACCATGATCGGGGGAGGTTCGAATGATCGGCAGTCCCAGCGTGACATTGACCCCCTCGTCAAAGCCGATCATCTTGAGCGGCCCGAGCCCCTGGTCGTGGTACATGGCCACCACGGCATCGCAGGCGGCGATTGCCGGTGGTGTGAAAGCAGTATCAGCCGGTACCGGGCCCTTGATGGACATTCCACCGTCACGCAGGCGCTCGATCACCGGACGGATGAGCTGGTCGTCCTCCCGGCATCGGAAACGTTGAATCCCTTTTTTCGCGCGGCCTGAATGGCGGGGTTGATCAGCTCGATCTCCTCGCGGCCGATCACACCGCCGTCGCCGGCGTGCGGATTAAGCCCGCAGACGCCGATTTTACCATTCGTGAATCCAAACAGCTCCAAGGCCTGTCCCGTCAGCTCGATCGCTTCACCAATGTTATTGCATGTCAGCGCTGCCGGCACCTCTACAATAGGAATATGGCGCGTTACCAGCATGACGCGCAGCCCCCCGCCAATGAGCATCATGCCAAAACAGGAGGTGCCGGTAAGCTCGGCCAGATATTCGGTGTGGCCGGGCACAGGAATTCCTGCCTTGTGGAATCCCTCCTTGCAGATCGGAGCGGTGATCATCGCGTCGAGATCCCTCGAGAGGCATCCCTCCACGGCTTGCTGGACGGCTATCGCAGCCGCCTGCGAAGCTTCGACC
>CAXMPN010000023.1:0-11225 GCA_964195195.1 Pontiella sp. | reverse complement strand
GCATAGTTTTTGATTCTACCACAGCATTCACCGAAGGGTCACGGTGTAAACAAGTCATCCGCCTCTTCTATCTAATCCAGCTTATTGGAAATAAAAAGGCCTCGCGCAATGCGAGGCCCTTTCAGTGCTCTATGGGATCGTGCTTAGACCAACAGTAGCTCGGAGTAGCTTGGAAGCGGCCACAGATCCGCAGGAACGAGCGCTTCCAGTGCATCAATGGATGCACGGAGTTCGTTCATGGCAGTAAGCTGGTCGGCCGGTTTTTCAGCCGCTTCGAGCTTCGCAATGCCTGCCACAGCCGCTTCGGTCAGGCTGGACATTTCAGCGCAGATACCCGCAACCGCCGGAACGGAGGAGTATTCGTTGATCGCCATAACCGCAGCCGGAATCAGCATGGTTTTGGCAATCTCAGCCGCCGTGGCCGCTTCGATACCGATGAGGGTTTCATAGGTTTCTTCGTAGATGTTGAAGCGGGACTCGAGCTCTTCGTTGGTCAGAATATTGTACTTCGCGAAGAGGTCCTTGGCCTTCTGCGTCTGCAGCATCGGAAGGGATTCCTCAGTGGTAACGAGATTCGGCAGGCCGCGTTTGGCGGCTTCGTCTAGCCATTCCTGAGTATAGTTGTCGCCATTGAAGAGGATGCGCTTGTGCTGCTTGATCACGGCGGCAAGAACGTCCTGCAGGGCGGTGTTGAATTCCTTACCACCGGCAACCGCCGTTTCAACTTCCGTGCAGATGTAATCAAAGGCTTCAGCAACAATGGTGTTGAGCACAATATTCGCACCGGCCGGGCTTTGGTTGGAACCCACCGCACGGAACTCGAAACGGTTACCGACGAACGCGAACGGCGAGGTACGGTTGCGGTCGGTGTTGCCACGTGGAAGTTTCGGCAGCAGGTCGACGCCCAGATGGATATGTCCACCGTCCTTGGAGCTCTTTGCGCCGCCGGCTTCGATCTGTTCGACGATGTCGGTGAGCTGGTCGCCAAGGAAGACAGACACAACGGCCGGAGGAGCTTCGTTGGCTCCGAGACGATGGTCATTACCCGCCGTTGCAACAGAAGCGCGCAGCAGGTCAGCATGGGTGTCGACCGCTTTCATCAGGGCCACAACGATGGTCATAAACTTGGCATTGGCATGCGGACTATCGCCCGGTTTCAGCCAGTTTTCGCCATCCGGCCCGATAATGGCCCAGTTGTTGTGCTTACCGGAACCATTCACAGCAGCAAACGGCTTTTCATGCAGCAGGCAGGCAAACCCGTGCTTTTCAGCGGTCACCTGGAGAACTTCCATGGTGATCATACTGTGATCGACGGCCAAGTTCAGGGTTTCGAAAACCGGAGCGATTTCAAACTGCGCGGGGCACACTTCATTGTGGCGGGTCTTGGCCGGAACACCATATTGCCAGAGCACCGCATCGAGATCAGCCATGAATGCAGCCACGCGCGGCTGGATGGCACCGAAGTAATGGTCGTCGAGCTGCTGATGCTTGCTAGCGCCCTTGCCGAAGAGCGTACGCCCGGTGCGCAGGATGTCGGGGCGTTCCGCAACGAGGTCGAGATCAATGAGGAAATATTCCTGCTCGGACCCGAGGGTGGCTTTGGCCATGGTGTCGCCGCAGTCGATGCCGAAGAGTTTGCCAAGGCGAACCGTCTGCTCGGAAAGCACTTTCATCGAGCGCAGCAACGGGGTCTTTTTGTCGAGAGCCTCCCCGTTATACCCACAGAAAACAGTGGGGATGCAAAGCGTGGCCGCGTTAACGGAATCATATTTAATGAAGGCCGGACTGGTTGGATCCCAACCGGTGTAGCCGCGGGCTTCGAACGTAGCCCGCAGACCGCCGGACGGGAAGGAAGAGGCGTCGGGCTCGCCTTGAATGAGTTCCTCTCCGCCAAAGGAGGTAATGACTCCGCCTTTAAAATCGGGGAAGATGAATGAATCGTGCTTTTCAGCCGTGGAGCCGGTGAGCGGCTGGAACCAATGGGTATAGTGCGTAGCACCCCTTTCCATAGCCCATACCATCATCGCTTCTGCCACTTCGTCGGCAATGGTTGCATTGAGCTCAGAGCCCGTTTCGATGGTTTTTTTCACCGCGGCGAAAGTCGGAGCCGACAGACGGGTCTCCATGACCGGCAGGCCAAATACAAGTTCTCCAAATCCTTCGATGGTATTCTTCATGTTATCTCCTTAATCGTTAATTAAATTGCCCCCGTCAGCCAGTGGCAATGCACCCTACTTATATGCAATTCCTGCGTCCTGTTCCGGTAAGCGTCCGTATAAAGCATCCGGATTTTAACAAAAGTTGTATGCGCTTTCGCATGATCCATACCAAGCAATCATTATGTGTCGTATTCGTTTGGATATGAACTCTTTACAATTACAGCTACCCGCCAGATAAACACAGTATCTATACATATATGTATTAGGAGTTGAAGATTTGCTACACATATGTTTTCACACACTACCCATCAACATCGCCCTTCGAGAGCCTGGCTATCTCAACCTCAAGCAGCTTGATTTTCTCTTTTAACTTAGGCAGCAGAATGGTGTTGGCCACCATCTTCTTAAACTGTAAATGCGGCATCGCCGGCGAGCCAATCACAAAATCCTTGGGGTCGACATCCTTCATCACTCCAGCCTGCGCACCCACGATGGCGCCATCTCCGACCTCCAGATGTCCCGCCAATCCAGCCTGCCCGGCAAGGATCACCCGCGATCCGATGGTCGTGCTCCCGGAAACTCCCGACTGTCCGCACATGACCGAGTGCTTCCCGATCACCACGTTGTGCGCGATCTGAACCAGATTATCAATCTTCGTGCCCTGCCCGATACGCGTCTTTCCGAATCGGGCGCGGTCGATCGCCACGTTGGCCCCGATCTCAACATCGTCTTCTATGACTACCTTGCCGATCTGGGGAATCTTGGTGCGCGATCCATCCTTTTGCACGGCGTAGCCAAACCCATCGGATCCAATGACACTGCCGTTGTGGATAATCACACGGTTTCCGATCTCAGTGAATTCACGCGTAGAGACCAGCGGATAAAGCAGGCTGTTTTCGCCGATGACTGTCTTGTATCCCAGGGTACAGTTGGATTGGATCACCGTATTCGCACCGATCACCACGCCGTCTTCAACGGTGCAATGTGCACCAATCGACACCCCTTCACCGATCCGGGCGGACTCGGCAACAAAGGCGGTCGGATGGATGCCGGGAGCCGATGCAGGCACCGGCTCGTAAAACAGCTCGGCCGCCTGGGCAAAAGCATGATCGGAGTTCTCCACCCGGATCAGCGAACACTTGACGGCGCGATCCCAATCACTCGAAACAATGACCGCAGATGCCCCGGTTTCGGCCACTTGCGCAGCATACTTCGGATTGGCCAAAAAACTTAGATCACCATCTCCCGCTTCTTTCAGCCCGGCTACCGCCGTTATTTCGACATCCCCGTTCCCTTCCAGGGCTCCCCCCAAATGTTCGGCAATTTCGGACAGCTTCATAGACTATTCCTCATCCTTCAGTTCCAATTCATCGGCCTCAAATCCTTCGCGATCCTCATTGAGCACCGCCAACATGTCAGCCGTGATATCCACCTCGAATTTTGTATAGAGCACAACCTGGGTTCCCAACCGGCTTTGCGCCGAGCGGTCGATCACACTGTCAAACCCCTGCGCCTTGGCATACAGAATCACGGCCTCGTGAATCTCATCAAACAGCTTCCTCGTCATACGGGTGTTTTGCTTTTCGAGTTGCTCCTTGCGAAGCTTTTCAAATTCGCCCATCTCCCGCTCTTTGGTCTGGAGATCCACCAGCTTTCCCTCCAAAAGGTCGCGCTTGCTGGCCCGTACTTCAGCGCTAAGCGTTTCATCGCGTGCATCGGTCCGCAATGCCTCGACCTCTTCCTTGAGGACTGTGATCTCCTCCTCAATCTCACCGCGTTCCAGTTTGATATCATCGGCCTGCTGCCGGATCTGGTCCTGGGCCAGATGAGTCTTGTAGAAGCCCTTGAACACTTCCTGAACATCCAGGAATGCAATTTGATCTTCGGCCTGAACGGCTCCGACCACTAGAAACACAACCACTAACAACGACGTAAAAACCCTAGTCATACTCTGTACCTTTCTTCAGGAAATTAAGGGGAAACACTAACCAAATCGTATGTCGCATACAAACAAATCGTGCGATTTTCCAGTGTCGATGCACCCGGGAATACGATTCGGATACGCCAGCCAAATCCCCCTTTTAAGACCAGGCCGGGGCACAATCCCGCAAATTCCCGCGGATTCCGGGTATTTTATTTGAACCTTTTCCCTGCGGGCGGTCAAAGAACCTGCCAACTCACCTTGGAAAAACAGGGTTCTCCTTGCGGGAGTCCTGTTTACCGGCGCATGGTTTCCCCTTTCCATGCGCCGTTTTTTTATTTCATGATCACACGTTGAACAGGAATTCGATCACGTCACCGTCCTGGACGACATATTCCTTGCCTTCGGTACGCCGCAGTCCGGCTTCGCGGCAGGCGGCTTCCCCGCTCTTGGAGATAAAATCATGGTAGGCGATGACCTGGGCACGGATGAAACCACGTTCGAAATCGGTATGGATGACCCCGGCCGCCTTGGGTGCGGTATCCCCCCGGTGAATGGTCCACGCCCGCGTCTCCTTGGGCCCTTGCGTCAAATAGCTGATAAGGCCCAACGTGCGGTATCCTGTATGAATAATCTGATCAAGGCCGCTTTCCTTCACTCCAAATTCACTCAGGAACTCAGAGCGCTCCTCGTCGGTCATACCGTTGAGATCCTCCTCCATCTTAGCGCAGATCTTCACTACCTCAGCACCGCGCGCAGCGGCGTAGGCCATCACGCCTCTAACATAGTCGTTGTCGCCCGCCAGACCGTCTTCATCGACATTGCAGCAGTAGATGACCTTCTTGTCTGTGAGGAACTGCACCTCCTTGAAGATTTCCCTGCCGGCCTCGGAGTCGCGTCCCTCGAAATCGTGGGCCATCTTTCCCTCGCCCAGATGGGCAAGCAACTGCTCGAACACCGGTAGCGTGGCAGCAATCGCCTTGTCAGCCCGCGCGGCCTTCTGTACGCGACCCAACCGGTTTTCCATCATCTGGAAATCGGCGATGATCAGTTCGGCCTCGATGATTTCGACATCGCGGACGGGATTAATGGAGCCATCGACGTGCACGACGTTATCGTCGTCGAAACAGCGGACCACCTGTAGAATGGCATCGGTTTCGCGGATGTTGGTCAGGAACTTATTGCCCAGCCCCTCGCCCTGACTGGCCCCTTTCACCAGGCCGGCGATATCGACGAAATCGACGGTGGCGTGGATGATTTTCTGCGAGCCCGCAATTTCCGCCAACGTATCCAAGCGCGGATCCGGAACCGGCACAACCGCCTTGTTCGGCTCAATGGTGCAGAACGGATAGTTTGCAGCTTCCGCGTTCTGTTCGCGCGTAAGCGCATTGAAGATGGTTGATTTCCCTACATTTGGAAGTCCGACAATGCCAACACTTAGTCCCATAGGTATTTCCCCTGCATAAGCAAAACGTGAGCCGCAATCAGGAATCACGCCTCACGTCTCGCTGTTCGCCGTAATTATTTCTTTGGTTTTTCGTAGTCCATCAATACACCGCCCACGAAGTTGGCGCCGCCATCCACAAACAAGGTTTGTCCGGTAATTTTCTTGGAATACTTCCCCAGGAGGAAAACACAGGCATTAGCCACTTCAATTTTATCCTTCACCGTATCCCACGGAAGTGGACTGATTTCATCCCATGTGGATGACAGATGATCAAAATAAGGAATCGAGGAGGCGGCCTTGGTCGTCAACGGACCGGCCGATACAGCATTCACGCGAATGTAGTCCTTGCCCATATTGCGGGCGAGGGCTTTTACTAATGCTTCGAGAGCCGCTTTGTTTACACCCATCCAATTGTAATACGGGAACGGCCGCGAGCCCTCAAACGAAAGCGTAACGATGGAACCGCCCTCTTTCATTTTCGGCCCGGCAAAGTGAGCAACCGTCGCCAACGACGCCGCACTAATATGGAAGCCGGTGAGCACGTCCTGCGTGGCGTCTGTATACATTTCCTCGCTACCGAGGCAGGTTTTCGGATTGGCATAGGCAATGGAGTGGAGTACGCCATCGATTGCGCCCACTTCGCCGAAAAGTTTTTCAACCTCGGCATCGATCGTGACGTCGCAGTACTTGAAATTCATCGCATCTTTTTCTTCCTGCGAAAGATCCTTGCAACCCCGGTCGAAGAAGATTTTTTTCATGCGCTCGTTCTGCGCCGTCCAGATTACGGTACCGCCCATCTCCTGAAGCATTTTCCCCGATGCATAGGCGATGGAATCGGTATTCAGAACGCCCATTACGACGTATGTACTTCCTTTTGCAATCATGCGTGCCCCTTTCGTGTTTAAAAAGTGGATAAAATCTATCAGTTCGAAGAAACAATTCAATGACAAAGGGACGGACTGAACACCCGGCCCCCGACCAGTCGATATCAGGTATAAAGTTCCGCTTTCTGCTCGGCGAATTCGCGTGATTTTTCGTCCATGCCCTTTTCAAGGGCCTCCTCCTCACTAACCCCTTGTGCCGCCGCGTACTGACGTACGTCTTCGGAGATGCGCATAGAGCAGAACTTCGGGCCGCACATGCTGCAGAAGTGCGCGGTCTTGGCGTCCTCGGTCGGCAGCGTGGCATCATGGTATTCGCGGGCAGTGACCGGATCGAGCGCCAGATTAAACTGGTCTTCCCAACGGAATTCGAACCGCGCCTTGCTCAGCGCATTGTCGCGGGTCTGCGCACCGGGGAACCCCTTTGCAAGGTCGGCGGCATGGGCGGCAATCTTGTAGGTGATCACCCCGGTCTTTACATCGTCCTTGTTCGGCAGGCCGAGGTGTTCCTTCGGTGTGACGTAGCAGAGCATGGCGCACCCGTACCAACCGATGTTGGCGGCACCGATACCACTGGTGATATGGTCATAGCCAGGAGCCACGTCGGTGGTCAGCGGCCCGAGGGTGTAGAACGGCGCCTCGTGGCAGGCGTCGAGTTCCCAGTCCATGTTCTCCTTCACGCCTTGCAGCGGAACGTGTCCGGGGCCTTCGATCATCACCTGCACATCGTGCTGCCATGCCCTCTTCGTCAGCTCGCCGAGGGTTTGGAGCTCGCCGAGCTGCGCTTCGTCGTTGGCGTCGGCAATCGCACCCGGGCGCAGGCCATCACCCAGCGAAAGCGAAACGTCGTACTGTTTGCAGATTTCGCAGATTTCCTCGAAGTTTTCGTAGAGAAAACTTTCCTTGTGGTGCGATACACACCACTTGGCCATGATGGATCCGCCACGGCTGACAATCCCGCAGACGCGTTGGGCCGTCATCGGCACATAGCGCAGGCGCACGCCGGCGTGGATCGTGAAGTAGTCGACCCCCTGTTCGGCCTGCTCAATAAGCGTGTCGCGGAAGAGCTCCCAGGTTAGGTCTTCCGGGCTGTCGCCCACCTTCTGCAACGCCTGATAAATCGGAACGGTACCAACCGGAACCGGGCAGTTGCGCATATTCCACTCCCGGGTGTCGTGGATGTTCTGGCCCGTGGATAGGTCCATGATCGTATCCGCGCCCCACAAGGTCGCCCACTGCACCTTTTCCACCTCTTCGCCGATGCTGGAGGTGACGGCGGAGTTACCGATATTAGCGTTGATCTTTACGAGAAAGTTTCGCCCGATAATCATCGGCTCGGCTTCCTGGTGATTAATGTTGGCCGGAATGATGGCGCGCCCTTCCGCCACCTCTTTGCGAACGAATTCGGGCGTGACGAAGTCCGGAATATTGGCACCCCACGCCTGACCGGGATGCTGGTGGTTCGGGTGGCGCATGCCGGCCGTCTGTGCCTGCGTAAGCAGCCCCGCATCGTGTTCCGATTTCATGTAGACGGCTTTAAATGCTTCCTGCCTCCCCATATTTTCGCGGATGGCAATGAATTCCATTTCGGGGGTGATAATGCCCTTCTTTGCATAGTGCATCTGGGACACATTCGCGCCGGGCGTGGCACGACGGACGGTCTTTTGCGCACCGGCGAACGGAATGCGTCCGGCATCCTGCCCCTGACCGTCGTCGCCCGGCTGGTAGCCACGCGCTTCGTAGGTCTCGGTATCACCGCGCTCATCGATCCATGCTCTGCGCAGTTTCGGAAGCCCCTTTTCCAGATTCAGCTCATAGTTCGGGTCGGCCATGGGGCCGCTGGTATCATAGACGAGCATCTCCGGATTTTCCTCGACGGACCCATCGGCCTTGCGGGTTTCAGTCAGGCGGATTTCACGCATCGGCACGCGAATGTCGGGGCGGCTGCCTTTAATGTAGACCTTGCGCGAGTTGGGGTATTCGGTTCCGTAGTCGTCGTACTTGTGCTTTTCCTGAATCATAAGGTTTCTCCACTTCGCATTTCGTATTCCGTACTGCGTATTGCGAGAGGAAGCGCAACTTCATACGCTGTACGTAATACGTAGTTCTACTATTCATCCAACGCTTTAGAACCTGGACAAGCATGAGGGCGACGAGACGCTTCCCTACATCGGCATTATCCGGTCAGGTTCGAAGGGTTTTTCTCAGCTCCGGACTTGTGGAGCACCCCTAGCGATATTGTCTGGTAATCTAACGGCCCGTTACGAGGAGTCAATTAACATCTATTATTATCATTTTTACGGGTTGAACGGCATGATGCGCCCCGTTACTATCCAGCCCCCTATCAACCAACGAACGATTTTAAACGGGCAGGAGGAACGCCATGGACTGGAAAGCTTTAAGTGACCGCGTAATGGACGGTGGTAAAATCACCGCAGAGGAGGCCTTGGCCATTCTGGAGTCGAAGGACGACGAACTGCTGGAGGTCCTGCAGGGAGCATTCCGGATTCGTCATGCGCATTTCGGAAATTCCGTCTCTCTACATCTGCTGCGCAACGTGAAAAGCGGAAAGTGCCCGGAAGACTGCGCCTTTTGTTCGCAGTCCACCTCGGCCATCAATAATGTGGAACGCTATGATTTCCAAACGGTGGAAAGCATTGTTGAGGGCGCGCAAGCGGCTGTCGATCGCAATGCGAAACGCTATTGCGTGGTATCGAGTACCCGCGCGCCCGCGCCGAAGGAGCTGGAAACCATTTGTGAAGCGGCCATTCAAATTAAGCAGAAACATCCGGAGCTCGAAATCTGCTCCTCCCTCGGCCTGCTGACCGAAGAAAAGGCGATCCGGCTGAAAGAATCGGGCATCGATCGCTTCAACCATAACCTCGAAACCTCCGAAAACTATTTTCCGGAAGTGGTCACCACCCACGATTTTGAGGACCGCGTGAACACGGCCAAGATTGTTAAGAAGGTAGGACTCGGCCTCTGCTCCGGCGGCCTCTTCGGTATGGGCGAATCGCTGAAGGACCGCGTTGACCTCGCCTTTGCACTGGCCGACCTTGACGTCGACTCCGTGCCGATTAACTTTCTCGACCCGCGCCCCGGCACAGAGTTTGCCGGCACGTCCAACCCGCTGACGCCGAACGACTGCCTCCGTGGGTTGGCGATGGTTCGATTCGTTTTGCCTTCTGTAGAAGTGCGGATAGCCGGCGGCCGGGAAACCACACTGCGCGATCTTCAACCACTGGCTCTCTACCCGGCCAATTCCATGTTTACCGCCGGCTACCTGACCACCGGCGGTCAGGACTACGAAACCGACAAGCGCATGATCGAAGATGCGGGTTTTGTGATCGAAATCTCCGAAACTGAAACCGCATAAATTTCAATCCCGCGAAGACCCCAAAGGGGTGCGCCTTAATACTTCTTTGCACCGTTGCGTCTTTGCACGTGCTTTCCCTTATGAATTTCTGGAACACAATCGACCGGCCGATTATTGCGTTGGCACCGATGGAGGACGTGACGGACACGGTACTGCGCGAGCTCTTGCTCGGGCTGGTCGATCCGGGGGGGCTGCACGTCATGATGACGGAGTTTGTTTCGACGTACGGGCTGGTTCATAAAAAGGCTCGAAAGAGAGTCATCCACCGCCTGCAGGTGACCGACGAAGAACGTACCCTTCTCAAAGAAAAAAATGTCAAGATCGTCGCCCAGATATGGGGCAACACGCCCGAAAACTATCAGCAGGTGGTTAAAGAGATCACCGAAGAGATGGAGTTCGATGGAATCGACATCAACATGGGCTGCCCCGTGCCGAAGGTGGTCGCACGGGGTTGCTGCTCCGGCTTAATTGGCAACCCGCAGCTCGCCAAGGAAATCATCCAGGCCGCACAGGAAGCCACACACCTTCCGGTATCCGTTAAAACACGCATCGGCCTGAAGTCGGTCGCCACCGAGGAGTGGATCGGCCATGTACTCGAAACCAACCCTGCGGCCCTGACCATTCATGGTCGAACGCAGAAGCAAATGTCGCACGGGCCGGCCGATTGGAGCGAGATTGCCAAGGCCGCCCGCCTGCGCGACCAACTCGGCCTTGATCTGCCCGTGCTGGGCAACGGCGACCTTCGATCCATCAAAGAAGCGCGCGACAAGTGCGATGAGTTTGCCCTGGATGGTGCCATGATTGGCCGAGGAATTTTTGATAACCCGTGGCTCTTCAGGGAAGAGCAGCGCGAGCGAACCAAAGAAGAAAAGCTCGCGCTTTTGTGGAAGCATACCGAGCTTTTTGACCGCGTATGGGGCGACACCAAGAACTTCCACATCCTACGCCGCTATTATTCGATCTATTCAAAAGGCTTTCACGGTGCCGCCGAACTCCGGGCACGGCTTATGCAGACCGAAAGCATTGCGGATGTGAAGAACCTGCTAAGAGATCAATGATTTATTTCCAGCGGAATTTTTCATCTGACAAGGATTTGGGATGGCAAACCTCCCGCATAAGTTCTTCCCCCGTAGATAATTGAATATAGAGTCTGGCGCGAACACCATTAACCCTCCCCTTGCCGCCTTGCCTACGATCTCCGCCGGCTTTGGGAACCGGATTGATGTCGTCTTTATAGATCTCTATAGGCTTAGTCGCCACCGTTATCTTGCCCTTCCCCGGCACAACCGAAATGCTCATTTTATCCTTCATTATTTTTTGCTGAGGCTCAGGCTTTGTATCATCACGCGTCATTTTTGACTGCTCGTAATAGATCTGATACTCCATGCGGATGCCCTCCAGCGCATCGCTGTATGAGTTGCTGAACTCAAATTCGTACACG
>CAXMPN010000022.1:8672-17830 GCA_964195195.1 Pontiella sp. | reverse complement strand
CGCCCTGGTCGTCAAGGCCGGCGAGGGGGCAAAGGTGTTCGTCAAAGGATCATTCAGCAACGCGGGCTATGAACAGGTTGAGCTGTCCGATGCGGATATGGCGAGCGACCGTGTACCCGAATACCTCAAGATTCGCGGCTACCGATTCGAAAACCGCGGCGCGGCAGTCTATGAATTTAACGAACCGGGCGACTACGTCGTCGAGGCGTAAATAAACGTTTGGAGTGCGCAGGCTCGACTGCGCTTTGAAAGCGGCGTCGAGCCGCCGCACTCCAAAACAGTTCACCGGAAATCGTCGGACTGCAGCTTGTCGAGATAGTCGTTGGGGTTGATCTCTTCGGGAACCGCATAGCCGGGCGCTTCGCCCGACATCACCTGACCCAGCTTTTCGCGCTTGATCCAGAATTGCGGCTGCTGCTCGGCCAGGGCAATGTTCTTGATGTGCTTGGTGATCCGCCAGAAGTTGGATAGGTAGTCGTTGAAGATCATGCCGGCAATCGGCGTGACCACCTTCTCTTCCAGCCGCTTGAAATGCGACTGCTGCGCAGCGATGGCAGTTGCGCGGAACGTTTCGCGCAGGGCCAGAATTTCCTTCGCGAGGGTCTGGAAGTCCGGCACCTCGGGATCCAGCGATTCAATCACCTTGTTCAGCAGTTTTTCCACGGCCTGATAGATCGATAGCCAATCTTCCATGGCGGCGGGGATGAACCGGGCGGCGGGAAGCCCGCGCTGACGACGGGCAATAACCGACAGGTTTGCAATATGGTCACCGACCCGTTCGAGGTCGGACATGCACCGGTCGATATGCTCGATCAGGATTGCCTGCCGTTTGGATAGATACTGAAGGGTGAGCCGTGCCAGGTAATCGCGCATCGCGGCCTTGATGGCGTCGACGCTCTGTTCGTTTACACGGACACGCCGGTCGCGGTGCGGCTCGTGCTGGATAAATTCCTCGGCGGCCAGATGCAGGCTCTGTGCGCAGATCCGGGCCGTGCGCTGGAGCTCGCGCAGGCAGGCGAAGATGGCCTGTTCGGGGCGGTTGAGCAGGTCTTCATCGAGATAGCTCGCTTCCGGTTGCTCCCTTTTCGACGGCGTAATGAGCACAACCAGCTTTCCATAGAGAGGAACCAGCGGCAGAAAGAGCAGGGTACTGATGACCATCTTGATGGTGTTGGCATTGGCCGCCTGGTGGATGATGTCGCCGGCGGTCAGTGGAATATATTTGTAGAAGAGCGGCGCGGCGAGGATCGCCAGCAGGGTGCTGATGATGTTGAACAGCAGATGGGCAATGGCAATGCGCCGCGCGGCAATCGTCGTGCCGATGCTGGCCAGCAACCCGGTCACGGAGGTGCCGATGTTTGCGCCGATAATCATCGGATAGATCCCCTCAAAGTCGGTGATGGCGCCGGCAGAGACCATGGCGAACCCCATCCCGATGACGGCACCGCTGCTCTGGATGATTCCGGTGATCAACGCCGCAGCAACCGTGCCGATCAGCAGTCCGGATGTGGTCGATCCGTTGATGCGCGTCAGCCACGGATCGAACAGTTCGCGGTGTGGGCGGATGGCATCGCTCATGATCGTCATGCCGAGAAACAGCAGCCCAAAGCCCAGCAGGGCCAACCCCCCGTTCCTGACTTTGGGGGTCTTGGCAATCAGATGCATCATGAGCCCGGCAAACACGCCGACCAGGCAGTAGTCCGCCAGCTTGAACGAAATCAGCTGGACCGAGAGCGTGGTGCCGATATTGGCGCCGAGCATCGGGGCGATGGACTGGTTCAACGTCATCAGGCCGGCATTGATGAAGCCGACATACAGCACGATCGAGGCACTGCTCTGGATCAGGAATCCGACGGAGCTTCCCATGCCGATGCCGGTCAGCCGGTTGCGCGTGGCTTTGGTGATGATGCTCCGCATTCCATCCCCGACAGCGGCCGAGAGCCCCTTGCTCATCGTGCGCATGCCGAATATGAAAAGCGCCAGTCCACCCAGCAGTCCAAAGATCAGTGCCATAGTAGTTGATGCATCCATGCGGTAATGATAACTCCATGCCGCGCGTTGTCAACGAACGGGAGGAGCGATGTCCTCATCGCCCTTGGACAGCGGGGACGCTATCCTTCCACGGACACCTGGAGCTTTCGTTCCTGCCGCCAGCAATAGAGCACGGGAACCACAAAAATACTGATGAGCACGACGAGCATGCCGCCGAACGACGGGATGGCCATCGGGACCATTACATCGCTGCCGCGGCCGGTGGAGGTGAGCACAGGGATCAGCGCAAGAATGGTGGTGGCGGAGGTCATCAGGCAAGGCCGCACACGGCGTTTGGCCGCGATGATGGTGGACTCGCGGATGGCTTCAATGGTGCCGGGGTTGTGATCGCGGAAAACCTGGTCGAGGTAGGTGGACTGGATGACGCCGTTGTCGCTCGCAATGCCAAAGAGCGCGAGGAAGCCGACCCAGACTGCCACACTCATGTTAATGGTTTGGATCTGGAACAAGGTGCGCATTTCGACCCCGAAAACAGAGAAGTCGAGGAACCACGGCTGGCTGTAGAACCAGATCAGGATGAAGCCGCCTGCCCAGGCCACGAAGATGCCGGAGAATACAATCAGGGTGGTGGAGACGGATTTAAACTGGAAGTAGATGATCATGAAGATCACGAACAGCGCGAGCGGCAGGATGAGAGATAGCGTTTTGGCGGCGCGCAACTGGTTTTCGTAGCTGCCGGCAAAATGGTAGCTCACCCCGCGCGGCAAACTGAATTCGCCGCTGTCGATCTTCGACTGCAGGTAGGCCTGCGCCTGCTCGACGACATCCACCTCGGCATAACCGGGTTTCATGTCGAACACCACGTAGCCGACGAGGAAGGTGTCTTCGCTCTTGATGACCTGCGGGCCCCGGACATATTTGATGTCAGCCAGTTCGGTGATCGGGATTTGCTGCCCGCCTTGGCCCGGCACGAGAATTTTGTCGAGCGCTTCAATGTTATCGCGCAGCTCGCGGCTGTAGCGCACACGTACGGGGAAGCGTTCTCTCCCTTCGACGGTGGTGGTAACCTTCCGTCCCCCGATGGCGATTTCGATGACATCCTGGAATTTACGGATCGGAATGCCGTAGCGGGCGAGCGATTCGCGGTCAGGCACGATCTCGAGATAGGGTTTGCCCACGATGCGGTCAGCAATGACAGCGGCCGGTTCAACGCTGGGCACTTCCTTGAGGAATTTTTCAATCTGCAGACCGACCTGTTCGATGGTGTCGAGATCGGAACCCTTCACCTTGACGCCCATGGGCGCGCGCATGCCGCTCTGGAGCATTACGATGCGGGCGGCAATCGGCTGGAGCTTGGGCGCGGACGTAGTGCCGGGCATCCTGCCGGCCTTGACGATTTCGTCCCAAATGTCGTTGGGCGAGCGGATGTGATCGCGCCACTGCCGGTAGGGGCGTCCGTCGGGATCCTCGATCAGCTCGCCGCCTTCATCGCGCACATAATCGCCGCCTTCATAGCGGTAGTTGATGCGGTGGCCGTCCGTTCCGGTCTTGTATTCAGGTTTATAGTTGATGACGGTTTCAATCATCGAGACTGGCGCGGGATCCAGCGGGGTTTCTGCGCGCCCGAGCTTGCCGACGGCGGACTCGATTTCCGGGATGGACTCGAACGCCATATCCTGCTTTTCAAGAATGTCCAGCGCTTCGCCTATGGAAGCGTGCGTCATAGTGGTCGGCATCCAGAGGAACGAGCCTTCGTCGAGCGGTGGCATGAATTCCTTGCCGAGTCCGGGAAACTTGTGGGCCAGATACTGGGCGGGCGGGCTGCTCTTGATGCCATCGGGCATCCAGCCGGATAGTTTCGGGAATCCGAGCCACGCCATGCCGCCTATCATGATCAGGACGAGCGGTACACATAGAAACACGGCCTTATGATCGAGGCTCCACTTCAGGAGGCGCGGATAGAAATGTTGGAATACCTTGAAGAACAAGAGCAGTCCGCCGATGATAATCGCCACAAAGATAATGTTGCGCAGGAAGCCGCGTTCGGGGCCCAGCGGTTCCCAGTAGGTGGTCAGCAGGATCCCCACGGCAATAATCGCCAAAATACTGGCCGCCACCGGGGCAAACCGTTTCAAGTGTTCGGGTATGTGGTTCTCGGCCAGTTGATATATTCCAAGCAGGGCAAGAATCAGACCCGCCCACCACACCACGCTGATGGCAATGGCAAGACCCGCGAGAACCACGCCGCCGCTGAGCGTCATCCGCAGCTTTTTGCGCGAAACCTTTCCGCAGAAGAGCGTGTATGCCGCCGCCGGCAAAACGGTCAGCGCAATCGTGATGGAGGCGAGCAATGCGAAGGTTTTGGTGTAGGCCAACGGCTTGAAGAGTTTGCCTTCCGCGCCGAGCATCGTGAATACGGGCAGGAAGCTGACGACGGTGGTCATTACAGCGGTCAGTACGGCGCTGCCGACTTCACTGGCCGCGCGGTGCACGACATTCAATTTGGATTCTTCTGCCGGGGCTTCCTTCAGGTGCCGCAGAATATTTTCACAGACGACGATGCCCATATCGACGATCGTGCCGATGGCGATCACGATGCCGGACAGCGCGACGATATTGGCCTGTACCTTGAAAAATTTCATGCCGATGAAGCAGAGCAGCACGGCGAGCGGCAGCATGGAACTGATAATCAGTCCGCTGCGCAAATGCATGACCATGACGAGCACGACGATGATCGTGACGAGGATTTCCTGCGAGATGGCTTCGTTCAACGTGCCGAGCGTTTCATAGATCAGTCCGGTGCGGTCATAGAAGGGCACCACGGAAACTTTGCTGAGGGTCACCCATTCGGGCCAGAATGTTTGATCGGTGCTGCGGAGATATTCTTTCCACGGTTCCTGGTTTAATGCACCGGATTCAAAGGCATCGAATCCTTCGTTCAGAGCGAAGGCGGTGATCTCCTCGCTGGTGGTTTGTTGGAAGTCGATAATGGCCTTGGCTGGGAGGGCCTCGCGCGTTTCGGCAATCTTGTCTTTGACGTTGTTGATGACGGCCAGCGGATTGTCGCCGTAGCGGGCAACCACCACGCCGCCGACGACCGAAGCACCGCCTTTGTCGAGCGCACCGCGGCGGGTGGCCGGACCGAGCGCGACGTTGGCGACATGCTCGATCAAGACCGGCACATTGTCGGCACCCACCTTGACGACGCTTTTGCGGATATCGTCGATGCTTTCGATGAAGCCGATGCCGCGAATGAAGTATTCAGTGCGGTTGACCTCGATGCTTTTGGCACCGACATCAACGTTGGCACTCATCACGGCGTGGTACACCTGATCGATGCTCACGCCGAATGCGCGCATGGCGTCGGGGTCTACATCGATCTGGTATTCGCGGACATAGCCGCCGATGGAGCCGACCTCGGCCACACCGTCGGCGGAGAGCAGCGAGTAGCGGGTGTACCAGTCCTGAATGGTGCGCAGCTCTTCGAGGTCCCATCCTCCGGTCGGGTGGCCATCGGGATCGAGCCCTTCCAGCGTGTACCAGTAGATTTGGCCGAGTGCGGTGGCGTCGGGGCCGAGTGTTGGCTGGACACCCATGGGCAGCGTGCCGGGCGGCAGGCTGTTGAGTTTTTCAAGCACGCGGGTGCGCGACCAGTAGAATTCGACATCCTCCTTGAAAATGATGTAGATGGAGGAAAAGCCGAACATCGAATAGCTGCGGATCGTCTTGATGCCGGGGATGCCGAGCAGCTGGACGGTGAGCGGGTAGCTGACCTGATCTTCCACATCCTGCGGCGAGCGGCCCATCCATTGGGTGAATATAATCTGCTGGTTTTCACCGATGTCGGGAATGGCGTCGACCGGCACGGGATAGCGCTGGAGTTCGCCGACCTTCCATTCAAACGGTGCCACGAGAATGCCGGTAAAAATAACCGCGAGCGTAAACAGCAATACCACCAGCCGGTTCTCCAGGCAGAAGCGCATCAGCCGCCCGAGGGCCGACTTTTGTTCAGGAGTCTGGTTTTCGCTCATGACTGTACCTCAGGGGGAAGAAACCACACCATTGGAAGCAAGTGCGCCCAATTGGACGAAGCACACGAAAGCGGTGCGGACGAAGGATTGGCCACGAAGGAACGCATAGAAAACAAAGAACATTCAGTTGAGCAGTTTTTGAGCTCTCTATGTTCTTTGGTGGCTAATACATATTTTGAACTGGGACTAGTGAGCATGGCTGTGCTCCACCTTTTCTATCGTGATGCCCTCGGCTTTCATTTTCGGCAGATATTTTTCGGGATCGGCGTTGAACTCGCCATCACAACCCGCGCAGCAGAAGTAGATGCGCATGCTATTATAGTCGGTGTAGATCTCCTTGTTGATTTCGCCGCCCATGACGGGACAATTTGTTTGCGGTTTAATTGGTTGGTCGTCGGCTGCAGGCTGTTTGCTTTCCACGGTCTGCTCAGAAGGCATCGACATCATGCTGGGCTTCGCATGGATCTGCAGTTCGGCATCGAGCTTGAACGCGCCGCGGGTGACCACCCGTTCGCCCTCCGCGAGCCCGCTTGATACGACGTAGAAGTCGCCGCGGCGTGCCCCGAGTTCCACTTCGCGGCCTTCGTAGGTCGGTTTTTCCCGCCCGGGGATTTCAACATAGACGACGGCACGCTTGCCGGTCTTCAGAGCGGCCGTTACCGGTATAACAAGCGGCGCGTTTTCTTCGTTTTTATTGACGTAACCGAGCGACTCCGCGGTGACCAGCGGCATGCCGCAGACATCGCACGCGCCGGGCTCGTCCTTGATCACTTCCGGGTGCATCGGGCTGATCCATTTGCCAGCCAGTGCCGGGTTCATCACGCGGCCGTCTGCCGTTATTTCCGGGCGGGCGATTGCGCGGACAAACATGCCGGGTTTCAGCTTTTCGTCTGAGTTGTCTACAATCACGCGGACCTTGGCGGTACGGGTGGCGGGATGGATGATCTTGTCGATGAAGGAGATGGTGCCCGTGAAGGTTTTACCCGGATAGGCTTCGGTGGTGAACTCGACGTTGCTGCCGTAGCGCAGCCAGCGGATGTCGCTCTCGTAGGCATCGAGCTGAATCCAAACCCTGGAAAGATCGGCGATGGTATAGATCTGCGTGCCGGTTTGTATATATTGGCCTTCCTTCGCATTTTTATGGATCACGATGCCGCCCGTGGGCGAATAGATCGTCATGTGGTCACTTGGGCTCCCGCTCGATTCAATCTGCGCAATCTGTTCCGCCGTGAATCCCCACAACCGCAACTTTTCGCGGACGGCTTCGACGGTCTGTTTTGCTGTATCGAGTAGCATGCTGCTTTGGCTGTTCTTGAGGTTTTCCAGAGTTTGGATAGCCTGGATGAGTTCTTCCTGCGCCGTGAGCAGTTCGGGGCTGTACAACTCGGCGAGGTGATCGCCTTTATTAACCGGGATGCCGGTGTAGTCCACGAACAGGCGGTCGATGCGGCCGGGCACCCGGGCGGAGATATAGGTTACGCGGGTTTCATCGAAGTCCACTTTTCCGACCATGCGAACTTCCGCCGCCACGAAACGACGGACGACTTCACTCGTTTCGAGCTCCATCAGTTTCGCGGCATACGGACTGACGCTGAGTTCGCGTTCGCCGCCTTCATCGCTGCCGGATTCAAGCGGTATGAGATCCATAAAGCAGATCGGGCATTTTCCAGCCTTGGGAAGTTGGATCTGCGGGTGCATCGAGCAGGTCCAAATCGAGGTTTGAGGTTTAGAGTTTGAGGTTTGAGGTTGTTCGGAAGTCGGTGCAGATGAACTAAAGCATCCGCGCAGGACGAAGCCTATGATCAAGGCTGCGAGGATGAAGAGAATCGGTTTTACTTTTTTCATACTCATTTCCTTTTAACCACCCGCTCGTAAACTCGCTGAAGACACGAAGTTCACGAAGCGGTTACGGGTTACTTGCCTTCGTGTTCTTTCCCAATTCCTTCCGCTTGGGCGGAATTGTGTGGTTAATATTTTCTGTTAAAAAGTCGATGCCGGTCAGTTTGCTGAGATGGGCGCGGGCGATCAGGTGGTCGGTGAGGGCGCGTTCGTGAGAGAGTTCGAATTCGAGCAACATCCGTTCGGTGTCGATCAGGTTGATGAATTCCAGTTGACCGGCCTCGAAGCCTTGGCGATTGACCTGCAGCGACTGGTTGGCTTTGGGGATAAGGCTCTCCTTGTAGAGGTTGATCTTGCGGTCGGCATCGCGCAGTTTGAAGAGGGCCTGCCGGATGTCGGCATCAAGGGTTTGCGCGCGATTTTCCATGCTCAGTCGAGCGGCAGTGGTCAGGTAGGAGGCAGACTCGATGCGCGCGCGGTTCTTGCCGATCCAGAGCGGCAGGTTAATGCCCACGGTGCCGATGACGGGATCCTTTCCGCTGTCGGGAATCGCCCCGGCGGCATGGCCGGTGTCGATGTACATGACCCCGAGGGTGAAATCTGGAAGGCGTTCGCGCCGGGCCAGCTGCAACTGGTGGTTACCCAGATCAACCTTGGCAGATAATTCCTGCAGTTCCGGGCTGGTCTGCGGCAGGTTCCTGCCCAGCGCGGCGGCATCTGCCGTGACCGACCGGTAGGGCAGGATGGATGAAATGGGGAGCGTTGCATCGGCCGGACGGTTGAGCAGGGCATTCAATATTGCCTCGTGGGGCTGCTGCATATCCTTCAGGGAATTAAGCTGATCTTCGAGCCGTCCCAGCTCGACCTGTGCCTGCAGAACGGGTGCCATGGATGAGCCAGACGCATAGCGCTGGCGAGCGACCTCTTCAAGATTCCGGATGAGATCAATGCGATCCTGGGTGATGCCAATGCTACGCTTGAGATAGTGTAGCTCGGCATAGGCCTGGGCGATGGAAAAATTGAGGTTGAGCTTTTCCCGGAGGTATCGCTGTTGCACTGCGGCGGCCAGGTCGGTGGCGATGGATTTCATGGAGGAGCGTTTTCCAAAGCCGGGGAATTTCTGGGAAAATCCGAAACTTTGATTTTGCGGCCCCACCCTGGTCTCGACCGATTCGAAGTAATAGCCGTAGGTCAGCATCGGATCGGGCAGGGCCTTCTGCACGCTAATATTGTATTCGACCCCTTGCCATTGCTGGAACGCGGACTTTAGTTCGGGGTTGTTTTCCGCGCCGTAGT
>CAXMPN010000022.1:3049-8662 GCA_964195195.1 Pontiella sp. | reverse complement strand
CCGTAGTCCAGTGCGGCCTGCAGCGTCAGGTTGCTGCCGAACGGCTCGGCACCCCCCTTGGAGGTCAATAAGACACCCGCGAGCAATGCGACGCATAATATTCGGAACGAAAATAATGACCGAAGGGAATGGTTCACACTCAAAGCCGGTGCGGATAGCCTGATGGTCTGCGTGAATATGGTGCCCTTCATATGACCTCCTTTCTATTTTTCCATTCGTTTGATGACCGTCATGATTTCCGCGAGCTTTTGTTCGATCTCGTCTTCGTTCTGCGATTCGAGCGCATCGGCGACGCAATGCTTGAGGTGCTTTTCGAGAATGGTTTTATTGACGGACTGCAGGGCGGCGCGGGCGGCCTGGATTTGGGTGATGATATCAATGCAGTATTCCCGCTCATCTATCATCCGTTTCACACCCTTGATCTGCCCTTCGATCCGTGAAAGCCGTGCAATATTTTCCGAATGCGCTATGGTATGACCTTTCATTCGGGATCTCCGTTGAACTGCCTTAGTAGATACCCCAATAGGGTATAATGTTCAAATATAATGTAAGTAAAACGGGCGGCATATATGTGAAAGGTGTATACGTGTTTTTCGGATGCCATCGCAGCGTGGTTTCCGGAAAGGGTCTGCTAAATTATAAATTACCTTTAAAATGAAATGTTATAACAGTCACTTGCATTGGTCTTTAAGATTGGCATATTGTCAGCGCTTACATTTGAAGATATGAGGACGGTCTGTTCGGAGCGGCGGGTAAAGGCGGGGATGCCATGCTGATGACATTCTCCGCTGCATGTAGCCGTCGATAGGAAGGAAAAATATGAACACGACTCTAAAGAATACCGGAATGAAGCGCTGTGCCTTCGTCTTGATGTGCCTGATGCTGTCAACCCCTGTCTTTTCGGACGAGGCGTACCGCACCTTCAGTGATACACAGGGACGCACATTCAAAGGGCGGCTGATAGATTTTGAAGCCGCTTCCGAAACGGTTGTCCTGATGCGGTCCGGCGGAAAAACAGGCCGCATGCAACTGGCCATGTTTTCCGATGCGGACCGGCTCTTCATTTTAGACTGGAGGGCGTCGCACCGTTTCCAGGAGGGTCTGGAATTTATGCCCACGCTAAACTCCACCCCCGTATCGAAGAAGGAGTCCGGGATTTCTGATGCTACGAAAGAGGTTATTGATTCTGTTTACAAGATCCGCCTCATGAACAGGACCGATGCCCCCTTCGAGAAGATTCATTTCGAATATTGCATCTTCTACAACCAAGGGGAACGGAAGGGTCGCACCGTCCGGTATGAAGAGGGTAGTTGCTACGGTAAAGGGGTCGTGGAATTGCTTCGCCCTTCCTCCGAGCTTGTGGGTGAAACCAAGTCCATCCGCCTCTATACCGAGGACAGCCGCAGTGGTGCTTTCGGTAGCGACGCGAGTTCGCTTGCCAATGTGCATGGCATCTGGCTGCGACTTAAAACGAAACTTCCATCCGGCAAGGAGATGATGCGGGAATACCGCACCTCGGAGGATATCGAGTGGAAGTGGGCCCCCTATTCTTTCGGTGCCGGCCAGAACGAGGGCGCACATGAGCAGACCTTCCACTATATCAAGTAGAGCCCTTTGCATGCCGGACAACTGCATTTGCGGGGTTTATGGATTTGTATCGGCCCGATAGAACAGGTAAAAACGAGCTCTTGTTTTGGCGGAGACCCCGCCAGTTATCAGTTTAAGGTTAACGGTTTATCGGCGGGATGCCCCTGAAGGCCTCTCCCGATACCCGGCCGCCGATGGCTTATAACCCAACCGGAGCTTTATTGATGAGGATACTTTCGGGCATACAGCCTTCGGGCAAACTGCATATCGGCAACTATTTCGGCATGATGAAGCCGGCGATCGAGCTGCAGGAGCAGGGCGAGGCCTATCTCTTCATTGCCAACTACCATGCGATGACCACGGTGCAGGAGGCCGATGCACTGCGGCAGATGACCACCGACGTGGCGCTGGACTTCCTGGCGTGCGGAATCGATCCTGAAAAAACGGCGTTATACCGCCAGAGCGATGTGCCGGAGGTGCACGAACTGGGATGGTTGCTGTCGGTGCTCTGCCCGATGGGGCTGCTGGAGCGCTGCCATTCTTACAAGGACAAGGTGGCCAAGGGCATTGCGGCTTCGCATGGTCTTTTTGCCTATCCGGTCCTGATGGCGGCCGACATCCTCGCGGTCAATTCCAACGTGGTGCCGGTCGGGCGCGACCAGAAGCAGCACGTCGAGGTGACGCGCGACCTGGCCATTCGTTTCAACAATACCTATGGCGAGGTCTTCACCATCCCGGAACCGTCGATTCGCGAGCATGTGGCGGTGGTGCCGGGTATTGACGGCCAGAAGATGTCGAAATCGTACGACAACACCATCGAAATTTTCAGCGAAGGCAAGCCGCTGAAAAAGCGGGTGATGAAGATCGTGACCGACAGCAAGGAGATGGAGGAGCCGAAGGATCCGGAAACGGACAATGTCTATGCCCTCTACAAGCTGCTTTCCACCGAACAGGAGCAGTCGGAACTGGCGGAACGCTACCGCGCCGGGGGTATGGGATACGGCCACGCCAAGACGGAGCTGCTCGAAAAGATCAACGGGCACTTCGGGCCGATGCGGGCACGTCGCGCCGAGCTGGCCGGCGATATGGACTATGTAGAAGACGTGCTCCGAACGGGTGCGGATAGGGCCCGGGTGCTTGCGCGGGAAACACTGGACAAGGCCCGGCATGCTGTCGGCCTTGTGTGATTTTGGAATTTTAAATTTAGATTTTCGAATTATGGAACTCAGGCGGCGTTGGCCTTTTAAAAGAAAGGGCAGTCGCAGACCGACAATTCAAAAATCAAAAATCGGAAATCAAAAATTTGAGTACACAAATGGATTTGATTAAAGACGACTACAAGGTCTCGCTCGAAGTGTTCGAGGGGCCGCTCGACCTGCTTTTGTACCTGATCAAAAAGGACGAAGTTGACATCTATGACATTCCGATCGGGCTCATTACCGATCAGTACATGGAATACCTGCAGTTGATGAAGGTGCTCGACCTCAATATTGCGGGCGATTTTATCGTGATGTCGGCCACGCTGATGCTGATCAAGAGCCGCATGCTGCTGCCCGTCGAAGACCGCAAGGATCAAGAGGATGAGGAAGAGGAGGATCCGCGGTGGGATCTGGTCCGGCAACTGGTGGAGTACAAAAAATTCAAGGACGCGGCCGACCATCTTGAAGGGCTTGAAATGCACATGGAAAACGTGTTTGGGCGCGAGAGCGAGCACGTTGAGCTGGGTGCGCCGCCGGACGTCGATCTACGCGACGCGAGTATCTTTGATCTGATTTCGTCGTTGAACGTGGCGCTGGGACGGATCAAGGAAGAGGATTTGCAGGAAATCTTCGCGGAGGAATACACCGTTTCGCAGAAGGTGACCTATATCGTCGATAACCTTAGGATCGCAAAACGCCTGAGCATTACCGACCTCTTTACAGGCATGGTGTCGCGCCAGGAGATTGTCTGCACTTTCCTTGCGGTGTTGGAACTGATAAAACTGAACCGCATTGCCGCGGTGCAGGATGACCATTTCGGCGAAATCGTGGTGGAACCCCGTGAACCGGAGCCGGAGCTGGAAGACGAACCCGATGGGCCTGAGCCGGTTGCAGAGGAAATGTTTTAGGAGAGAACAAGAACATGAGCGAAAGCACGGTAGATGTACTTCCAGAGCTGAAGCAGATTGTGGGCGCACTGCTGTTCGCGGCCAAAGAGCCGCTGACGATTAAGCGTATCCGCAAGGCGATGATTGAAACCGGCAACGGTTTTTCCGGCCCTTACGAACAGTATGCCAAGGCGACGGATAAGCAGATCGAGGGGGCGATCGAAGAGCTCCAGGAGGATCTCGACAAGGCGAACGTGGGGCTCAATGTTGCCCTGGTAGCAGAAGCCTACCGCCTGCAGAACGATGCCGCATGCGGGCCTTTTGTCCGTGCCCTGCTCGACAAAAACCAGGTGATGCGGCTATCCAAACCCGCACTGGAAACCCTGGCCATCGTGGCCTACCGCCAGCCGTGCCTGCGTTCCGAGATCGAGGAAGTGCGCGGGGTATCCGTTGATGCCGTGCTGCGCAAGCTGATCGACATGCAGCTGGTGCGCGTGGTGCGCCGCAGCGAACTTCCGGGCCGCCCATGGCTGTTTGGAACCACCCAGAAATTCCTCGAGCATTTCGGCATCAACCAGATTGCGGATCTGCCGGGTAGTCAGGAACTCAAGCGCGCCATGCCTACGGACGATAACAAGCAGAGCACTGAACCTTTTCCCGCAATGGAGAAGGAACTGAGCGCGAAGGCAGCAGATGATGGTGAAGCCGAAGCATCCGTTGCCGCACTGGACGAGGAGATTGAAAAAGAAGAAACCTGAAACCTGAAATTGGAAACCTGAATTCCGAGGGTACGACTGCTTTCAGGTTTCAGGTTTCCGGTTTCACATTTCATAAGGAGTATTATGAATCTCGATAATCTAAGAAACGAGATCGATTCGCTCGATTCCGAAATCGTGCGCCTGCTTAACGAGCGCATCAATGTGGTGCTGCAAATCGGGGAAGCAAAAAAGAAAAACGGCGCGGAAATCTATGTGCCTTCCCGCGAACGTGAAGTGTTCGATAAGATCCAGAAGTTGAACGCCGGGCCGTTACCCGAAGAGTCCGCTCACGCGATCTACCGTGAAATCATGTCGGCGGCGTTGGCGTTGGAAGCCGAGATGAAGATCGCCTATCTCGGACCGGAAGCCACCTTTACGCATCAGGCAGCGCGCAACAAGTTTGGCGTGAGCGTCGATTATATTCCCTCCGGCACCATCAGCGAAGTATTTGACCGGGTGCAGAACCGCACGGCCGACTATGGGGTGGTGCCGATCGAGAATTCAACCGAAGGCGCCGTCACACATACGTTCGACCAGTTTGCCTCCACGCCACTTAGAATCTGCGCGGAAATCTACCTGCCCATCTCGTTGACGCTGCTGTCGAAGCATCCGCGCGACGAGGTCACGATGATCTTCAGCAAACAGGAAGCGTTTGGCCAATGCCGTACCTGGCTGCGCACCAACCTGCCGAACGCCCAGCTCTCGCCGGTGGAAAGCACGGCCCATGCGGTACAACTGGCATTGGAGACGCCGGGATCGGCCGCCATCGCTAGTGCCATGGCATCGGATATGTACAATATCGAAGTATTGGCCACGAATATCCAGGACATGCAGGGCAATACCACCCGCTTCCTGGTGATCGGACAGCAATACGGACCGGCCACCGGTACCGACAAGACCTCGATCGTCTTCGGGGTGAAGCACAAGGTCGGTGCGCTCTACGATGCACTCTCCGTCTTCAAGGCCGACAACATCAACATGACCAAAATCGAGTCGCGCCCCAGCAAGAACAAGGCGTGGGAATACTATTTCTTCGTTGATGTAGACGGACATGCCACCGATGAAAAGGTTGCCCGTGCACTCAAGGACCTGCAGGAGCACTGCAGCCTCATGACCGTCCTCGGCTCCTATCCTAAGGCTGAAGTATGATTAGGCGTTTCTAGTAAGATATACTAATAATAA
>CAXMPN010000022.1:2473-2886 GCA_964195195.1 Pontiella sp. | reverse complement strand
CGTCAGCGATGGCTTGATTGCCAACTATTCGTTTAGCGGGAATGCCAATGACGCGTCGGGAAACGGTTATGACGGCTCGGTAATCGGCGCAACACTTTCCCTGGACCGTTTCGACAATGCCGACAGCGCCTACTATTTCGACGGCATAAATGATCGAATTGATCTGCCGTCAGCAACACTGGATTTTGAGCGGACCGACGCTTTCAGCCGGTCGTTTTGGATAAAGACCAGTGAGAGCGATACCGGAAACATCATTCTTTCCAAGATGCTCTCGTCGAGCTCCTACCGAGGCATATCCGTTGCCCTGAGCAGTGGAGTGCTCAAAACCTACTTAATCAGTAATGGTACGACCGGAAACCGGTTGCGAGTGGATGGAGCCACGTTATTGAGCGATGATCAATGGCATCATGTGG
>CAXMPN010000022.1:0-2463 GCA_964195195.1 Pontiella sp. | reverse complement strand
CATCCTCGGCTTCAGGTATTAACTATTATGTCGACGGAAGCCGGGAGGCTGAGGTCATCATTGCCGACTCGTTGACCGGATCCATCCTTAACAGCGCGACACCAACCATCGGCTCCCGGACAAGCGAGAACTATTTCACCGGTGGAATCGACGATGTTCGCATCTACAACCGGGCACTGTCTGCGGAAGAGGTTACCGATCTCTATGTCATTCCTGAACCAGCGACTCTTGGTCTGCTCGGTTTGTCTGGCCTGGCCTTCTGTGTGGTTCGCAGAATGCGGATAATTTAACAGAATTAAGTCTGAGGCTGGCCCGAGCACTGGAGGATCTGCAGGAGCACTGCACCCTCATGACCGTGCTCGGCTCCTATCCGAAGGCTGAGCTGTAAAGGCTATCCTTTCGCATCGCGGCTGGGATGGTCGAGGTCAAGAAGCCGGGCCGCCTCTTTGCCCATATCCTTCCAGTTGGATGAAGGAAGTTCGAGGGTGGCAATGGCGCAGGTTGGCATTTGTTCTATCTGAACGTCGGATAGTTGATTGGCCAACCAACCGATGGATGGGTTGTGCCCGATCAGCATGACGGAAGAGCACGTCTCCGGAAGCGATCGAATGAGATCCAGCAGGGTGTCGGGATCGGCTTCATAGATGCGGTCATCGAACTGAACTTTGTCTATTGTGCCGCCGAATTCCTTGATCAGCAGTTCTGCCGTCTGGCGTGTGCGCTGTGCCGGGCTGCATAGAATGATCTCCGGGCGGACTCCCCGCTTTTTCAACCGTTGACCCATTTCGGGGGCATCGCGCAGGCCGCGCTGGGTGAGCGAGCGGTCGAAATCGCCGAGGTGCATGTCCATCCAGCCCGCTTTGGCGTGGCGCATAAGGTAGAGAGTTTTAGTCATTGTACGTTCCGAACGCGTGCGGCAGCAGATCCCCTAGGGATATGGTTTCATATCCATCGGCTCGGGCTACATAGACCGGAAGCTCCGGCGGACAGAATTCGGCCAGCACCTGTCGGCACGCGCCGCAAGGGAAGGGGGTCGGCTCGCCCGACGCCACGATAGCGATGGCGCTGAATTTAGTTTGGCCGGCGGCGACGGCGGAAAAAACGGCGGTGCGCTCGGCGCAGTTGGTCAGGCCATAGGAGGCGTTTTCCACGTTGCAACCTGTGAAAACGGTTCCATCCGCGCATAGCAGGGCCGCGCCCACCTGGTAGCCCGAGTAGGGCGCATGCGCACGGTCCAAGGCCTTGCGGGCCGCTTCGACCAGTTCATCAGGATTCATTCGCCAGCTCCTTCAGGAAGGTTTCGATGAGCTTCTTCATGCGCGGCATGGCTTGGGCTGCCGTCTCGTTGACATCTTCGTGGGTGAGCTTGACGGGGCTGATGCCGGCCGCCCAGTTGCAGATACAGGAGAGGCCGGCCACGTGCATGCCTAGCGCATTGGCCACGATAGCTTCCGGGACGGTCGACATCCCGACGGCGTCGGCTCCCATGGCTGTAAAGAGCTTGATTTCCGACGGCGTTTCAAACGTGGGACCCATGGTGGCGATGTAGGTTCCTGACGAATCGGCCCCGGCGTTGATCAGTTTGCGACGCAGCTCCCTGTTGTAGACTTCCGACTGGTCCGGAAAGCGGGTGCCTAGTTGGGGATTGTGCGCACCGATCAGGGGATTGGAGCCGAGCATATTGATGTGGTCTTCGATCACCATCAGCGATCCGGGGGGCAGATTAGAGCGGATGCCGCCTGCGGCATTGGTGAGCAGGACCGTGCTTGCGCCGAATGCGTGCAGCAGGTAGACGGGAAGGATGACCGGTGTCCAGCCGGTACCTTCGTACCAGTGCCGGCGTCCCTGGAAGATGAACAGTTCCATTCCATCGATCGACACGTGCCGAAGTTTTCCCGCATGGCCCATTACACCGGTCGCGCCCAGCCCCGGAATGTCGGCATAGGCTATTTCCTTCCCGATAAAATCCTCCACGGCTTCACTCCATCCGGAGCCAAGAATGATACCGCATTGGGGCCTCGCATCCGGCCATTGCCGCTTCAGTGCAGCTACGGCGGCATCTAGGGTGGCTGGGTTGATTCGTGTATCCATGGTCACAGCTTAGTGGGCAGGAGAATATGAATCAATATCTAGTGGAGGCTAATGGGTTATATTGTCGCCGAGCATCATGATGGCCGCGACCAGCACCAATACCACTACGATGGCGCGGAGAAACAGCTCCGGCAATTTAACGGAAAGCTTGCTTCCATAATAAACACCGCCCAGCGATCCCACCGCCATGATGACGGCGGTTACTCGGTCCTGCTCGCCATTGGACCCATAGATGAGCGACGTGACCATGGTTATAATGAAGGCGATAAAGATGGCGGTGCCCACGGTGCGGGGAGCGGACAGTCCGAACAGGATCATCAGCATAGGAACAATTAAAACCCCGCCGCCGATGGACGTTGCGCCGATGAGGCC
>CAXMPN010000021.1:0-17896 GCA_964195195.1 Pontiella sp. | reverse complement strand
TAATATATGGAGAAGGTGTATGTTGAAGTTGGCTATTTTTGGATCGGGCGCGGGAACGAACTGCCAGTCGATCATCGATGCCGTGGAAGCCGGAACACTGGATGCGGAAATCAAGTGCGTGCTGTCCGATGTGGAGGATGCCACTATTCTGGAGCGCGCCCGCAAGCATAACATCCCCGCCATCTACTTCGAGTGCGCCCCGTTCAAAACCAAGCTCGATGGCGATGCCGAGCAGAAGGTTCTCCAGATCCTAGAAGACCACGGTGTTAATTTTATTGCCCTCGCCGGTTTCATGCGGATCGTGAAGGACGGGCTGCTTAACGCCTATGCCGGGCGCATGATCAACATCCACCCTTCCCTGCTGCCCAGCTTTCCCGGTCTCGACGGCGGGAAACAAGCCTACCATTATGGTGTCAAGTTCACGGGGTGCACGGTGCATTTCGTTGATGCCGGGGTAGACAGCGGTTCGATCATCAATCAAAAATGCGTGGCCATCGAAGATTCGGATACGCTTGAATCACTCATGACCAAGATCCATGCGCAGGAACACATCGCCTACCCCGAAGCACTGCAGTGGATTGCTGAAGACCGAATTCAACTGGGCGGACGGCGAATTACGCTGAAATAAGTGGCGGGACCACGTCCCCGCGGTCCATGGACGATGAGAACATCATCCCTCCAGATCAAACCAGCAGATGGTCTTCCTCAGGCTCATGGTCACGGCTGAGCTTGGTGCCGCTCCAAGGATAGCGCATGAGGATGACGGATATCACGAGCGCCGCCAGCAGCCATCCGACGCCGAGGATGAGCAGGGCTTTGGTTGAATAGTCGCCATAGTTTCCTGAAAATTCGCTGTAAAGTGCAAAGCCAATTACAACGATCAGAATGGCGGGCGTGATAAATTTGATCAGCAGTTCCCATCCTTTGTGCAGCCGGACCCCACCCGTTTGATCGACGTGCCTGCGGGCAACAGCGGCCTTTAGCACCCAACCTACCAACAGGCATTCAAAGATTCCGCCGGTCACCAAACCATAGTTATTTACGAAGTGGTCGACAATATCGAGGATCCAAAGTCCAGCCCGGGTTGTGAAGATGATACTGCCCAGACAACCCAGCGCACAGACCGTCGTGACGGTTTTCTTGCGGTCGAAGTTAAACTTGTCGATGAGCGAGCAGCAGAACGCCTCGACCAGCGAAATAGCGGATGAAAGACCAGCCATGATGAGTACCAGAAAGAACAGCATGCCGAAAATGGTTTGTCCCGCAGGCAACTGGTTGATGGCTTCGGGATAGACCACGAAAGCCAGGCCGGGGCCACTGGTAATGGCTTCGGCAAACGGCACGCCTTTGGAGGCCGCCATAAAGCCGATGGTGCCGAATACGGCAAAGCCGGTAAGGAAGGAGTAGAGGCAGTTGAGCACCGAGGTGATGAGTGCATTGCCAACGATGTCGGTCTTTTTCGGCAGGTAGCTGGCATAGGTGATCATAATGCCGAAGCCGAGAGACAGCGTGAAAAAGATTTGCCCGAAAGCGGCGACCCAGACTTTGCTTCCCGCAGCAGAAAGCGGATTGATTTTTTCCCAACGGGCCGTGAGATAGTTTTCTTTGATGGCGTCCCACGCGCCGGGAAGTTGCAATGACCAGCCAATCAGCACGAAGGTTAGCACGACCAACAACGGCATAAAAATCATACTGGCTTTTTCGATGCCGTGGTTGACTTCACGGTAGCAAATGGACCAGCTGATCATCCAGGTCAGTACGGTGCCTGCAAGAATCGGCCAGCGAATGCCGCCCAAATCAAAGGGCGATTCCGATACCTGCAAAAAGGTATTCATGAAAAAATCGGCGGTATCCGCCCCCCAGGCCTGATTGAATGAAAAACAGAAATAGTTCATGCACCAGCCGATGACGGCGGCAT
Organism: Pontiella sp.; assembly: GCA_964195195.1. Lineage (GTDB taxonomy): Bacteria > Verrucomicrobiota > Kiritimatiellia > Kiritimatiellales > Pontiellaceae > Pontiella. Next base: position 15,978 of record CAXMPN010000021.1, on the reverse strand, counting down.
AGAAGAGGTTGATGCCGAAAAAGGCGATGGTAGGCATCCACCAGCCGATGGTTTCCCAATGGCGATTGATGCGGGCAAAGGCCAGCGGCGGTGCGGCTTTTTCGCGATGACCCAGCGTATATTCGAGGATCATCAGCGGAATGCCGGCCAGGATGAGCGCAACCGCATAGGGAACGAGGAAGGCTCCGCCGCCGTTTTCGTAGGCCATGTAGCCAAAACGCCAGATGTTACCGAGTCCGACGGCCGATCCGATGGCCGCCAGCAGGAATCCGGTTTTGCTGCCCCAAAGACTTCGCCCCGCCATAATGATTCCGTGCTAGTTCCGGTGACGGAACGTGATGCGTCCTTTTTCCAGATCGTACGGGGAGATGGCAACTGTCACTTTGTCGCCCACGGCGATACGGATGAAGTGTTTGCGCATTTTACCGGAAATATGCGCGAGAATCTCGTGCCCGTTCTCTAATTCGACACGATACATGGTGGCCGGCAATACCTTTTTAACCACGCCTTCAGCTTCGATTGATTCCTCTTTCGCCATACCTGCTCCTTCTAAAATTAAGAAGATGGCATGCTACACGGTTGATGGGTCTTTGCAACCCTAACTATGGGGGCTTTTATTGATAATCGAGAGCCCTCCGCTTGGAAATCAGCTGCTCTACAATCGAAGGATCCGCCAAGGTTGAAACATCGCCCAGTTCATCGACTTCCAGGCTGGCCACCTTGCGTAGAATGCGTCGCATGATCTTGCCCGAACGCGTTTTTGGCAGTCCCGGTGCGATCAGAATCTGGTCGGGCACAGCGATGGGTCCGATGTGGGTACGCACTTCATTGCGCAGTTCACCGATCAACTCGGCGTCCACATCAAAACCTGCCTTGACGATTACGTAGGCAAAGATGCCCTGCCCCTTGATCTCGTGCGGGAAGCCCACCACGGCGGCTTCAGCGCACCCGGGATGGCTTACCAGCGCACTCTCCACCTCGGCGGTGCCCATGCGGTGTCCCGAAACATTGATTACATCGTCCACGCGTCCGGTAATCCAATAATACCCCTCTTCATCGCGGCGGCAGCCGTCACCCGTCAGGTAGTACCCGGGAAATGGATTAAGATAGGTTTGAGCAAAGCGCTGGTGGTCGCCCTGAATGGTACGTGCCATGGCCGGCCAAGGGCGTTTGATCGCCAACAAACCGGAAGCCTCACCCTCAATCTCCTTCCCGTCATCATCCAGCAATACCGGATCGATTCCGAAAAAGGGCAAGGTCGCCGAGCCCGGCTTGGTGGGGGTTGCACCGGCCAACGGAGCAATCATGATGCCGCCGGTCTCGGTCTGCCACCACGTATCGACAATGTTACAGCGGCCTTCCCCGACGACATCGTAGTACCATTTCCAGCTTTCCGGATTGATCGGTTCGCCCACTGTTCCCAGCACGCGCAGACTGGACCGGTCGTATTTTTTTACGAATTCGTCGCCCATACGGGCGATTGCGCGTATGGCCGTGGGTGCCGTGTAGAACTGGGTGATCTTCAGACGCTCCACCATATCCCAGTAGCGGCCGGCGTCGGGATAGGTGGGGACCGACTCGAACATAACCGTTGTCGCGCCGTTGGCCAGCGGGCCGTAGACGACATAGCTGTGCCCGGTGATCCATCCAATGTCTGCCACACAGGCAAAGATATCGTCCTCCCGATAATCAAAGACATACCGGTGGGTCAGCATGGTATAAAGGAGATATCCTGCGCTGGTATGCGAAATTCCTTTTGGCTTTCCGGTTGAGCCGGAGGTGTAGAGGAGAAAAAGCGTATCTTCGCTGTCCATGTGCTCAACCGGGCAATAGGGACGTTCACTCAGCATCGCCTCGCCGAGATCAATGTCGCGCGGTGGGTAGAACGGTACCTTGGTACCGGTGTGGCGAACCATGAAGACATGCTTAACCGTCGGGCAGGCCATGACGGCCTCGTCGACCGGTCGCTTGAGCGGAATGGTCTTACTTCCGCGCCGGCCTTCATCGGCGGTAATCACCGCCTTGCAACGTGCATCCTGGATGCGGTCACGCAATGCCTCGGCGCTGAAACCCGCAAAAACAACATTATGAACAGCCCCTATGCGAGCGCATGCGAGCATCGCGAAGGCCGCCTCGGGAATCATCGGCATATAGATCGCGACCCGATCCCCCTTGCGAATTCCGTTGTGGCGGAGCACGTTTGCCAGTTTGCAGACTTCCCGCTGCAGTTCGCGGTAGGTGATCCGGCGTGTATCACCGGGTTCATCCCCTTCCCAAAGGATGGCCACCTTGTCGCTACGCGTGGAAAGATGGCGGTCCACGCAGTTATAGCACACGTTCAGCTTGCCGCCCAGAAACCAAGCGTTCATCGCCTGAGTGAAATCGCAGTCGCTCACCTGGGAAAACGTGTGGAACCAATCGATATGCTCCTCTGCCTGGCCTCTCCAGAAGTCATCCGGATCGGCGATACTCCGAGCATACATTTTCCGGTAGCTGTCGAAATCGGGAAAGTATGCGCCGTCGCTGACTCTCGAGGGGGGAGCAAAAGTCTGCTTTGTACCTGCCTGTTCTGCCATGATGCATCTCCGTAGTTAAAATCAGAGATACAGCATAAGAACGAAGACCTTCTAGGTAAATTCTTTTTCCCGTCTTTCCACCCTGTGGATGGTGTTCAACGGAAACTATCGAACAACATTTCCAGACGATCCGCACCGTCCTGTCCGTATAGCGTCTAGGCCGCTTCGCCGCGCAACGGAATACTTCGCTTATAGAGGTTGATATAGCGCTGAACCCGTACGGTTAGATCCTTCTGCTTATTCACCTTTGCAACTTTCAGTGCCTTCTTGGCCCATTCAGAGGCCTCGCTGAAGTGTTGCAACTCGGCATAGGCCGTACTGATAAGTACGAGGGTAAGCGCATCGTTCTGGCCGGTAATATCAAGCAGTTTTTGGGCGTATTCCAGTGCTTCGGTGCCGTTGCGCTCGTCCGGGCTTTCATCGGTGGCCAGAATAAGGATCAGTTCTCGCAAAGCAGCGGTATCCCTTGGATTGACATGGAGTTTTTTGCGCACTTTATCGCCCTTGGAGGCGTTTTCCAACTCCTCCGCGGAGGTGTCGAGGTCATCCAGCGCGACCATTTCAAGGTCGAGACTGATATTCTCTTCGTCGAGTTTCTTTTGGAGGAAGGGCTTGTCAATCGCATTGACGTAGGCTTCCTCCGGTGTGATGATGCCGCGCTTTACGAGGCTCAACAGGTCGTCGGCGAATGTACACATTCCCACATTGCGGCCGGTCTGCATCAGGGATGGAATCTGGTGGGTCTTACCTTCACGGATATTGGCCGCCACGGCAGGTGTTACCACGAGGATCTCGGCCGACGCTATGCGTCCACCACCGATGCGCTTGCAGAGCGTTTGAGCAATTACACCCTTGAGAGAGTCGGCCAGCATGGTGCGAATCTGGTTCTGGCGGTCTGCCGGAAACTTGTCGATGATACGGTCCACGGTGGTGGCGGCCGTATTGGTATGGAGTGTCCCGAACACCAAATGTCCGGTTTCCGCAGTTTCAATCGCGATTTCCATGGTTTCCAGGTCGCGCAGTTCCCCCACCAGAACAATATCGGGGTCTTCGCGCAATGCGGCGCGAAGCGCACTTGCAAAACTCTTGGTATGAACATGAACTTCGCGCTGGTTTACCAGGCAGCCCATGGAGCGGTGCCTGAATTCTACCGGATCTTCGATAGTGATCAGGTGCTGGCGACGGGTTCGGTTGATCAGATCGACCATAGCGGCCAAGGTGGTCGACTTTCCGCTTCCGGTAGGTCCGGTCACAATGACGAGACCCTTGGTCAGGAAACAGAATGATCGGATGCCCTCAGGAATGTTGAGTTCCTCGAACGTGGGAATGCGGGAAGGAATCTGGCGCATTACGCTGCCTATTCCCTCGTGATCCATGAAGATATTTACACGAAAGCGTGCTGTTCCGGCGAGTTCGTAGGCAAAGTCGGTGTCCCATTGTTCCTCCAGTTCCTCCACGTTGCGTTCAGGAGCAAACTCATAGAGGAGGTCCCGCAACTCTTCTTCCGTATATTTTTCAGTACCGCGTTGGAAATGCATTTCCCCATCGATCCGGAAACAGGGTTGATGGTTGGTGGTCAAGTGAATGTCACTTGCACCCTGTTCCAACATGTCTTCCAGCAACTTATCGATTTTATTCATAATAGATCCCCAATTTACGCAGAACATACAGCAACTATGATGCCAATCTTGCTGGACTTAATTGGGAAACGTCCTTATCCCTGATTACCCATGCTCTTCTGGATCGCCTGGCTCAGCTCCCGCCAATCAATCGGCTTAGCCATATACACCGCATGGCCCAGCATGGAAAGATCCTCTCCCTCCACTTTTTCCATATAGCCGCTGCACAGTATGCACGGGAGATCCTTGCGGATCGCCACCACCCCGCGAATCAGTTCATGGCCGTTCATTTCCGGCATGCTGTAGTCGGTAACCAGCGCATCGAATACGGAAGGATCCTGTTTAAAGCTCTTCAGGGCTATCTGTCCGTTGGTCGCCGTCACCACATGGTAGCCAAATGATTCCAGTATCTCGCGTCCCATCGACAACACGGCCTGGTCGTCATCCACGAACAGGATGCGTCCACGGACCGCATCAACGGGAGCTGCCTTTCCGGCCTTGGACTCCTGCCGTGCCGACTCGGAATTCAAGGGAAAATACAACGTGAATTTCGTACCCTGGCCTTCCTCGCTTTCCACGGCAATCGAGCCCCGATGCTTTCGTACAATGCCATGCACGATGGACAAACCGAAGCCGGTACCCTCGCCTTGCTTCTTGGTGGTGAAGTAGGGCTCGAAAATCCGTTCCAGCACCTCGGGCGGCATGCCGCAACCGGTGTCACTGACCGTAATGCAGGCATACGGTCCCGGATTCAGATCGGCCATCGGCCCTTCGACATCCTCTCCGGAGAGGTCGACTTGCTGCAAGGTGAGCGTGAGCGTTCCGGGTTCCTTCTTACCCAGCGCATGGGCGGCATTGGTACAAAGATTCACCATGATCTGCTGCAACTGGGTCGTGTCGCCCAGAATGGGTCCACACTGGGGATCAATATCCTGCACCAGTGTAATGCTCTTCCTCATCGTCGTCTGCACCAGACCCAGCGAGTCTTCGATAATAGGCTGGAGATTGAGCGAGTAGAATTGCTGTTGCTCCTGTCGACTGAACGTTAGGATTTGGCGCACCAGCTTGGTAGCGCGGTCACCCGCCTTGACGATTTCCGACAGATAACTGTACGTCTTGCTCTCCTCATCAACCGTGTTCATGCAGAGCGCGACGTATCCAAGAATGGCAGTCAGGATATTGTTGAAGTCGTGGGAGACCCCCCCGGCGAGTTCGCCTACCGCGTTCATCTTCTGCTGTTGGCGCAAATGCTTTTCGATCGCGGCTTCCTGGGTAATATCGCGGCTGATGTTCACATAGTTCAGCACCTTGTCATCGGCGTCTCGAATCGGGTAGATGACCGCCTCTGTTTCGAATAGACTGCCTTCCTTTTTCTGGTTGGTAAACCGCCCTTCCCAGGTTTTTCCGGAGGAGATTGTTTTCCAAAGCTTGCCATAAAACTCGTTGTCGTGCTTCCCGCTCTTCAGTATATCCGGACGCCGACCAAGGGTCTCTTCGGCGGAGTAGCCCGTGATTTCCTCGAACGCGGCGTTCACATACAGGATGCCTCCATCCACATCGGTAATCATGATCGACTCGGTAGACTGCTCCACCGCCACCGCCAGGCGACGCATCTCCTGCTCCATGTCCATGCGCTTGGTCAGGTCGCGGCAGATGCCGATCATACCTGACGAGCCCGCCGCGGACTCGAGATACGGAATCTTGACCGTATTGTGATACACTCTGGCTCCAGCTGCGTTGCCGACCCATCCCTCGGTTTCGCTCATTGCGCCATTCGCCAGAACCCTTAGATCCTCCATGTGTGAACGTTGTACAACGTCATTAGACAGAATATCATTAGAGGTGCGGCCATATATTTTATCGGGATCGGTGCCAACAAACTCCGCATAGGCCTTGTTGCATCCGATGTAAAGACCCCGGTTGTCCTTCACATAAATCGGATCGGGAAGCGAATCGATCAGGCAGTGCATCAGGGCCTGTTGTTCCACCAACCGTCTTCCCACCTGAATACGCGCCAACAACTCGCCGCTATCGAAGGGCTTCTTGATAAAATCATCCGCACCGGCGGAAAACCCCTCCAGTACGTCTTCCTTATCGGTTTTAGCCGTCAGCAGGATCACATAGATCGGGATCGGGCTTTCAAGATCGCGGATTTTGCGGCACAACTCCACGCCGCTCAGGCCGGGCATCATCCAGTCGACCAACGCCAGGCAGGGGGGATCCGGTTGCTGAAGTACCTCCCAGGCGGCGTCCCCGTTTTCGGCAACGACCGCTTCGTACCCCGCTTTCACGAGGGTCTTCTTCAAAAGGGTTCGGGAAAACGCATTGTCTTCGGCAATTAGAATCTTCATCTAGATGTCTCCACGGGCGTCAAAGGAACTCTCTACCAAAAGGGATTATGATGTTCTACGGTCAGCGATAGTGCCAAATCACTTTCGGGCGTTCAATTGTTTTCACCTTCCTGCGGAAGATAAAAAAACGCATCGACAAGAAAGAACAGGTCGATGCGTAACGGCCGATGATATGGGGGATGAGCAATCAACCTTACAGGTGATCCGTATCATCAATCACTTCTTTGACCGCAGGGACCCGCTCCTTCAGCAGGGTTTCGATACCGTTCTTCATGGTCATGCGGGCACCGGGGCAGCCCTTGCAGCCTCCTGCCAGTTCGATGAAAACCACGCCATTTTCCACTTTGGATACGTTTCCGCCCCCGCCATGCGAGGCCAGCGCTGGACTTACTTCCTTATCCATCACCACATTGACTGCGTCTAAAATTTCCTGGTCCGTCATTCTTCTAATCCTTTTTTCACCTGAAATTGACTTCGTGATCGTTAATCCCTACTACTTTCTCCGAACGATCACAAGCACAGGGACAGGCAATTCATGCTCAACTATATATTTAATATCTTCAAAGGAGCCCTGATGGGTGCCGCCAATGTAATACCCGGCGTTTCGGGGGGAACCATGGCCCTGCTCACCGGAATCTTCGAACGTCTTATCAATTCCATAAAAGCCTTTAACCTTGAAGCCTTCCGACTGATCATGCGGTTCAAGTTCCGCGAGTTTCTGGACCACATCGATGCAAAGTTTCTGTCGGCCATCGGTATCGGCGTCGTGGCCAGCATTCTGACCTTTGCCCGTCTGCTCGAATATCTTTTCGAACACTATGCCCTTCACGTATGGTCGTTCTTCTTCGGTCTGATTCTGGCATCGGTCTATTTCGTTGGAAAAAAGATTGGAAAATTCCATCGGTCTGCTGCACTGCTCTTCCTGCTTGGAGCCGTCATCGCGGCGGCCATCGCCTTCATGGAGCCGGCCGAAGAAAATGCATCCGTTCCCTATCTCCTGCTTTGCGGTGCCATCGCGATGTGCTCCATGATCCTGCCCGGCCTCTCCGGATCCTACGTGCTTTTACTGATGGGCAACTATCAGCTGGTCATGATCAAGGCCGTCTCCAGTTTCGACCTGGCCATCCTCATCCCCGTCGGTATTGGTGCCGCCGCCGGTCTCGCGGCATTTGCCCGAGTACTCTCCTGGGTTTTCAAGCGGTTCCACGACCAAACGATAGCACTGCTTACCGGCTTTATCTTTGGATCGCTCAGCATTCTCTGGCCGTGGAAGGAGGCCGTTCTGAAAACCTTTCAGAAAGGGGACGAGATCAAGGAAAAGATTATCGGCTATGATTACGCACTGCCCGATGTATCCAGCATGGAAACATGGATCGCCCTGGCTATCATGTTTGCCGGAATCGTCATCATCGGCCTGATAGAAATCACGGCCGGAAAGCTCGGGGACGACTAAGTAGTTCGAATCCCCATCTTAAACGCTGACCATTTTGTCCGCGCGGTAGGACGAACGTACCAGCGGCCCCGAAGCCACGGCTTTGAAGCCGATCTTGTAGGCTTCGTCCTCGAAGTCCACAAACTCCCGGGGCGTGACAAAACGCTTGGTTTGAGCGTGGTCGCACGTCGGCGCCATGTACTGGCCAATCGTCAGCAGCCGCACGCCGTTGTCGTAGAGATCCTGCATGGTCTGGGAAACCTCTTCATTGGTTTCGCCCAATCCCAGCATGATGCCCGACTTCACCTTGATAGAACCTTCATCGTACTCCGAGGCGTAGCGAAGAATCGACATCGAGCGATCGTACGTTGCGCCTGACCGGATCGAGCGCTGCAACCGCTTCACCGTTTCAATGTTGTGGTTGAAGACGATGGGGCCTGCATCGAGCACCTTGTAGAGACTTTCTTTGCGCCCCCAGAAATCGGGGGTCAGCACCTCGACTGTTAAGTCGGGTACGCGTTCTTTCACAGCCGTTATAGTTTGGGCAAATATTTCCGCCCCGCCGTCGAGTACATCGTCGCGTGTGACACTGGTGATCACGACGTGCTTCAGGTTCATCTGTGCGACCGCTTCGGCCACGCGCTGCGGCTCCTCGAGATCGAGCCCTTCCGGCTTGCCGGTGGCAATCGAGCAAAAGCGGCAGTCGCGTGTGCAGATGTTGCCGAGGATCATGATGGTCGCCGTGCCGTGGTTCCAGCACTCGTGGCGGTTCGGGCATTTGGCGTCCTCGCAGACGGTATTGAGCCCGTTTTTCTTCAATGCAGCATGCGTTTCAGAATATTCCTTGTCCGTCTGGATTGGGCGGCGCATCCATTTCGGAATCCGCGCCGGTCTTACATCGGTCTCTGTACTCATTGTTATCTCCGCTTCATCCTTGATTCACCCCGATACAAAAATCAGCCACGCATGGTTTCAATCATCTTCGCCAGCTTTTCACTTTTTTCGGCCAGCTCGTCGCGGCGTTTTTCCTGAACGGCCACCACGTCGCGCGGGGCCTTGTTCACAAAGTGTGGATTTTCGAGCTTCTTTTTCACGTTGGCCAGGTGACCGTTCACTGCAGCCAGTTCCTTGGTCAGCTTTTCGATTTCAGCATCGACATCCACCAGGCCCTCAATCGACATGTAGACCGCACCCAGCGCACTGATCCCGCTCGGCATGGCGCCCTTCGGCGCATAGTTTACATCCACCTCGATGGCTTCGGCCTTCAGCGCGGCCATGATCGATTCCTTGTCGTTATCAATTTGCTTGGCATATCCGGCATTCACCGGACGTACGCAGAATGTGGTTTCCTGCTTGTTGGCGAGGTTGTATTCCGCCCGCAGGATGCGGCCGACGCGTATCAGGTCGTGCTTACCGTCGACATACTTGACGGTGGCCGGATCGATGCCCTTGGCGATCGCCTTTTCCGGCCAGGCCGCAAGCATGATCGTGTCTTCCGTGTGGTTGTAGTCCATGCCATGCCACAGCTCCTCGGTCAGGAACGGCATGAACGGATGTAACAGGCGCAATGCCGTTGAGAAGGTAAAGTGCATCACCTGCAAGGTATGCTTCTTCTGCTCCGGTGTACCCTTGTAGAGGATCGGTTTGGCATATTCCAAATACCAGTCACAGTAGCTGTGCCAGAAGAAATCGTAGAGCGCCAGTGTGGCATCGTTAAAGCGATAGCGCTGCAGGTGGTCGTTGGTATTTGCAATCGCCTCGTTGAGTTTGGCCAGCAGATGCTGATCGTCCGGCGTCAGGTCCTCCTCGTTGAACGACAGGTCTTTAACGTCGAAGCCCTCCGAATGCATTTCCATGAAGCGCGCGGCATTCCATATCTTGGTGCCGAAGTTGCGACCGATCTCAAATTTTTCATCGCTGATGTAAACGTCCTGTCCGGTTGCTGTGATCATCATCAGCGAGAAGCGAAGCGCATCGGAACTGTATTTCTCGATGATATCGAGCGGGTCGATGGAATTACCGAGACTCTTCGACATCTTGCGTCCCTGATCGTCGCGCACCGTGCCGTGGATGTACACGGTGTCGAACGGAATATCCCCCATCACCTCCAGGCCGGACATGATCATGCGCGCCACCCAGAAAAAGATGATTTCGTTGCCGGTAACAAGCGTCTTCGACGGGTAGTAAAAATTCAGATCTTCATTCTTTTCCGGCCAGCCGAATACGCTGAACGGCCAGAGCCAGGAGGAAAACCAGGTATCGAGGACATCTTCGTCCTGACGGACCTTTGAGGAGGAGCATTTCGGGCAGGTGGTTTCCGCCGTTTTCGCCGCCCATTCGTGGTTGCAGTCATCGCAGTAAAAAATCGGAATACGGTGCCCCCACCATATCTGGCGCGAGATGCACCAGTCGCGGATATTTTCCATCCAGTTCATATAGGTGTTGTTCCAGCGCTCCGGCACAAACTTGATACGTCCGTCGTTGACGGCTTCGATCGCCGGACGCGCCAGCGGCTTCATCTTGACGAACCACTGCGGTGAAAGGCGCGGTTCGATGACCGTATCGCAGCGATAGCAGTGCCCGACGGCATGATGATGGACATCGACCTTCTCCACCAATCCACCGGCCTTGAGATCCTCCATCAGCTGCTTGCGGCATTCGAAGCGGTCCAACCCTTCGTACGGTCCGGCGTTCTCGTTCATGATGCCGGTATCGGTCATGACATTGATCTGCGGCAGGTCGTGGCGCAATCCCATCTCAAAGTCGTTCGGGTCGTGGGCCGGCGTCACCTTCACCAGACCGGTACCAAATTCCGGGTCTACATAATCATCGGCAATGATCGGTATTTCACGATTCGTTATCGGCAGAACAATCATTTGACCGATCAAATCCTTGTAGCGCTCATCACGCGGATTAACCGCCACGGCGGTATCGCCCAGCATGGTTTCCGGGCGCGTGGTCGCAACAACAATCCGCTGCTTCTTGCCCTTGACGGCATAGCGCAGATGGTAGAGCGCACCCTCCACGTCCACGTGCTCGCTTTCTTCGTCCGACAGCGCGGTCTCGCAGCGCGGGCACCAGTTGATAATGCGGTTGCCCCGATAGATCAGGCCCTTGTCGTAAAGGCGGCAGAAGATTTCCAGAACGGCTTCGCTCAGCCCCTCGTCCATCGTGAAGCGCTCGCGGTCCCAGTCGCAGGATGCACCCAGCTTTTTCAACTGGTTCGAAATCGTGCTGCCATACTCCTCTTTCCACTCCCAAACGCGCTCAATAAACTTTTCGCGGCCGAGGTCGTCGCGAACCTTGCCCTCTTTCTTCAAGGCACGCTCCACCACGTTCTGCGTGGCAATGCCGGCGTGGTCGGTTCCCGGAACCCAAACGGTATTCTTGCCCTGCATGCGCGCGACGCGGGTGAGGACATCCTGGATATTATTGTTGAGCGCGTGGCCCATGTGCAAAATACCGGTTACGTTGGGCGGCGGGATGACGATGCAAAACGGGTCGCCTCCGTTGGCGCTCTCGTTATGAAAGCGCCCGTCGGCCATCCACTGCTGGTACCACTTTTCCTCAACGTCCTTCGGTTCGTATGTTTTCGATAGTTCTGCCATAGGTCTTAATCCGTAATTCGTAATTCGTAAAAACCAAAAGACGTCACGAATCAACACGCAATAAAATTACGCATTACGTCTTACTCGTTACGCCTTCTCCTCATCCAGGAACAGCTTGTATTCCACGCCGTCGACGAGGGCTTCCCACGAGGCTTCGATGATGTTTTCCGAGACCCCGACCGTTCCCCACGACGTTTCGCCGTCGGACGATTCGATGTGTACGCGCGTCTTCGCCGCCGTGGCTTCCTCGGGGTCGAGGATGCTCACGCGGTAGTCTGCCAAATGCACATTGCTTATACTTGGATAAAATTCCGCCAATGCGCGGCGCAAAGCCATATTCAATGCATCAACCGGTCCGTCCCCTTCGCCAACCGTTGAGGCCGTTTTGCCGTCCACCTTCAACTTAAGGGTTGCCTCAGAAAGACAGGGCTCATCTTTACTGCGCTTCTCTACGATGACGCGGAAACCGTCCAGTTCGAAGAAACTCTTATGCTCCTTGAGCACCTTTTTGATCAGCATCTTAAACGAGGCATCGGCCGCTTCGTAGACATAGCCGCCCTTCTCCATCTTTTCCATCGTCTGGAGAATTTCGCGGACCTCCGGCGATTTGCGGTCGATGTTGTCCATGCCCATTTCAAGCAGCTTTTCCATCACGTTGCTCGCACCGGAAAGCTCCGAGATCAGGATGCGGCGCGAGTTGCCGACCGTATCCGGCGAGACATGCTCGAAGCTGTGCGACACCTTGCGGACACCATCGACGTGCATGCCGGCCTTGTGCGCAAACGCGCTGTCGCCCACGAATGCCGCGCGCTTGTTGTCGCGCAGGTTGGCCTGTTCGTTCACGACCTGCGAAAGAAGCTTGAGGTTCTTCAACTGGGCTTCGTCGGCCAGGCAGGTCTTATCGGTCTTCATGATGATGTTGGCCACCACCGAAACGAGATTGCAGTTTCCGCAGCGTTCACCAAAGCCGTTGATTGTGCCCTGCACCTGAACCGCGCCCGCACGAACCGCTTCCATTGCGTTGGCCACGCCGGTTTCCGAATCGTTGTGGGTATGGATGCCCACCGCCACATCAAATTTCTCGCGAACGAGCGCAGTGATTTCATGCACCTCGTGCGAGAGACGGCCGCCGTTGGTATCGCACAGCACCAATACGTCCGCCCCGCCCTTTGCGGCGGCTTCCAGACTTTTGAGAGCATATTCGGGACTGTCTTTGTAGCCGTCAAAAAAGTGCTCGGCATCATAGACGACCTCCTTGCCGTGTTCCTTCAGAAACCGGCAGGTATCCTCGATCATCGCCAGATTTTCCTCCGGCGTGGTCTTCAGCACTTCGGTTACGTGAAGCAGCCAGGTCTTGCCGAATATGGTGCAGACGTCGGTCTCGGCCTCGATCAGCGCCAGCGTGCCCTTGTCTTCCTCGACCTTCACGTTTGCACGGCGGGTACTGCCAAACGCGGCGATCTTGGCATGCTTCAGGTTTTCCTTCTTGATGTCCTTGAAGAAGGCCATGTCCTTCGGATTCGAAGCCGCATAGCCGCCTTCTATATAGTCCACCCCGAACGAATCGAGCATTTTCGCCACGTGGATCTTTGCAACCGGCGAGAAGGTAACCCCTTCCGCCTGTGCTCCGTCCCGCAGGGTCGTGTCGTATATAAATACCTTGTTTTCTGCACTCATTGGTTTTTACCTGTACGTTTGAAAGGTCGAAAACATACCCCACCCCCTTCCATCGAACCAAGCCTGAAGGGGGGATTTTTGGAGAGTATATTACGGATCAATTCCCGTTTTTTTATGAACCAACCGGGCTTTAATCGGGTCTATACTCGATAGCTGGCGACACGGAGGTGAAGCAATACCCACTATGCCTTGTCCAGATTGTGGCGAATCATGATCGACAGGCAATTATTCACATAAAGCTCCTGATGCCCGGCGGCCCCGGTAGCGTACCGGGGTTTTTTTAACGGCCTGCTCTGGGGGATAATCTCACTCACAGCCGCAAAGACCCTGAATTTTCCATATGAGACATGCTCAACCACACCTTTGCATCTCTGCGGCTTGAGCGAGGTCACGAGCGGGCGTGAGAAAATACCGAATGAAGAGCCAGTGGATTATTGTGGAACCAGCGGTGCGGCGTCGCAGGGAACGAGCATCAAAGGCGACTCAAGGTCAGTAGTTCACCTGTACTCTGGAGCTAATGGCCTTCGGATTCGAGCAGGCGCTCGGCCTCCAGCGCGGCGGCGCAACCGGTTCCAGCGGCAGTGACCGCCTGGCGGTAGATGGCGTCGGAAACATCGCCCGCCGCATAGACCCCTTTAATTTGGGTTTTCACGCCATCGGTGATGAGGTAGCCAACGTCATCCGTTTCGAGCTGGCCGACAAATGGGTCGGTGTTCGGCTTGTGACCGATCGCGAGAAAGAATCCGGTGCATACAATTTCGGATACATCGCCCGTCTTGACGTTCTTGACACGGACACCGGTCACACCGGAATCATCGCCGAGCACTTCCTCCACGACTGTATCCCAAACCATTTCTATCTTTTCGTGATTCATGGTGCGTTCGGCCATGATCTTGGAAGCGCGCAGCTCGTCGCGACGATGAACCAGCATCACCTTTGATCCGAAACGAGTCAGGAATATCGCCTCCTCGCAGGCGGTATCGCCGCCGCCGATAACCACGATGGGCACATCGCGGTAGAATGCGCCGTCGCAGGTGGCGCAGGCCGACACACCGCGGCCGGCAAACTTCTTTTCCGATTCCATACCGAGGTATTTCGCCGTCGCACCGGTTGCGATGATCAGGGTCTGGGCCTCGATAATCTCGTCGCCGGTAAGGGTCAGCTTGAAGGGTCGCTCCGACAGGTCGGCCTTGACTACTTCACCAAACTGGAACTTAGTTCCAAAGCGCTCGGCCTGGGCGTGCATGTGCGTCATGAGGCTCGGGCCGTCGATTCCGTCGGGGAACCCGGGATAATTTTCCACATCATTGGTGGTGGTGAGCTGCCCGCCGGGCTCCATCCCCTCGATCACGAGAGGTTCAAGATTGGCCCGCGCAGCATAGATGGCAGCGGTCAATCCAGCGGCACCGCTTCCGATAATTACAATTTTTTCCATAACAGCTTCCTTTGTCGTCGAATTGAATGATTGGAGCGAAAGCTACCGAAACCCGCGCGTGTTTTCAAACGTGTTTGCCATCCTTCTCACCTAATGACTACAAAGGCTTAAATTGTTCGATTCATTCTAGACGGAGGGACTACCGAGGCAGGCTCATGGCGTGAAGTGGCACCCAAATTGCTAATACGTGTGATCATATTAGTATTTATTACTTGGAGCATATTTTAAGATTAAAATGAAAAAGCAGCTGTGGATTAAGGGACTACTGGCCGTCGGGAGCATCGTGCATTGCTCGGGAGCGGATATTATCTGGCCATCGGACATCGATTGGCATGCCCTGACGAGAGGGACCGATTTCTACCACGATCCCGCCGGCGACGAGAGCCCTGCGGCACGTGACCTGACCGGCACGACGGACACCTTCTCGATGGGCTATTGGGCTTTAATAGATGACGGCCATGTTGACGGTGGCGTTACCAACGACGCCTTCACGTTCCGCCTGCGCCTCGCCGACAATGGCGAAAGCGGCAAATTTATATGGCAGGTCAGCCTCGATATCGATGGCGATGCGTCCGACGTGGAGTGGATGCTGCAGCTTGTACAAACCGGTAAAAGCAAAAATCATGGGGTTGAACTCATCCAAATTGCGGATGGTGGTCCGAATCTGGACGATGTCGATATCGGCAGCAACAAAGCCGCATGGCTGGGGAATACCAGCCTCTACTCGCGCTGGACCTCGATTCCCGACAGTACGGACTACTATGTCGATATCGCCGTCCCGTGGACCACGTTTACTTCCATTACCGGTGTGACGGAACTTGAGCAGATTCGTGCGGTCCTTTCCACCTCAACCAAGCGTAAAAAAATCAACAAGGATGCCCCTCTAGGGGCATTGTTAACGGACCCGATCAGCACTGTGCTGTCGGACAATATCCCGGAACCGGCCGTGGCAACCCTGTTGCTCGGTTCAGGGTTTGGGTTTTTGGTCTTTCGCCGTATTTTTAATTGGCACCCAATCGATAATGAATCTACTGAATACCGCTAGCAAGCCCTCCACATCCCCCAAGGGATCTTAGGAGCAATGTGCGAGGAAACGCTGACAAAATGGGCCGCCAGACCACTCATGCCGCAGGTATCGGGCATACACCGCATTGAAGTCTAGCTACCCGAAACCCCTTTGGATCCAGCACACGGGTCTAGGCTAAGCAGCCGTGCAAACTTATGTTGAGAATCCAGACTCTTTTCGCACTGTTGCGAGCTATACATCCTACGTTGTCCGT
>CAXMPN010000020.1:0-18363 GCA_964195195.1 Pontiella sp. | reverse complement strand
CACATGATGGACTTTGCGCGGGGGATTGTGGATAGCCGCATGGTGGTGATGTACGTGAGCAATGTGGCCTGGTTCCTTTTTGCGACGATCAAGGTGGTCGAACGCAATCGTGTGTAGGGGCCAAAAAAAACACGGAAGAGTTGAATGAAACGCATCCTAAGCAATCTGAATTCCTTTGCGGTCGTCATACTGGCAGGAGTGCTGGTAGTGATGATCGGTTTTGTCGCCCTGCGCAACCCGATTCGTTTCGATCTCAGCGAGCGGACGTATTACCAGTTGTCCGAGAAAACGCTGAACCTGCTCGATGCATTGGATCAGGCGGTCAACGTAACGGTCTTTTTCCAGGAGGAAAACGATCTCTACTACGATATTGAAAACCTGTTGGAAGAATACCAATACCACAACCGTACCATCAGTATTGAATGGGTGGACCCTTCCCGCGATCCCGCACGTATGGAAAAGCTTTCGAACCAATACGGTCTGACGGAAGCCCAGGTAGTGGTGTTCGATATTGCCGGAAAAAGCAAAATTGTCCGCCAAAGCGACCTCGCGGACGTGCAGGTCGTTGCGGGTCGGCAAGAACCCGTCATGACGAGCTTCAAGGGGGAACAGGCTTTTTCAAGCGCCATCCAGGGCCTGTTGCAGGGCGAGACTCCGGTCGTCTATTTCCTGATCGGCCACGGAGAGCACCGCATTACGGATTTTGATCCGCTGTCGGGGTTATCGGGTATTCGGGAAAGCGTCTTGCGCGATAATCTGGATGTCGAGGAACTGGTCTTGAGCGGCGAGAACAATGTACCTGAAGATGCCGCCGCCCTGGTCGTTGCCGGACCGGCCAGCAAAATGAGCACGGTCGAGGTCGAGATGATCGAGGAGTACCTGAACCATAGCGGCCGAGTCATGATCATGCTCGATGCGCTGAAGGAAACCGGGCTTGAGGATCTACTCCGTCGATGGGGTGTTGCGCTCCGCGAGGATATTGTAGTGGATCCGGAAAACACGTTGAAGGGCAGCGATGTGCATATTCGTCGCTACAACGTTCACCCCATCAGCATTCGCATGGAATCCATCACCCAGTTCATCCTGCCCCGATCCGTTGAGCCGCTGGTTGTGGATCAGGAATCGGGCACCGCCGAAGACCGGCCCATCGTTGTGCCGTTGTTCTATACCTCCGAAAAAAGCTGGTCCGAAACCCAGTTTGAGGCGACCACAACACGGTTTGATGAAGGCACGGGTGATCGGCAAGGTCCTATTTCCCTGGCCGTGGCCATCGAGCGCGGAGCGACTCAGGAAATGCTGGATGTGCAGATCGATCCCTCGAAGATGGTGGTTTTCGGCGATTCCGATTTTGTGAGCAACGGAAGCATGGTGGGCGGCAATGCCGATCTGTTCATGAATGCCCTGAATTGGCTGCTGGATCGTGAGGAGCTCATGGCGATCGCCCCCAAGCGGATCGAAGAGGTCAAGCTGAGTCTATCCGCGAAGCAGTTGAGCAGGCTTTTCTGGATCAATGTTGCCGGAGTGCCCCTGATTGCTGTTGTGATCGGGTTAGTCGTTTGGTCGAGAAGAAGAAAATAGGTATTCATGAAAGGTCGTTCCATACTGGTATTGCTGGGCAGCATCGTTGCCCTTGGATTGTTCATATGGGTTCAGGAGTCCTGGCGCGCAAGCACAAAGTCTAGCATGGCGCACAGTGTCAAGCTGTTCGATATTGATGCGCGGACCCTGTCCTCGCTTGAATTCAGGCTCACGAATACCGTGGTTCTTTGTGAAAAGGAAAGCGGTCTGTGGATGGTCGGCAATCCCGAGCAGGGCAAGGGACGCGCCGACCTCGCCTTGGTGTACGGTATGGTTGCGGATCTGAACAAGTTAGAAAAGGAAACGGTGATTACGGCCAAGCAGTTGAAGGTACGGGGGCTCGAGGCCTCCGAGTACGGCTTCGACCCTCCGGCCATCGAGATCACTGCGATCGACAACCAAGGGCGGCATACCTGGAATATCGGACGCTTGGCCCCACTCGGCGACATGGTTTTTTTTATGGATGCGGCCACCGCCGAGGTCTACACGGCGTCAAGCAAGTTGCTGTCGTGGTTGCCCGAGACCGCCGCCCAGCTTCGCGATCGCGTACTTTTTCCGGTCGATAACGGCGGTGTGCGCAGGTTGGAAATTCGTGGATCTTCCGGCTATGTCCGGCTCGCGAAGGAGAATGCAAACGGATGGAGCATTCAGCAGCCGATTGTGGCGCAAGCCGATCCACAAGAGGTGGATCGTTTTATCCGAAGCCTTTATGAACTTCGGGTAGACGATTTTGTCGCCGACAATGTTTCCGACCTTTCCGTGTATGGTCTTCAGGAAGAAACCCGGCAGATATCCCTTGGAAATGCAGATGGTTCCGCACGCATTTTGTTGCTGGGCGATGAGATTCCCGACCGCGTCGGCTACGTCTATGCACGGATGGCCAACGACACCTCTGTTTTCGCCATGCCCTCCAAGGTTCTTCACATGCTAGAGCTACCGGTGAACCGTTTCCGCGATGTCCGCGTGCTTTCCATTGCCCCGGAAAATGTGGCGTCGATCTCGATCAAACGGGACGGGGAGACACTGGCTATGCAGGCCGATTCCTCCGGCGCATGGGAGATCACGAGTCCGGTTGCATGGGATGGTGACCGGGAGGCGGTTATGAATTTTATCACCTTGTGGGAGCATGCGGTGATCACCGAGTTCAGTGTGGCCTCTCCCCCCTCCGGAGTAGAGTGGACCATTATCTTTTCATCCGCGGATTCGGGAGTGACGAATCGCATCGAGATCATGGAAGGTAGCGATAGGATGGATGGTCTGCTGATTCGACGCGCCGACAACCCAACCGTGGTGCAGATTAATCTTCCGGAACTTCCGGTCTCGATCATTAACCCGCTGATCTACAAGGACCGGCACTTATGGAGCCTGCGGAAGGATGATATCGTCAGGCTGTCCATTTCGAAGCCTCTTGAAACCCGCCAGGTGATCGGTCGTGGTGAAGACGGCGTGTTTTCCTCGACCGGTGCCAACAGCCATCTCCAGGTCAACGTAACGGCTGTGGATGAGCTGATCAGCCAGTTAGTCGATATGCAGACTCCGTCGTACATCGCCCACCATCCACGAAATCTCGAAGTCTATGGCTTGGCGGAACCATTGCTTGAGCTCCATGTCGGTCTGTCGGACACGAACGAACTGGGTCGAATCCTGCTCGTGGGACGCGAAGCCCCCGATGGATTCTATTCGATGGTCAAGGGTCGGGATGTGATCTTCTACCTCGATAAGGAAACCGTTGAAACGCTGTCTGCGGATCTGGTCAGCCTACCCATAGCAACGGAATCAACGGGCCGATAGGTAGCCATGACCACGTTTAGACAGCGTTGGGGCGGGCGCGCATATACGATTGTTCACTTTTTTGTAAGACTACTGGCGGTCGTACTGCTCCTGGGCATGGGCGCATTTGTCTTTCTTCGGGTGCACGGGGTTCCCGGGCCGCTGTTGCGGGAAGTGATCCATCGCTTCAATGCCGCCGGAGTTCCTGTCGATATCGAGTCCGTCAGATTGACGTTTCGTGGCTGGAGAGCCACTGATGTCCGGTACTACAGCCGGCATCCCGACGATCTGAAGCCCATCATTCATGCCAGCGAGGTTCTTTTCAAGCGCATGATGCTTCCCGGGGATACTTCTTCTGACAGGCTCGTTTTTGATGTAGTAGCCAAAAGTATCGTGCTCAGTCCGTCAGTAGAATGGGGCGTCGTGCTCCCTCAAGACAGTGCATTAAGGACGATCGAGTCAGCGCAGGTTGCCGTTTCCTTTCTGCCGGACCGCATTCTTTTAAGCGATGGTATCCTGAACTGGACGGGTATCGATTTCCACGTTGACGGCGCTTTTCTAAGAAAAGAATCGGCGGCGGTAACGCCTGATGCCAAAGCGGACGTGCCGTCTTTGCCCCCTCCGCTGGTATCGGCGGACACGATACGAAAGGTGGAGCGTTGGCTCAAGTCACTGGAGTTGAACGATACAGCCGATGTCGATGTTGAATTCTTGATTGACGCAAGCAACCTTAGCGCCAGCACGCTGGTGTGCTCCTCGTTAATTAAGGATTTTGTCTTCAGGGATGTGGCTTTCTCACGCGCAGAAATAGCCTTCGAATACGACTATCCCCAAGTGATGTTGCAGCAGGCATCGCTGTATAAGGACAACCAGCTGTTTCGTGTCGAAGGAAGCTACGCGCTGGATACGCAGCTCGCTCAGGTGTTTGTTTCCAACCATATTCAGTCCAAGCGGATGCTGCTTTTATTCCCGCAGCGTCTTCTGAGCCTGCTGACCGGGATTGAACTGGGTTTCGAGAGGCTTCCAGAAGCCGAAATCACCTTGGGTCCTGCGGTTTTCGGGGAGCTGCTCAACCGAATTTCAGGATCGTTCAATGTGCGTAATGCGCACTACAAGAACCTCAAAATCGAGTCATTAATCGGCCATGTTAAGCGAGAGAAACATCGTTTGGAATTCGTCGAATTACAAGGCGTGGTAGGGGGGCAGGAACACCGCAAGGACGAGTTGGGGAGTTGCATGGTTGGCGGTTCGGTGGCGGGCGAGGTCTTTTGGGATGCATCTACGCATGAATATGGCGTGCTTGCGGAGGGAAGTTTCGATCCAAATCTATTACTTGAACCTTTGTCCTTCAACATGATCACAACCAATATAATCCGCCGCTTCCGGTTTAAGGAGCAACCGCCGCAAGCTCGCATTGAACTAGGTCACAACTATTCCAAAAGGCATACGTTCTTTATCACCGTCCAGGGGTCGGCCCTGGATGTTTTTGTGAATGATGTGCCATTTACCTCGGTAAATACTTCGGTGGCCTATAAACACGGAGTGTTGACTATCGATCCGGTGGTTGCCAAGCAAGGCGCTGACTTTGTCAAAGGAGTCGTGGCGCTCGATTTTAGAAACGACCTTGCGACTTTTGATGCCATGGGTAGTATTTCACCAGAAGCCATGGAGGATCTGATTTATCCCCGGGCGAATCTATTTGGGAGCAAGATCAGGTTCGAGGGAAAGACGAAAATCACTGCGCGGGGATGTGTCGATTGGCGGCATATGCTGGCCACGGATTTTGAGGCGCAGGTTGAGGCCGAGCATTGCAAGGTTCCGGTTGGCCTGCTCGATGATCTGACCACCAGCGTGACCGGAAAAGGACCGGATATCCGCATCCACGATGCCACGTTCTCCCTCTACGGTGGAGAGGGATCGGGCGACCTGTCCCTTCGACTGGATCCCCATGAACAGGCTATTCCCTACACCCTCGATGTAGCGCTGGCGAAGGTTGATTTGCTCAAGTTCCTGCATTTCTTTCGACCGGATCGTGAGCTCGAAATTTCCGGTGATCTGTTCGTAGAGGCACAGGTCGAATCCGATTTTTCCCGAAATTTCTTTGATGTGACCCATGGTCGGGGGAGAGTCGATGTCAAGGACGGGCAATTGGCCGATCTACCTCTTTTCAGTGGATTTTCTAAGTTGATGCGCAAGGTTATACCCTCCTTCAACGTATTTTCAATAAATAGTCTTTCGGGAGATTTTGAAATCAAAGACGGAGTGATTTTCAGCGAAAATGCCTATTTTGATGGGGATCTCCTGAGTGCCAAAGGCCAGGGAAACTATTCCGTAGATTCCGGATTCAATGCCTATGTCCAAGCCCAGGTCTTCAGTGAAAACCGTTTATCAAAGGTGTTGCGTGTGATCACCGATCCGTTTTTTAAGCTCCTCGAAATGAAGTTGGAAGGTCCGTTATCGGCCCCCTCGTGGCATCTCGACAAGTTTTCCGGAGAATCGGACGGAAAGGCTTCCGCAGACTAAGGGGTAAAACAGATTGTGCTGATCGGCGAGACCGCCTATACACACGAAGTGTTTTAACATGAAGGATTGATTGGATATGAATTCACTCCACCCCAGTTTCTGGGCAGCCCTGTTTGGGTGGCTCGTGGCCCAGACCGTCAAGATGGCCTGCAGTTTCATAGAAACGAAAAGACTCGATTTTAGCTATATGGTCAGTACGGGAGGGATGCCGAGCGCCCATTCGGCAATGGCCAGCGCATTGGCTACCTCTCTAGGCCTGTGCGAAGGCTATGACTCGTCCATTTTCGCACTGGGATGTGCTTTCGCGATCATCGTGATGTTTGATGCGCAAAGCGTCCGAAAGGCCGCAGGCGAGCAGGCACGGATATTGAATCAGATTGTGGACGAGTTGCTCCACGAGCACCATTTGTCCGAAACGAAACTCAAGGAGCTGCTGGGGCATACCCGTCTCGAAGTTCTCATGGGCGCTCTGACGGGGGTGGCGGCGGCTATGGCCACGTTTCGTTTCATCCATCCTGCCTTGTGACCCAGCTGGAACACTAAAAAAAGCGCCCCTGGAGGCCGCTTAGCCTGTCTTAAACACCGTCCTGCTTTCGAGCGGAAATGGCATCCACTGGGCAGGCATCGGCGCATGCGCCGCAGTCGGTGCAGGTGTCCGCATCAATAACGAAAGTATCATCGCCCTGGCTGATGGCTTCCACCGGGCAGGTGGATTCGCATGCGCCGCAGGAAATGCATTCGCTTGAAATGACATATGCCATGATCGTACTCCTTTAGTTAATTCGTTCTTTCTTGCGTAAATGGTCGCAACATACCAGTAAAAATCTTTATTACACCCCTATTCATACGGCATGTTTCTTTATATATAGATGCTGTATCTAGAAGGGTTCGATGCGAAAGTGAGCAGCCGTTAAGGATGAAGTCCGGCCGTCTGTCGAGGCCGCCTGGTCGCTTTTTGTGGATAGCTCAAGAAAAGGGATGCGCGGGTAACGCAGGCGCGAAAGATCGTGTTGAACCAGGTATTTCCCCGCCAAGGCCATCATGAGCACATGATTTGTGACCAATGCGGACCGTTCATCGAGTTTTACGATGACAAGATCATGGAGCTGATCACGGAGGCTTGCAAGGGATGCGGTATTAAAGAGCGGAAGCACCGGGTCGTGGTTTTTGGAACCGGCAAGGACTGTCGTTCCGACGGATAGTCAACCGAATCTCGGTTCTTCACGCGAATCTACGCGAGTTTCGCCTGTTCAGTCTGCTGTGCAGCCTTGAACTCTCTCAACTCGCAGGACGGGCATGTTACCCTCTCGCCCTTGTAGACAACGCAATCGTGACTTCCCGAGCAACCGGGCTGCTTTTTACGAAGAAAATTGATTAATGCCAGTATACCCAAGGGTACTCCCACCAATAGGAATGCCACTGCAAATAATGTTATAAAATAAGTCATATTATACCTGTTTATTAAGATCGCCCTCGATTGAGCAACGCTTGACACTTACCCTTAGCCGATTAATACTGCAACCCCTTTATTCATGGAACAGCTGGCGGTATGGCCCTAGACGGGTTTTGAAACGGACGTATGAGAAAAAAAAAGCAAGAAAAAGAATCATCGCACACTTCGGCCGGACTCGAGCACACGACGCTGAATCCGGATTTCTATGAGAGTGCGCCAACGGAATTACCACTCTATCATGACGGGTCGGAGCTGGACCGAAACCGGGTCAGGAAAACGGAACGGCACCAAGCCGTTGGCGGGCTGACCAATGAAACCATCGATCCTCGGGAGAAAATAGCGCTTCTGGCCATTTTGAAGGCGGCTATCATGACTCTGATGCTACTGATTGCCTTCTTTATGCTGTGGAAGGGAATCAAGCTCTACGAAGAAAGCATTTGGATGGAAAACCAACCCGTGGAGGAGCTTTCCCCCGTCATGCACGATCTCCCCGGAGCGGAAATTCTTGAATCCGGTGATCTGGAGGAGGGAGACTCCTTTGCCGACCGGATCAAGGGATGGCAGGAGGCCGAGCGTTTGACTGGTGTGGTCGATGCCCTGCTGCTCAGGAACAATTACGATCAAGCGATTGAGCGATGCCAGGATGCGTTGTGGTTGGATCCCGCGCATATGGGGGCGTTGAGCAAGCTGGGAAAACTCTACTACGAAAAGGGTATGTATCCGGAAGCGATCAACACCTATATCCGCCTGGTCAGCATTGATCCCTCCCGCAAGGACCTGAAAAAGCGGCTGATTACGGCCTTGGATGCAAATGGCGATGCCGAATCAGTCGTTGCCATGGCCCAATGGTTTAGGGATACGAATGGATTTGATGAAGACTTTCACCGGTATTTTGCAAACGGCCTCTTCAAACTCGAGAACTATTCAGAAGCCGCAACGGCGTATGAACGTTTGCTGAAGGCTACTCCGCAAGATGCAGGCGTGATGCTGAGCCTTGCGAATGCCTATATGCACCTGGGGCAGTATGAAAGCGCCCTGGTTGTGCTGGAGCAACTTCAAACCATTAACTATCGCGATCTGAACTGCTACAAGCAGATTGTCATATGCCATGCCCAACTGGGGCAGGGGCCTGAAACCGTGAGGATCCTGGGCAAGGCGGCTCATCTGTTCGGCCAGAGCACGGCGGTTAGCTGGATATCGGATCCACAGCTGGATCCGGTCCGGCTGGACCCCGCGTTCCAGTCATTTGCCGATAGCGTCGGCGGTAGGGAATTCCGAATGTATCTTGAAACCGTGGCCCAGGCCATTGAGGGAGAAGGCGACCAGGGGATCGAGCCCCATCTGAAACTTCCTGTACAAGAAGAAGTGGATGGAAAAGTGCGCCAACCGCAGCCCTAGTCAGGTATTCTCCGGTCATGAATATTCTGTTCGTCACATTTAGGGAACTGTCGATCGGGAGTGGAGCTCATCGCTCACTATCGATCCTCCGGGCATTGGCTGATGCGGGTCATCATGTTGATGTTATCGCGGCAGGTGCGCAAATCGCCCCCCATCCAAACGTGAATATTTTATCAGAACCGTCCGACCGGTTGCTGTCCAGACGCCTCTTGCGACGGGTGTTTGCAAAGGCGGCAAGAAGAAAGTCATACCAGTTGGTTCATGTTGTGGATGAAGCAGCGCTTTGTCTTACACATTGCCTGTGGTGGCGAAGGGTCAAGGTGGTATACGAAGCCTCCCGTTGTTTTACCGGGCCGAACGGCATCGCACCGTCATGGAGTTGGAAACTTGCCCCGACCTATTATGACCGTATCGAAAAAAAAGCGCTGCAACGTACGGATCTGGTGCTGACATCGTGCGATCTACTTTCTATGGACTTGCAGCGCGTGCAAAAGGATCTCCGCATCGTTCGGTTGGAACCCATTCCTGCCCATGCGCTTCTACCGCGTGGAGAACCGGATAGGAAAACGCTTTTGTCACGTCTCGGCGGATCCGCTTCAGGGATCGTGGCATGCTGCATTCGCCCGGGAAACCGGAATGAATTGCGCAAATTGTTGTTGGCGGCGCGGAAAGTAATCGATGCCTTGCCCGATGTTGGCTTCTTCTTCAGGGGTCTGCCGGTCGATGAGGCCGTGACCATGGCGCGCAATTTAGATATCCACGGGCGCTGCATATTTCTGGAACACGATGAGACAGAGGACTACTACATCGCTCTTGAAATCGCGGATGCTGCTTTGTTCGTGCCCCAACCGGGAGGCCGCTACGTCGATCCCGAGGTGTTCACGTCATTGCATTCTTCCTCGGCTCTGGTGGCTGTGCAGGAAGCTACTTACAATGGAGTGCTCGATGGGCGGAACAGTATTTCAGTAGTGTCCTCGGCGGAATCGATTGCCGAGGGCATTTTACGGGTATTCCAGGAGCCGCTGCTTGCCTTGGCGATTGCCCTGGAGGGACAGCAGTTGATTGCGAACCACCATTCTTTTTCCAGTTTCAAGCACAAGATTAGAATGACCTATCACGATTTATAGGAGCCCGGGTTTCCCTGCGATTAGTCCAGAACGGTCCATCAGGCGTCCTTTGGTTGGGGTGGCCCTGTTTTTCATCGCAGGGATCTGGATCGCAACCCGTGGTGGGTTGGCGCTGGGACATCTCTTTTTTCTCACCCTTTACCTATTGATTTTCTCCTTCGCGTTAGTCCGGCATTCCATCTCCACTCCCTTGACCCTACTCACCGTCGCCCTAGTGGCTGCCTGCAGGATGATGATGGATGCCGGAATATCCGACGCCTCGATTCAACAACGAGAGGAAATGCTTCCCAAACTGGGCGTTGAGCTGGTTGGTAGGATTGCGGGTGCACCCGAGTTTCATCCTACCGCGGCGGGGGAACAAGGGACCTGGGTATTTCCGCTGCGCAGTGAAGCGATCCGGGAGTCGGGCGAGTGGAAAAAGCAACGGGGTGATATCGATGTGCGGATGGTTCGTTTCGAACCACAGCCGACCTTTTACTCCGGCCAACGGGTCCGAGTGATGGGTCAGCTCTACAAACGCGACTTTCGCGGAAGGAACGGGGTTGGACTCAAGGTGGTGGATGCCGGGGACTGCGTAGTACTGTCGGAGGCGCCCCGTATTTCACCCATGGCATGGGGCCGGATTTGGCGCGAAAAAGCCGCGAAGAGATTAGAGGCAGGGATGGATGACCGACCTGTTCAGACAGCGATTCTCAAAGCGCTGGTCCTGGGATATCGAAAGGAAATACCGGTCGATACGATGGATGTCTTTCGCAGGACGGGATCGCTGCATATCTTTGCCATATCCGGATTGCACGTGGGTATCGTCGGACTCCTGCTGGTCATCGTACTCAAATCGGTTGGTGTACCGCGTGATTGGTTCGGCGTCTGCCTCTTGCCGCTGCTGTTCATGTATGTCGCGGCTACCGGCATGAAGGCGAGCGCGCTGAGAGCCATGGTCATGGCGGGGGTTTTCCTGCTGTCCCCCTTGTTTCGTCGAAAACCGGATATTCCCAACTCGGTCGCTTTTGCGGCCCTCTTATTGCTTTTGCTCAATCCGGCGGAACTTCAGTCGGCCGGGTTTGTTTTCTCGTTTGTGGTCGTCGTCTTCATCGTAATGATATTCGCTGCGGTGCCTACCCATCTGTTGCGGGGGGGATGGATCAGAAGTTACGCTATGTCGCTGGCCATCACCTCATTTTCCGCCAGCCTGGCCTCCTTGCCCATGACTGCATTTTACTTTGGCCGGTTTTCACCGATTGCGCTTCTGGGAAATCTAGCCGTGGTACCGCTGACGTTCTGCATCGTGCTTGCCGGCTGGCTGTCCGTACTGATTCCTGCGGCATCATCCGTGTTCAATCATGCGGCATTGGTGTTCATCGATCTCATGCTGCACAGTGTGGTATGGCTGGATCAGTTGCCCGGTTCGAGCTTTGTGGTGGATCGTCCGCCACTCCTTGCCGTGGGTCTGTGGTATGGAAGCCTGATCTATCTCTTTGTCCACGCATCCCGCGGTCGGCAGCACGGCTATGCCTTCCTCGGGGCGGGTGCCGCGGTATTATGGGCGATCCTTGCCTGATGCCGCTTCCTTTTGAAGACGCTTGAACTCGCGGCGTTTCTGCGAGATATCGGAAACGGCTCCGCCGATATGTTCTTCCCCGCGATCACGGGCCAGATTGATTTGTCGCTCGCGTTCCAGGAAACGCTTCTTTCTTTCCTCTGAAACGCGGCCATGGCAGTGGGGGCAGCTCACGCCTTTTTCATAGCAGGGGCTGTGCTTGTCCTCGTCGGTAATGGGCATGCGGCAGGCGTGGCATTGATCGTATTGCCCTGCTACGAGGCCATGGCCAACCGCGACGCGATTATCGAAAACAAAACACTCGCCTTCCCACATCGACTCGTCCTCTGGAACTTCTTCAAGATATTTCAGGATTCCACCCTTAAGATGGTACACGTTCTCGAATCCGAGTTCCTTGAGGTAGGCCGTCGATTTTTCACAGCGGATACCTCCGGTGCAAAACATGGCTACTTTCCGGTGCTTGGACGGTTCTAAATGCTTTCCGACATAGTCCGGGAAATCGCGGAACGAGTCGGTATGGGGATTGATGGCATTGCGAAACGTGCCAATGCCGACTTCATAGTCGTTACGCGTATCAATCAGTAGGGTGTCCGGGTCGCTGATGATACCGTTCCAGTCCCTGGGCTCGACATAGGTTCCGACGGTGTGGAGCGGATCGATTCCCTCTACACCAAGGGTTACTATTTCTTTTTTGAGGCGGACTTTAGTGCGGTAGAATGGATTGGTGTCGTCATATGACTTTTTGTAGTCGAGATCGGCGAGACAGGGGTCGGATTGAAGCTTTTCAAGCAGGGCTTCGATGGCGGCGGCGGAACCGGCGACGGTGCCGTTGATGCCTTCGCGGGCCAGCAGCAAGGTGCCGCGGATGCCTTGGAGCTCCATAAAATCCCGCAACGGTTCCCGGAGCGACTTGTAATGATCAAGTGCCGTAAACTTGTAGAGTGCGCATATAACAATCGGTTTCATGACGGGGCTGTTTATCGATCCAGCCGAAAAAAATCAATCAACAACTGTTACAAAAAAGATCAGCCGTGAAAGAAAACTTCCCGGTGGATGTACGATAAGCCAATGCCTTTCTGCTGCAGCCAGACCGAAACATCGTTCACCATGCTCTCGAGCCCGCAACAGTAGTAGTGCGTGGCTGAGTCAAGCGGAAGAACATCCAGCAAGTCCGTAATTCTGCCATGATGATGCCCATCTGCCGGCTTCCTTGAAACCGCCAGATGAGTGGGGCAGTGCCTCCGCAGTTCCTCATAGCCGATGGCGTCGGCCTCTCTGCGTACGCCATAAAGGCAACGCGCCGGCGGATTTCCGAATGTTTTTATATAGGATAGAAACGGCGCAATCCCGGTTCCCGTGGCAAGAAAGACAAACGGAGTGCCGTCACAATCCTGTCCGGGACGGAACCAGCCAAAGGGAGGGGTTATCCGAATGACGTCTCCGCGCTGGCGGGCCATCAGCCACGGCGAAACCTCGCCGCCGTCCATTTTTCGGATGACGAAGTAAAGATCCTCCTCGTTCGATCCTGAAGCAATGCTGTACGGCCGCGACTTGTCATCGTCCGTATAGATGGCAACGCAATCGCCCGGCGTAAAATCCAGGCCGTTTCGCGCGACCACCAATTCAAAAAGATCGTCGTTAACGATGCGCACTTCCTGTACGGCATGTTCGGTGTAATCCAGATTGATCATGTAAAACCTCAGAAGAATGAAAGGGGTTATCGCCGATCAGGGCGCTTCTGGCAACTCTGGCTTGATCCGGGGATTGATGGAGAGGAGCTGGCGGTAGAGCTTTTCGGTTTCGGGCATGGCTAGGCCTCTGGCTTTTGCCGCCCGGATCGGATTGCCGTAAATACTTTCGATTTCCATCGGATTGCCCCGGTCGTAGTCCAGTTTCATACTGGGGGCATACGGCTCCATTTTTTCGGTGTCTCCGATCATTTTCCGGATGAACGATTCCTCGATCGGTCGTGCACAGGCTGCGGACGCATCGGCGACCTCACGCATCATCGTCTCGATCAGGATTCTGGTCGGCCGGTCTTGCATCAGCCGGTCCGTAGTTACGTTCCGAACCACAGCCAGCCCGTTGAAGGGAATATTCCAGACCAGCTTCTTCCAGCGGGCCTGTGCCAGATCTTCTTCAAGCCGGGTCGGTATGCCGGCTGTGCGCAGGTTGGCGCCCAGCGCTTCCAGGCGCGGTGTGATGCCTGCGGCTTCTCCGTCGCTGCGGTATTCCCCAATGGTTACGAGGCCATAGTCGAGGTGGCGGATGTGTCCGGGCCCGATCTTGTTGGAGCAGAGAAAGCACAATCCTCCCAGTACGTTACCGGGCCCTACGATGGCGGCAATCTCTTCTTCTGAACCCAGCCCGTTCTGCAAGGAGAGCACGATGCCATCGTCCTTGACCAGATGAGGTAGAATCGATGGCAATACCCGGTTCGCCGTTGTTTTCAGCGCCACAATAACCGTGTCGCAACGGGGCATTTCTGCAGGGTCGTTGTAGGCGTTGACCACGGGAAGCGTGAAATCGCCATGGCTTGACTCTATGGTCAGACCGTGGCGACGGACATGATCATAATCGCGGTGCAGCAGGAAGTGGACGTTGAAGCCGGCGCGTTGCAGCAGGGCACCATAATACCCGCCCACGGCACCCGTACCTATAATAGAAAAATGGTTCTGTCCCGTCATGCGTGGAGTATGCCACGGCCCATTGCGCCGCAAAACAAAAACCGGCTCCTACTCGCAAATAGAGGCCGGTTTATAACAGTTAGTCGATCAAGCTCGTTCAGGATTCTTTCAATTGCAATTTTTTACCTGACTTGATCCATTCGCCGAGGATGATTTTGCAATATGCGCCCGTAGAGAGTTGCATGGATGCCGCACGTCGCTCCAGTTCCTGGGCCATCACCATTTTCATGTTGATGCCGATGGTTTTTGTTCCTTTTCCTGCCGGATTGGTAGCCATGGTTTCTACCTCCCTTTGTTTAACGTAAGCCTACACCTGTTTTTGGATATTTCAAACATAAGTTTCAAATAACTAACTCTTGGTTCAGCGCAGGCCTTTCTCTAACTCTTGCGAGGGGTATGACATCAATCAGGTGAAAACGCTCAGCTTTATTCGCGGTTTTTTAGAGGGATTCGGCGTTGTACGAGAGGTGCCGGACCGGCATTGACGGACCGCCTCGTCGCAGAGCTAGGTGTGGATTCTCTGGATTATAGTGATTTTATCTCCGAAGAAAAAATGGAAGTTAAGGACGTCATTCGCCCGATCTACAGAGACGCCAGCAAGGCCCTCGGACGGGAATTTCCTTACCCAGGCGACCAGTAGTCGAGTATCCAATAGCCGGTGGGACTCCTGTAAACTTATTCAAAAAGTAGTGACATGGATTTTATACGATATACAATCGAGTCAATTCGATGAGGTTTTGAAGTAAGGCGCAGGATTAAACATATGGGAGAGGGACGATGAAAAAAATATCCGCACGAATGGGAGCTGGATTGCTGTTGCTGGCAGGAATTGCCATCGGGGCATATGTTACGAATCACGGACTTCCAATGGTTAGCAATGCGCAGGCGGAGGAGATCGGGACAACGGCCAAGAAGGGCGAGCCCATGGTTTCTCCCACCAAAGCGCGGGAGCGTGATTTTTATGCACCTAACAGCGAAGACCTGAAACCCGATGAAATCCGCATCATTGCCTTGGGCACCGGCATGCCGACACCGCGCCCTGCGCAGGCCGCCGCCTGTTTTCTTATGGAGCTGGGTAACGGCGAAAAATTTATCTTCGATATTGGAGACGGATCCGTGGAGCGGATGTTCGCTCTGCAGATTCCCACTGCTTTTCTGGATAAGGTCTTTATTGGGCATCTGCACGGCGATCATTTCGGCGATATCGGATCTTTATTTGTGGCCGGCGGAATCGCGGGCCGTTTCACTCCCCTGAGAATCTGGGGACCGAGCGGTGCCACGCCTGAACTCGGGACCAAAGCGGCCATCGAGGCGATGGAAAAAATGTTCGCATGGGATATCGCAGGACGTATGGGCCAGACAGATATTCGCGGCTTCACGACCGAAATACACGAATTCGACTACAAGATAGAACAGGTCGTGTATGAAGAGAACGGCGTGATCATCCGCGCCTTCCCTGCCATCCATGCCATCGATGGTTCCGTGAGTTATTCGCTCGAATGGAACGGGATGAAGATTGTTTACGGTAGCGATACCTATCCCAACAAATGGTTCATCGAGAATGCCAAAGGTGTCGACCTCGCGATTCACGAGTGCTTCATCGCAGTTCCCAATCTTGTGGCAAAATACAACCTGACTCCTGAAGCGGCCCTGCAGGTTGGAACGCAAATTCATACCGCCCCGGAGGCCTTCGGGAAAGTTATGAGTATGTGCAAGCCGAAGCACGCGGTTGCCTACCACTTCTGGAAGGACACGGATACTGCCGCCAATGTTTATGAGAGAGTGCGTTCAACCTATGATGGTCCACTCAGCCTGGCGGAGGATTATATGGTCTGGAATGTAACCAAAGAAGGAACCCGCGAGCGCATGATGATCGTCGATGAGCATACATGGAATCCGCCCCACGCCTATCCGGCAGAGCCCGTGAAAGCGGAGGATCGTATTGGCTATTCCCCGGAAATCTGGGCCGGACGGCTTGATGTGGATGATGTAATCAAACCCATCTATAAAGAAGCGAGTGAAGCTCTAGGCAGAGAGTTTCCGTATCCAACGGAATAGATTGAACGACGTCAAATTTCCGGTGGGCCACCTGAAGATCTGTTGGCTGCTCACCGGAAATGTATAGCTGAACGCTTTGATATGCTGGGTGCGATTCTGTCCACCTACGAGTAAGTCAGTAGTTTACGTAGCTTATCAAAGTTAAAAGGAAGGACGTGGAATGATGAAAAAACATATGCAACTGGGAACGGGTTTGGGATTGCTGGCTGGCATTGCGATTGGTGCATATATCACGAGCCACGGACTTCCAATGGTTGGAAATGCGCAAGCGGAGGAAAACGGAGGGGAAGTCGAAAGTGACGAGCTACTGGTTTCTCCAACCGAAGCACGCGAGCGCGACGTTTACTATCCCAACAGCGAATCACTCAAGCCGGACGAAATGCGCGTAATCGCCTGCGGTACCGGCATGCCAACCACTCGCGCCGCTCAAGCTGCCGCCTGCTTCCTAGTGGAACTCGGCAACGGAGATAAGTTCCTGTTCGATATCGGTTCGGGTGCGGCAGAACGCATCAGCTCGCTACAGATTCCTTACAACTTCCTCGATAAGGTTTTTGTAGGCCACCTCCACACCGATCACTTTGGGGCGCTGCACGATCTCTTCATTGGTGGCGCACTGATGGGGCGGAACGTTCCACTTCGCGTCTGGGGCCCCAGTGGTCAGGTACCCGAATTGGGCACAAAATATGCGATGGACGGCATGATGCAGATGTTGAACTGGGATCTTTCCGGCCGTGTCGGCATGACCGACTTCCGCGGATATCACATGGAAGTCAACGAGTTCGATTACAAGGGCGTTAACGAGATTATCTACGACGAAAATGGTGTAGTCGTTCGCTCTTTCCCGGCCATCCACTCCATCGACGGTTCCGTCAGCTTCAGCCTGGAATGGAACGACCTCAAGTTTGTCTTTGGCAGCGACACCTACCCCAATAAATGGTTTGACGAATATGCGAAAGACGCAGATCTGGCGATTCACGAATGTTTCATCGCAGTTCCTGATCTGGTCACCAAGATGGGCTGGACTCCTGAAATGGCGTTGATGGTCGGCACCCAGATCCACACGTCACCCGAGGCGTTCGGCAAGGTGATGGACGGCATCAAGCCTCGGATGGCGGTGGCCTATCACTTTTTCAAGGACTTCGACACGACGGCTTCGGTCTATGAACGAATTCGCCAGACCTACGACGGCCCGCTGTCACTGGCGGAGGATTATATGGTTTGGAACATCACCAAAGACGAGATTCGCACAAGACTCGCGGTAGTCGAGCACCACACGTGGGGGCCTCCGCCGGCCAGAAAATCCCTGCCCGGAAATCCTGAGGACAAGAAGGCTTGGGCCAAAGATCTCGGTTTGGATTCCCTCGACTATAGTGATTTCATCTCCGAAGGAAAAATGGATGTTAAGGACGTTATTCGCCCGATCTACAAAGACACCAGCAAGGCCCTCGGACGGGAATTTCCTTACCCAGGCGACCAGTAGTCGAGTATCCAGCCGCCGGTGAGTCTTCGGAAGACCTATTGGTTTCTCACTGGAAATACTGATTCGTGACTTCAACTTTCAACTGAATTGATAAAGGAATTTCATGAAAGGCATACACGTTTCCGCTTTAATAGGCCTGATGCTGGTCTTTGTATCAGGCTCTGTGTTTGGGCAGGAAAATGCATCGAACCCGCTGGCCGCCGTGGACAATACGGACGTACGTTTACAGTACTTCGATCTGGATGGATCATCGGATCGCTATGACTTGTGGACCGATGGGGCCTATATGCTGACTCCCAAGCTGAAGCTCAAGTATGAACTCCACTATTGGGACACGGATCTCACTGGATCCCGTGAGAGTGGTTTTGAGACCTTCCACCTGAAACCCATTTACTTTCCGAAACAGGGGGAATGGGGGTCCTGGAAATATAAAGTGGCCCTTGGTGCAGAATGGATCGTGGGTTTTGGCAATGAAGATGAAGGCATTGGAACGGGTTCGGATCTGATTGCACCATTGGCTGCTCTTTCCTTTTTGAAAGGGAACACGGTGCTGATTCCGCTGATACAGCATTTCGTCTCGTACAAAAGCAGCGATACTGACATCAACCTAACCGCGATGCGTCTGATCGCACTCCTACCCTTTGGCGAGGGATACTGGCTCAAGCTGGACGCGAAGGTCCCCTATGACTGGGAGAACGAGGAGTGGATTTCTACCGCGGAACTTCAAGTTG
>CAXMPN010000019.1:15284-19141 GCA_964195195.1 Pontiella sp. | reverse complement strand
TTTCCCATAAGGTCGCGTCAGGGTCAGAGACGGTTACTGATTCGCCCAAAAAATCCGCTAATTTTTCAATGCATAGCTGAATGTGCTTATGAACGATTATGGCATTGCCTTTTTCTGGATGGTCCTTCTCCTCTAGGTACATGCAGAGGTGTGAGTTGGATTCCTGCATGCTCTCCAGCAGTTCAAGAGGATTGTCGAGCAAGCCGCTGGTTATAATGGAGTGGTCAATGTCCTTCATTTTTATCAAATAGATGGAGAGCTGACGTAAATCTGTGGTGCGTTCTTCCACGATCAGCTCGAGTTCGTTATTCAGCTTTAGGTAGCGATGTTTTAGGGTTTGGAGCAAGGCTGTGCAGAGGGAAAAGACCAGCTGCAATCCAATCCCGAACGGATTTACCGCCTCGATTAAAACGGATGGGGCATCGGAGTGCGCATTCAGTAAAAGGTAGTGGTAGGGTATGGTTAGAGCCGTGGTGAGCAGTGCGCCCTTGTAGCTGTAAAGCCAACCGCCAAGCATAGTAAGCGGAACTGAGAATAGCATAACGGTGATTCGGAGGTAGGGGTATCCCAGCATACTTGCGGCGATATAGGCTACCCACACCAAGAGATATAACTGGAGCTTGCGATTGCTCATTCTGTTCCTGGTATCCGGTAGATTATGGTTTCAGTGTTACCAATGCTTTGCGGGACCGAGAGCTGCCCCCCGAGGGTATGGAGTCTATACTGGATCAACCGTTGCTCCATGCTGTCTTTCAGCAATAACCAGGGCGTTCCGTTGTGCCGAACGGTCATCCTATCGCCGGCGTCTATCGAATAAATGACAAGGTGGATGGTGCTGGCTCCCAGCCCGGTTGCAGCGCACATGACGGATTCGTGGCAGATGCGGTAGAGGGCAAGTGCCAGTTTCTCGGAAATATGGCCAAAGTCCCCTTGAATCGCCACGTCGATGGACAGATGCTCCATCTCGTTAAAGCACGACGCCAGCTCGTTGATGGCCGGGATCAATCCGGTTTCCTGCATTCGTACCGGAAAAAGCATCCGAGCCGTTTTGCGTATAATACCATGCGCCTCTTCTGCTCTGGTTCGTATCGAATAAGCAAGCGAAGCGGTGGGGTTGCTGTTATCGACGAGTTGTTCCTCCAGCGACGCGCAGTATAACTGGATGCCGGTCAGCTGTTGGCCGATTCCATCATGCAGCGTTTGTGCGTGGCGTATCCGGGTCACTTCTACATCATCGATCAGCTTGAAGGTCAGGTCGTTTAGTTCGGAATTGCATTCCGCCACGCGGTGGTCAAGATCGTGGTTGGCACTTGTTAGTGCATTATAACTGCTCCGCAAATTTCCAACCAAAAAAGCAACGGCTATCCCCAGAAACGAGCCTGAGAATCGATTTTCATAATAAGTAATCAGATCGCCATGGATTACGGTGGTGATAAGGCAAGTGTGGATCATGCCAAGGAGCACGAATAGATAGCCAATAGTTCTCCCATACAGCCACGCACCCAATGCAAGTAAGAGGAATACTGGAAGTAGCACAGCATCAGTCCAATACGGAGTCATGATTATGGTAAAGGCTATGAACACAACCCATATCAGTAAATATGAAATAGCAATGAGCCGTTGCATGTATTCACGTTACCATAGATCCCGTATGCAACAACTTTATTGTGCTTTGTTGTAAATTCAAAGAAACCAGAGTGTCTCGGGTATTGATTTCAAAATCCGATTGCGGCGATAGGAGTGATTCTCTAAAGTGCGTTGATTATGAAAAAAACACTGCTGCATGAGCAGCATTTGAAACTCGGTGCCCGAATGGGCGAATTTGGCGGTTGGGATATGCCGATCCAGTATGCCGGGATCCTCCAGGAACATCATCATACCCGCACAAAGTCTTCTATTTTCGACATTTGCCATATGGGGGAATTCGAACTTTCCGGAGCAACGGCCTCAGAAGACCTGGATAACCTCTTAACCTGCGGCGTCGAATCGCTGAAAGTCGGGCAGGTCAGGTATGGCTTCATGTTAAACGAATCCGGTGGGACGATCGATGACCTGACCTGCTACCGCCTAGGGACCGAAAGTTTTATGCTCGTTGTCAACGCGGGTACCTACGAAAAAGACGCGGAGTGGATCAAAAGTCGAATTTCTGATGATACGGTATTCACCGATCTTTCACCGGAAATGGCCAAACTTGATATTCAGGGGCCGGAATCACGACTGGCTCTCGAGGATGTGCTGGGTTGCACATTACCGAATCTGGGCTATTTCAGGTTCAAGGAATTTGACGCGGGCGACGACTCCTTCATATTAAGCCGTACCGGCTATACGGGCGAGTGGGGGTATGAGATCTATTTGCCCAACGATGCCGTCGGCCCGTTGTGGAACAAGCTTCTAGCACATGAACTGGTAGAGCCTGCCGGATTGGGTGCGAGGGATACGCTTCGTCTCGAAATGGGATATCCCCTCTATGGGCATGAGCTTTTGGAGTCCAGAACGCCCTTTTCCACCTCCCGTGGGGCTTTTATTAACATGAATAAACGGTTTGCTGGCAAGGATGCGGTAGCAACCGACCAAGCCGACCCGAAAGCCTTCCTCGTGGGTCTCAAGTTTGACTCCAAACGCGCAGCCAGGGAGCATGACAAGATCTATTACAATGACGTTGAAATCGGCGAGGTGACCAGCGGTTCGGTGGCGCCCAGTCTGGGCGTTGCTGTCGCCATGGCTTTTGTTCAGCCGGAGTGCGCGATTCCGGGCCGGGTCCTCCATGTCGATATCCGGGGCAGGCACTACCCTGCCGCGGTAGTCGATCTTCCATTTTACACATCAGGAACCGCCCGTGGTTGACGGTTCTAAAAGAAAGAGAAGGATATGAAGAAAACACCATTCTGTGCCACCAGTGAGCAGGATCAGGTAGCCATGTTCAAGACCTTGGGCATTACCGATTTTGACGAACTTTTTGAAGCCATTCCCGATCACCTCCAGTCAGGAAAACTGAATATTCCCGAAGGTCTTTCGGAAATGGAGATGATGCAGCATGTACGCAAGGTCGCCCGTAGAAACTCAACGAATTTAGTGAACTTCTGCGGTGCCGGTTTCTACGATCACTACATTCCAGCCGCCGTCAATGCCCTGGCCAGCCGCGGTGAGTTCTACACGGCGTATACGCCCTACCAGCCGGAAGCTTCCCAAGGCACGCTTCAGGCCGCCTTTGAATACCAGACGGCGATCTGTCGTCTGACCGGCATGGAGGTTGCCAATGCTTCGTTGTTTGACGGCGGAACCGCTCTGTTCGAAGGAATGATGATGGCCTTGCGGCATACCCGCAGGAACAAGGTGCTGGTCGATGCGGGCGTCAACCCCATCTACCGAAAAATGCTGCAATGCTACACTCGGAACCTTTCGGTCGAATACCAGGAAATCGCGATTTCTAAAAACGGGGTAGCGGATCGCTCCGCCTACGTTGAGGCGCTGGATGACAGCGTAGGTGCGGTTGTTTTGCAGAATCCGAATTTCTTCGGTTGCCTTGATAATCTTTCTGAATTGATTGATCAAATCCATGAAGTCAAGGCGCTGGCCATTCTCTCGGCCTACCCGATGGCGCTTTCCCATGTGGAAACGCCCGGAGCCATGGGGGCGGACATTGTGACGGGTGAAGGGCAGAGCCTAGGGCTCCCGCTCAACTTCGGCGGCCCCTATCTCGGGTTCATGGCGACGAAAAAGCAGTACGTGCGGAAAATGCCCGGACGGATTGTGGGCGAAACCTCCGATGCGCAAGGGCGGCGGGGATACGTCCTTACTCTGCAGGCGCGCGAACAGCATATCCGCAGGGAAAAGGCCACGTCTAACATCTGTTCAAA
>CAXMPN010000019.1:364-15274 GCA_964195195.1 Pontiella sp. | reverse complement strand
GCAGCTGTGTGCATTGCGGGCTATCATCTATCTATCCCTGGTCGGGCGTGAGGGCTTCCTGGAAGTGGGCCGCGATTGCATGGACCGTGCGAGCTATGCATGGCACAAGATCACGCAGATTCCCGGCGTCGAACCCGCCTTCAACCGACGATTCTTTAATGAATTCTCGGTGCGCCTTCCGAAGGATGCATCCGATGTTGTTAGCGCGCTGGTTGATCAGGGGATTGCCGCCGGCTTCCCGGTGGGGCGTTACTACGAAGGAATGGAAAATATCCTGCTTCTCGCCTTCACCGAGAAGCGCACGAAAGAGGAGATCGATATTATGGTCGCCAAATTGGAAACCGCGCTGAAAGCATAAAGGACTCCACGCATGAAACTCATCTACGAAAAATCCTCGCCCGGCCGTCCCGGGGTACGCATGTCCTCCATCCAGATTTCGCCGACGGAGGAGATCCCGTCGAAATATCTTCGCAGCAAGCCGGCCGAGTTACCGGAGGTGTCAGAGGCCGAAGTGGTCCGGCATTTCACGGCACTATCAAGGTTGAATTTTTCAGTCGACACCCATTTCTACCCGCTGGGTTCCTGCACCATGAAGTACAACCCGAAGGCCTGCGAAGCCGCCGCTAATTTGCCGGAACTCACAGACGTGCATCCTCTCTGGCCGCAGCTGCGGGGCGGGGGATTGCTGACGCAGGGTTCGCTGGCGATCCTTTACAAAACGGAACGGCTGCTGTCCGAAGCGACCGGTCTGGACGAATTCACACTACAGCCCATGGCGGGGGCCCACGGCGAACTGACCGGTGTAATGATCATGGCGGCCTATCACAAGGACCGCGGCAATACCCAAAAAGACCACATCCTCATTCCGGACTCCGCTCACGGAACCAATCCTGCCAGCGCCCATTTGGCCGGATACAAGGTGGTTACGATACCATCCGATGAAAAGGGGATGATGGACTTTGATCTTTTCATGGCGGCATTGAATGAAAAGACCGCCGGTGTCATGCTTACCTGCCCCAATACGCTTGGCGTCTTCAACACGCGCATTAAGGAGATCTGCGATGCCGTGCATGATGTGGATGGATTGATGTATTACGACGGTGCCAATTTCAATGCCATCATGGGACGTTACAAGCCCGGAGACATGGGCTTTGATATCTGCCACTTAAACCTGCATAAATCATTTGCTACCCCTCATGGTGGCGGCGGTCCCGGGGCCGGTCCGGTGGGTGTGGTGGACAAACTACGGCCATTTCTTCCGGTTTCGCGCGTGATCAAGACCAACGACGGAACGTATTCGCTGCATTATGACGAACCCAAGAGCATCGGTTATATTGCACCGTTCTATGGTAACTTCGGTGTCATAGCCCGTGCATATGCCTATATGCTCTCCTTGGGAAGCGACGGCATGCTGGGTACCAGCAACCGGGCGGTGCTCAATGCCAATTATCTGCAGGAAAAGCTGAGGCCGCTCTTCGGTGCGGAATACCGCGGCCGATGCATGCATGAGTTTGTGTTTTCCGGCAAGTGCCTGGCCGAATATGGGGTGCACACGCTGGACCTCGCCAAAGGGATGATCGACCGGGGTATTCATCCGCCAACGATCTATTTTCCGCTGAACGTGCCTGAAGCATTCATGGTGGAACCCACGGAAACGGAGGACCGGGATACGCTGGATCATTTTGTCGAGGTGGTGGAGGAGTTGTTCGATATCGCCAAAAACGATGCGCAAAAGCTGCATGATGCACCGGTTTCCACGCCAGTCGGCCGATTGGATGAGGTCAAGGCGGCTCGTGATATGCGTCTAAGTTATTCGTGACAATGCCAAATATTTAAGTATTGTTCCGAGCGTAATCAGGCCAAATTGGCCATTGATTCGAAGTACATACATTAACCATAAGGAGATCCAACATGAAGAAAATCATGAGTATTGCCGCAATAGCATTGATGATGGCTGGTTCCATGGCATTCGCCTGCGACACCTGTGGATGTAAGGACAAGAAAGCTGAAAAGGCTGCATGTTGCACGGCTGAAAAGAAGTGTGATGGATGCACGGCCGAAAAGGCATGCACTGCATGTGCAAAAAAGGCTGAAGCAGCAGAAGCCAGCGAGTAGTATTTATTTTTACAGTCTAAATGATTGTGAGGAGC
This sequence comes from Pontiella sp., assembly GCA_964195195.1. Classification (GTDB taxonomy): domain Bacteria; phylum Verrucomicrobiota; class Kiritimatiellia; order Kiritimatiellales; family Pontiellaceae; genus Pontiella. The sequence goes on along the minus strand of CAXMPN010000019.1, from coordinate 13,124 downwards.
CTTCCCGAAACGGAAGGCTTCTTTTTTGACTACGCGGGTTTTTGCGGAGAAAATAGGCAAAATGACGAAATCAGGTTTGCCGCTTTCGGCCGGTATCGGTATTCTGCATTCCACGTTGAAATCCGGAGGTTTAGATGGAAACTGAAAATATGAAAAACGCCGAGGATGTGGTTGTGGAGTCGGGGACGGTTGGTCCTTCAAAAAACGAACGACAATGGGCCATGGGATGCCACTTAATCGGCCTATGCGGAGTAGTGATTCCTGTTCCCGCCGCTGGCCTCCTTGGGGCCTTGGTACTATGGCTTATAAAGCGAGAAGATGGAGCTTTCATCGATGATCAAGGCAAGGAATCGCTTAACTTCCAGATCAGCCTTCTAATTTATGCATTCGCCTGCCTACTCCTAACTTTCATAGGCGTCGGGCTCCTGCTTTTCTTTCCGTTGGCTATCTTTGGGCTTGTTTGTATTGTTATGGCCACCATCAAGGCCAGCGAAGGGTCTGCGTTCCGATATCCGGTCTGCATCCGGTTAATTAAGTAGATTGTAAGAGAGGAATATTGATGTCGGCAAAGATTATCGATGGAAAGCAGATCGCGGCAGATATCCGCAAAGAACTGAAGGCGGAAGTGACCGCACTGAAAGGACAGGGAGTGACGCCCGGTCTTGGTGTCATTTTGGTTGGGGACGATCCAGCGTCCCAATCCTATGTCAGCGCGAAGGAAAAGGCCTGCGGAGACATCGGCATCTATTCGGATGACAACCGGTTATCGGTAGATACCACGCAGGCAGCTTTACTGGCGCTGGTGGAGCGAATGAACCTGGACCCGAAAATCAACGGCATACTAGTGCAGTTGCCCCTGCCCAAGCACATCGATGAGTCGGCGGTTCTTGTGGCCATCGACCCGGACAAGGACGTGGATGGCTTTCATCCCATGAACGTCGGTAAAATGATGGTCGGCGATGAGGGGTTCCTGCCCTGCACGCCCCATGGGGTGGTGCAAATGCTTAAACGTAGCGGTGTGGAAACCAGCGGTGCCCACGTCGTTGTGGTTGGGCGGAGCAATATTGTAGGAAAGCCGGTGGCCAACATGCTTCTCCAAAAGAAAGAGGGAGCCAATGCCACTATCACGCTGTGCCATACCCGCACCAAGGACCTAGGGTTCCATACCCGGCAGGCGGATATCATTATTGCGGCCTCCGGATGGCCGAAGACTATCACGGCCGATATGGTTAAGGACGGCGCTGTTGTAATCGACGTGGGAGTGAACCGCGTAGAAGATCCTTCCCGCGAACGCGGATACCGGTTGGTCGGAGATGTCGACTTTGATGTCGTGAAGGAAAAGGCATCCATGATCACACCGGTTCCCGGCGGCGTGGGGCCCATGACCATCACGATGCTTCTCTACAACACGGTGAAATCGGCCAAACGCGCTAATGACATTGACTGATCCGATTCGAGAATATAGCTTTCATCAAGCGTTAAGCGATTAGGAGGTAGTTATGATTTCAGATAAAATGCAGAGCGAACTGAACGAACAGGTCAATAAGGAATTTTATTCTGCGTACCTGTACCTTGCAATGGAAGCCTATTGCATCAAGATTGGGTTGCCAGGCTTCGCCCATTGGATGCGGTTGCAGTATGAAGAGGAAAACATGCATGTCACCAGGATGTATGACTATATCCTCGATCAGGGCGGAGAGATTCATCTCAAGCAAATACAGGAGCCCGCCAAGACTTTCGGTACTCCGCTGGAGATTTTCGAGCAGACCTTGGAGCATGAGCAGTTTATTACCCGCTCGATAAATAACCTCATGGGATTAGCGATCGAAGAGCGCGATTACGCGACGCAGACCTTCCTGCAATGGTATGTTACCGAACAGGTAGAGGAAGAGGCGAATGTACACGATGTGCTCAACCCCCTGCGAATGGTCGGAAGCGACAAGGGCGGCTTAATGATGATCGATCAAAATCTCAGCAACAGGGCCGCTCCCGCTCCGTCTGCTGTAAAATAGGAGGATATGCTGATGAAGAAGTTTAAAAGTGTAATAATGCTGAGTCTGGTACTCGGCACCCTTATTCCGGCTTTCGCGTCGCGCATGGACGAGGTGACCCTGGTGATGGTTCCCCGCGAGGACAGCGTGATACGCGTGGGCATGGATATCGCGACCCGCTATCCCACTCTTTTGATCAGCTATCAAGTTGGAGGGGGCGGGGCTGTTTCATTGCATGGCTGGACGGGCACTGAATGGGTGAATGTAACCCCGGAGGCGTTCAAGGAAGGCTCCTTCTTTCGTAATGCACCCTCGGATGCTGTTTTGGTGGAAAAAGACGGACAGCCTATTCCTGAAATGCTTGTGCCTTCGGATGCATGGTGTTCCTACGTTCACAAGATCTCTACCATCGATAGCCGTCCCTTGCTCCATTTGATCGGACAACACTACAACTTCAAGTATGCTGACTGGAAGTGGTTTGCCTCCAACTACAAACTCTCTATAGAGGATATCAATCCTGAAGGATTAAATGTCGCATGGTACAACAAGCCGATGGGAGAGCACCTAAGCAAGAAGAACGCCGTTGTGGGCACGTCTGATTTGGAATACTGGAGCGTAGTGAGGCAACCAATGGATGATGCCGTTGATCCGATGGCTGTTCCGACGGCGGATGAACTATCGGCTTCGGAAGACATGGAACAGGCTTCTGATATGGAACCATCTGCAAACGTGGAAGGTGAAGATCCCCTGACGAACTCCATTCCTTCTGCCGTCGTACTTGGAGCAGGTGATGCCGATGCGGATCTTGCAGTTGAACCGGAATCGGATGATGGTGAGGCCGCTGAAATGCCGAATGAGACCGAGCAGGAGTAGGTTATTTATGGGCGTAGCATTTCCAGGCCGCGCAAGCTATGGAGTCGCTGTCTTTCTTTTAGGCGTTGGGCTGTTATGCAGCACAGGCTGTGTCTCAAAAAAGATTGAACCGGCAGATATTCCGCGTGTTTCGTCATCTCAGAACAGCGCGGGTATTGTGACTCTTAGCTGGGACTCTAAGATAGGATATAAGTATCGGCTTTTGATTCGCGATATGAAGACCGGGGAGTGGAAGCCGGTGGCGGGTTCAGACCTCTATGTGGGGACTGGAGAAACCATCACGGTACAGGATCAGCAGAATCCAAACAAGCCATTGTCCTGGTACAGCGTCAGACCTGAAAAAATCGCGAAATAAAGGAACTACTCCAATCCGTTCCTCTAGGGTGCCGTCCATAATCGGAGTAATCTGCATCGTGCTATAAAACGGGTGTCATCAATGCGCAGAGGTTTTCGGCGAGCTTTTGGATGGAGGGCCTGCATAGCCATTCGTTCAAGTTGATTTCCCTGCTGTTTTCCATATCTTCGTGGATCATCAACTTAAGTTTGTCAATGGCACCCGCATCTTCAAGCAAAGCGATGGTTTCATAGTTCAGTTCAAGGCTTCGAACATCGAGGTTGGCAGTGCCAACCAGTGCGATGCAGCTGTCAACCACCATGGTCTTGGCATGAATAAAGGGCGGTTTGCGTTGATAAATTTGCACGCCGGAAGCCAACAGCTCCTCGAAAAGCGCCTTGGATGCCATTCCAGCACATCGATGGTTGTTTTTTTGAGGTACTATAAGCCTCACATCGACACCACGATGGGCCGCCGAGCGCAAGGCACGTATGATATCGTTCGTAGGCACAAAGTAAGGTGTGACTACAAGGATCTGCTTCTGAGCCATGATAATGGCATTGAAATAGGTTTCGGTCGCCAGATAGGGCGGGGCGGATGGGCCGCTGTCGATTAGCCGTGCGCGACCCTTTCCGATGGAGAGCATTTCAGGGAAGTGGTTTGCGTTGAGCAACCGGTCGATCGGTTCCTTTGTCATGAAAAACCAGTCACGCAAAAAGGAGAACTGCAATTCGTGAACGAGCGGCCCCTCCACCTTGAAGTGGTAATCGCGAATGGCGTTTTTCCCGCCCGTTGTAATATTTTCAGCCGCTATATTAACTCCGCCGAAAAAAGCAACATGCCCATCGACAACGAGGTTTTTACGGTGATTCCGCATATTGATCTGAAACTGGCGTTTGAGCGGATTAGCCTGGGTCCACCCGCAAATCTGGAAATTGGGTAGGCCCCGGTATTTTCGAAACATGCCGCCGAGGTAGGCGTGTGTCGATCCGAACCGGTCAAACAGAACCCGAACCTGCACACCCTCTGCTGCTTTTTTGCTGAGCTCCTCCAGAAACTGCCGGCCGGTCTTGTCGCGGTGGATAATGTAACTTTGCAAATGAATGTGGTTTTTAGCGGCGCGGATGGACTGCAACATCAGGGGATACGCTTCGTCGCCGCTGGCAAGCGGTATTATGCTGTTTCCATCGAGGAGAGGGTGATCTGGGTTGAGGGGGTCGATGGACCGGTTCAGTTTGCGGCAAAATTCATCTTCGATATCGGAAATCCTGGTGCTGAAGTCGAAGTGCCATACAACGAAAGGATCCTCGGCTACGTGCTTGGCATTCCGGCGGGTTAGCATCAATTGATTTGCCATCCGCGTTCTCAGGCCCTTGTCTGGAACGCGATCAATGCCGAACGACAGGTAGAGCAGGGGGCCGAGAAGGGGAAATGACCAAGCGACGAAGATCCATAGAATGGTTGCGCTTGCATTGCGCCGCCGTTTGAGGGCATGCAGGCAGACACTGGCAAACGCCACTGTGTGCAGGATGGTGGTAGTTAGCACCCAAAATTCAATATGGAGCATGCCCTCGTGCATTGGCCCATGGTAACGGGCCTCCTCATCAAAGCATAGTGAAAAGTAATCGGGAAGTATTGCCATCAGACGGGAAGAGGATAGATTTAAGTCATGAGGTTTATGCTCTACAATATCTGCTACGGAACGCACGGCAACCAACTGAAACTTCCTTTGATCGGAATGCTGGGTCGCACGCACGACCATCTGGACGAGATCATCGAGTTCATCCGGGTGCAGAATCCGGATGTGGTCGGATTAATCGAGGTGGACAGTGGCTCGTACCGCTCAGGTCGCACGAGCCAGGTGGAGCGGATCGCAACGGAATTGGGGCATTTTCATGCATACTGTTCCAAATATGCGGTGGATTCCTTTTGGCAACGCATTCCACTTTACAACAAGCAGGGAAACGCTTTTTTGGCCAAGGACACGATTCGTGGCGAGAAGTTCCACTATTTCGAGCGCGGCATGAAGAAACTGGTTATCGAGCTGGAGCTGGAGAAGGTAACCTTCTTTCTCGTCCACCTCGCCTTGAGCTATAAGACCCGACAGATGCAGATTCTGCATCTGTACAATATGATCAAGGAAACCAACAGGCCATACATCGTGGCGGGTGATTTCAATGCCTTCATGGGTGAGAATGAGATTCAACTTTTGATGTCGGCCAGCGGCTTGCAGAATGCCGACAGGGAAATGACGCCGACTTTTCCAAGTAGAAAGCCGGCGCGTCACCTTGATTTTGTGCTGCATAGTTCTGAAATTAAAATCAACAGGTTTGAGATCCCTTCTGTCATGCTGTCGGATCATCTCCCGCTGGTGGTTGATTTTGAAGTGGTCACAGAGCAGTAAAGTGTATGAGTGCTTGGGTGCGGGGTGGACTGACTTCCCGGCAACGATTTGTGGAATAGGAGAATGTAATATGAACGAGTTTATAGCAGGGGTAGTGCTGGCCGTGGTGGTTGGGTTGTTTCTATTTTTCTGGCTGAAGAAGAAAAAGGTTAGACCGGCGAAAGAGACACGCATTTTCTCCAGCATCGAACGGCTGAGAGCCATCGGACAACTTTCGGTCTACAAGGTCATGACCAAGGAAATAGTGACCGAGACGGATCATAGCTGGGGTGAAATCGGTTCGCGGTATCTGAGCTGGGTGCTGAGCAACAAGAAGATGGCCATGATTTTCGAGTTTGTCATCGATTTCCGCTACAACTTGCAGAGTCCGAAATTTGAGATCAGTGAGACGGGTGACTCACGCTATGTCATCTCCATGCCCCCGTGCGATTACGAAGTGCACATCCGTGACATCCGCTTCTACGACGAACAGGGTTCAAAACTCTTTCCCTGGCTGCTCCCTGACCTGCTTAACGGGTTCCTGGGGAACGGTTTTTCCGAAGAAGACAAGAACAAGTTGGTCAATGCGGCGAAGAATCATGCCGAACAACAGGCGCTGGAGCTGATCAACAATATCCAGTCTGAGGTTCAGAAGTCGGCGAAATCCACCTTGGAATCCATTAGCCGGGCATTCGGTGCTGCGGATCTCGAATTCCAGTTTACATCCCAGCCGGCGACCGCCGTCGAGGTGGAAGTGTCGGACAAAATCGCGTCTTAATATTTTTCGGAGGAAACGCCCCCGTCCAGTACAGTTTGGGTGGCACCGATGCCCAGACGGGTCGCTCCTTGTTCCAGATAGCCCTCGGCCTGTTCCCATGTTCGGATGCCGCCGGAAGCCTTTATACCCATCTTCCCGCCAACGGTTTTAACCATGACCTCGACGATTTCCGGTGTGGCGGAGGAGGGGCCGAATCCTGTGGATGTCTTGACAAAGTCCGCACCGGCCGCCAGGGAGAGTTCGCACGCCTGCGCTACCTGCGCGAGGGAGAGAAAGCAACTTTCCTGGATCACTTTGACCTGCACCCCCTTTGCATGGGCCATTTCCACCACGGCCCCGATGTCATTCATCACATAATCGGTGTGTTCACTCAGGAACTGCCCAATATTCATTACCATGTCGATTTCCCGCGCACCGTCGAGAATCGCCTGTTCAGTCTGGAAAACCTTGGTAGCTATGGAGTCGGCACCATGCGGGAAACTAAGCACGCAGGAAACCATGACATTGCTTTCGTGGAGAAACGCGGCAGCAAGCCGTATATCGCAGGGTCGCACGCACATGCTGGCCACTCCATAGTTAATGCACATCGCTGCCGCCTCACGGATATCAGCCTCGGTTTGATCGGGCTTTAGTACGGCGTGGTCGATGAAGGAAGCCATCTCTGAAACGCTGTATCTTTTCATACGAGTTTCTCCGATACGAAAAAGGCCGCCATGCGACGGCCTTTTCAGTGAAAACACTTCGTTCTTACTGGAGCAAATCCTTGAGGTATGCTTTGTCCGCAGCGGAGAGGGTGCTTATCGGGAAGGTTGCAACCTGGCCGCTTTTGCCATCCTTGATGGTCACTTTCTTATCCTTTAATTCGACGAAAATGGCTGATGTTACATTGCGCACTTTACCGTCCTTAGTGATGTTCCATGATCGATATTCGGGTTTTTTCTTTGGTTTGGAAGGAGTGTTGGCTGCGGTGGCAACGGCTTCTTCTTCGGGCTCTTCCTCAACAGGAGCCCTCACGAACTTGAACTGGCCGGGGACCCCCTCAATGCTAATCTTGTCCGCGGGGCCTTCGTCGCCGATCGATATGGTGGTAATGGAGTCCGAGGTCAGGTACAGTTCTACTACTCCTTTTCCATGACCAATGGGGTGTAGACTGATGAGGTAGTAGCCAAGATAAGTGGGCGTGTTGTCGAAGAAAATCAAGTGGTATGCGCTTGATTTAAGCGTACCGTAGAACACGTGATAGTAGGTGGAATCCGTTTCAACGCTGCCCAGCGGCGAGAGTTTCATCTTTTCTGGAAAATGACCTTCGCCGATCTCCTCGAGAATATCCTCAACATCACTTCTTGAGGGGTTGTTCTTTCTTACATCTGCGGCAAATGTGCTGGAAAGTATTCCTGCCGAGCACGCTACTGTGAGTATGAGTCTTAAGATACTTTTCATGTGCCAACCTCGGTTCGTGTTTCACTGTTGAAATATACCACGTCTCCATGGGATACATACGACCATAGAAATAGCGCTATTTAAGTAATGTTGCTATGTTTTTCGTTCAAAAATTCCGCTGTGTCAGGACCATTGAAAATACTAATCCGTACTTGGAAGTCCTTGAGACATTCTGCATAGTGGCTGGCCTTTTTGGAGCTTATAACAATCGAGAGGACAACCATATGTACAATGCATCCGACCTGAAAAAGGGTTTGAAAATCGAGATAGACGGCGATCCGTGCATGATTACGAATTTTGAGTTTTCGAAGCCCGGCAAGGGACAGGCACTCTACCGCTGCAAAATCAAGAATCTGGTTACGGGCAACACTTTCGATAAAACCTACCGGTCGGTTGAAAAAGTAAACCGCTGCGCACTTATTTCGCGCGATTACACCTTCTCCTATATCGATGGGCACGAATATGTGTTTTCAGACAATAATACATTTGAGGAGGCCCGGCTGAACGACGAACTGTTGGGTGACCTGAAGTATTTTCTAGTCGATGACATGCAGGTTGAAATCCTGTTTCATAACGAGCGTCCGCTCGATATCACCCTTCCCAATTTTGTGGAAATGCAGATAGCTGAAACGGAACCCGGCGCACGCGGTGACACCGCAACCAATGTAGCCAAACCCGCAAAGCTGGAGAACGGATACGAGATCAATGTTCCGATCTTCATCAATGAGGGCGATACGGTGCGTATTGATACGCGTACCGGAACCTATGCTGACCGGGTATCCAAGGGATAAAGGCCATGCCAATGGGTATCTGGCAGCAGAGAGACGCCTTGATGCGCGGCATCCGGGCGTTTTTTCATGAGCGCGACTTCACCGAAGTCGACACACCTCTCCGTATGCAAACGCCCTGCATGGAATTGCATATCGACGCCGAAGCCAGTGGGGACTCCTTTCTGCGAACATCCCCCGAGATGTTTCATAAGAAGCTTCTTGCCGACGGCCACGAGCGCATATTCGAACTCGGTAAGTGTTTTCGGCAGGGCGAGCGCGGTCCGTTGCATAATCCTGAATACACCATGCTCGAATGGTATCGTGCCCATGCGGACTACATGGACGTCCTCGAGGATACTAAGAAATTGATCGATTCCCTCTGGCATGGAGCGGATATTGACTGGCACGTACTTTCCGTATCAGAGGTTTTTGAAGAATTTGCCGGATGGAATCCGGCGGGCAGCTTTGATGAGGATCGCTTCGATATCGATCTTGTTGATAAGGTTGAGCCGGCATTGAAGCGGATGCGCGGGGCGGTCGTTTTGAAGGATTATCCGGTCGAGGCCGCCGCATTGTCACGTCGCAAGCCGGACTATTCATTGCTGGCCGAGCGGTGGGAGCTGTACATCGATGGGGTTGAGCTCGCCAATGCCTACTCCGAACTGACGGATCCAGACGAACAGCAGCGTCGGTTCGAGGAATGCGCCGACAAACGCAGGGCTCTCGGCAAGGAGACCTATGGTATCGATGCCGAATTCATCGATGCCGTTGGGCGCATGCCGCCGTCCGGCGGGGTCGCCCTGGGGGTGGATCGGTTGCTGATGGTTATGACGGGTCGGACTTCTCTGGATCAAGTTCTTCCATTTCGCTGATGGTCTCGATGAGAGGGTGCTCGAGCTCTGGATCGCTATGGTAGTCGATCACCGCCTTTTCCAGATTACGAAGCTGTTTTGCGACGTCGTTTAGTCGAAATTCAATCGAGTTGAGTATCCAGAACTGGAAATGTTCGACCTTGGTCGACTTGTGCATCATCCAGATGATCTTTATCGAGACCAGCAGGATGGCGATCACAAGTGAAAACTCGGTGTCGATCGGAACACGAACGTGCCAGATGTGGTGGAGAAGATCGTTAATCCCCAGCAAAACAATGGCTACGATGAATCCGGTGTTGATCCACTTATCCCGCTCGGCCTGTTCTTTCCCGCCGATTTGTCCCATCAGGTTGCGGATCTTCTCCTTCTCTTTCTTGAAGTTGTCCAGTTCAGCTTTCAGTTTGATAGGGTCAAGATCTTCCATATATCGAGTCTCCGTCTTTGATGGATTTCCATTATATGGTCGATGGCTCATTCATCAACAAATTAGCGTGTCAATCAAAAGGCCGCATGCTAGAAACCTCCACCATTCAAGGGGCATATTTTATGGGAAAAAGTTTGAAAATAGGGGTGGCTTGCGGCGGTACGGGTGGACATATCTTTCCCGGACTGGCAACCGCAAATGTGCTCTCGCAACGCGGTCACGACGTAACGCTATGGCTTGCGGGAAAGGATATCGAGTACGACGCCATAAGGCAGTGGCAGGGCAAGGTGGTCACGATTCCTTCGGAAGGGTTCCAGTCCGGTTTATCACTCCGGAGCCTCTTAACCGTCAAACGCCTCTATAAGGCGTACCACCTTGCCCTCGCGCCGATGCGCGAAGATCCTCCGGATGTGTTACTGGCCATGGGTAGCTATGCATCGTTCGGTCCGGTTAAGGCGGCGCTGAAACTGAATATTCCCTATGTGCTTCATGAAGCCAACCTGGTTCCCGGCCGCGCAGTATCCCTATTGGCCCGTAAGGCGGATACGGTCGCGGTGAGTTTTGAGAAGACCCGCTACTACCTCAAGCACAGCAATATGGAAGCCACCGGAATGCCCTTGCGTAAGGAACTGCAGATGGCTTGTGAACAGCCGCGTACCAGCCGGTCTGAAAACGATTTGTTGAGGATACTTGTGGTGGGTGGAAGTCGCGGCGCGCAGATACTCAACGAAGTCGTGCCCGAGGCCATTGCCGCCGCTTCCGGAAAAGGCGTGGTGGTGCGGGTAGAACATATTGCCGGACTCCAGGAAACAGAAGCGATCGAACGGCTGTATGAGGGTGCCCAGGTTGAAGCGCACGTCCACCATTTTGTCCAGGATATGGAGAATAAATACCTGCATGCGGATCTGGCCATTTGCCGGAGCGGAGCGGCGACCTGCGCCGAGCTGGCCGCTTTCGCGGTTCCGGCCCTGCTGATTCCTTATCCTCATGCCGTGCGTGACCATCAGATGAGCAACGCACGGATCATGCAGGATTCCGGCGCGGCCGATGTGGTGGCGCAGGAAGACCTGACGGCGACCTGGCTCTGCGACTACCTCATGAACGTCGCGCAAAAACCGGAGCGGCTTGAACGCATGGCCGCCGCTATGAATAAGCGTGCCCAGACCGATGCCGCAGACCAACTGGCCGATCTACTTGAGCGGGTGGCGGGAGCATAGCCATGACTCCGGTCGATCATGCCGAACAGTTAATCAAGCGCGGCGGGCATGTCCACTTGATCGGAATAGGGGGCATCGGCATGGCCGGTGTGGCCTGGCTATTAAAAGAACGCGGTTTCAAGGTCTCCGGTTGCGATCTGCACTTCAATCGCCAAACCGAATGGCTGTCCAGTAACGGAGTTCCCATTGTACTCGGTCATCATGATTCCCATATGACCGATGCCGTCGATTGGCTCGTCCGCTCCACCGCCGTTACCGATACCCATCCCGAAGTGCTGGGCGCGAGGAAACGAGGCATTCCTGTTTCCCGACGGGGCGAAGTGCTCCCTGCGCTCATGCGCGACCGGATCTGCATTGCGGTTAGCGGAACGCACGGAAAAACCACCACCACGGCCATTATAGCGCAGGTGTTGCAATGTGGTTATTGTGTTGGTGGCGAGATCGTCGGTCTCGAAGGAGTTGCCAAGGACGGTGAAATCATGGTGGTAGAGGCCGACGAATCCGATGGTACCGTTGCGGGCTACACACCTGACTACGCGGTCATAACGAATATTGAGTACGATCACATGGAGCACCATGCCTCTGAAGCGGCTTTCATGGTCTGTTTTGAGCAGCTTATCCAGAACACGAGCAAAAAAGTGTTTTACCGGGGTGACGATCCACTTGCCGCAAAACTGTGTGCAAACCATCCCCGGTGCGAATCCTTTGGTTACCCGGCTTCGCCGTTGGTAATACCCCTTCCCGGGAAACACAACCAATGGAATGCCGCGGCTGCGATGGCTGTGGCTGGGATCTGGAAGCGTCCGGTTGAAATCCTTGGAGCTCTGGCTGCTATGAAGCCGGTTCGGCGGCGATTCGAAACGGTATGGGATGAGGGGGGCGTTCGAGTCATTTCCGACTATGCCCATCATCCCACCGAAATCGGTGCACTGATAGAAACGGCGCGTGAGATGAAGCCCAAACGCCTGCTCGGTGTTTTTCAACCTCATCGCTACACCCGTACGCTCGCACTGGGTCCCGATTTTCCTGCGAGCTTCGAGGGATTGGATCACCTTTGGCTCGTCCCCGTCTACGCCGCCTCAGAACAACCCATTGAAGGCGGGACGACCGAGGATCTATCGGATCGCTTTTCAGATGAATGGGAATCCTGCATCACCTGCTGTTCTTCACTCCAGGATGCATGGTCCGATATCCGCGTAAAATTGCGCGCCGGCGACCTGCTGCTCATCATTGGTGCCGGCGATATCGAGCATCTGGCCGACTGGGCAAGAGCGCTATAGGATCGCTATTCCGTGCCCTTGGGTGTCTTCCGTTCGCTTGCCGACTGAACGATGAAGTAAAGCATGGGAACAAAGATCAGACTGGCTACCGTGGCGACGAGCATGCCGCCGAATACAGTGGCACCGAGCACTTTCCGGCTTTCGGCACCGGCGCCGGAGGCTAAGACCAGCGGAATGACACCTAGGATGAAGGAGAAGGCCGTCATCAATACCGCGCGGAAACGCAACTTGGCAGCCGACATGGCGGCCTCGAAGACACTCTTTCCACTCTCGTGCTCGACCTTCGCAAACTCGACGATCAGGATCGCGTTCTTCGCCGCCAGCCCGATCAGCATCACGAGCCCGATCTGCGCGAACACGTTGTTGACGTAGCTCTCGCTGAACAGGCGCGCGATGAA
>CAXMPN010000019.1:0-354 GCA_964195195.1 Pontiella sp. | reverse complement strand
GCGTAGACATTGTTGTCGAAATGACCAATCTTCAGTGCAATAACTGCTCCGAGCAATGCGGTGGGAACCGATAGGCAGACGGAAACCGGAATGCTCCAGCTTTCGTACTGCGCGGCCAATACGAGATAGACCAGTATAATGGCAAGGAGGTAAATGACGTTGGAGGATCCCTGGGCTGCTTTTTCCTGATAGGAAAGTTCGGTCCATTCAACTCCCATGGAGGCGGGCAGTTTTTCCGAGGCCATGTCTTCAATAATACCCATGGCCTGCCCCGTGCTGAAACCATCGCCGGGCTGTCCCATAATCTTGGCGGATGGGTACATGTTGTAGCGATTGATCGCCTGTGGCCCGAGA
>CAXMPN010000018.1:0-19381 GCA_964195195.1 Pontiella sp. | reverse complement strand
AGCAAGAAAGACGATTCTCCGCCTTTGCAACTTTCTCGCAATTTCATGCCGCATTTTTTTGGGGTTTCTCGCGTATATCGTAATTTGGAATATCTGCTTTATGTCGGCACGAAAAAACCCCTAAACCGTTCAGGTTCAGAGGTTTAAAGATGGTGGCTGTGAGTGGACTTGAACCACCGACAAGCGGATTATGATTCCGCTGCTCTGCCAACTGAGCTACACAGCCCTTTTCTCAAAAAGAAATGCAGAAGATAGATAAACACCCCTGTCATGGCAAGGGCAATGTGTACTCTTTTTCACGCGCGATACCACGCAACAACCGACCTTCCGCAAAGACGTCTTCGATGACGGCAGTGCCATACAGAATACGGGCGTTTTTCCCGCAGTTGGTCATGCGTGTAGCATCGCGTCGGAACCCATCAAACACTGGGTCGGATGCGTCGTGCAGGAACCGTCCGCGATGACTTCGACGGCCGCCTTTATTACGAACTGTACGGAAATGATGGTGAGGTGGCACATCGTGCCGGCCTCGACGGGCGAACCGTAAGAAGAATGTTGCACATGAAGAATGAGTGGCAACGCAGTGCAGGTATAAAAAAAGCCCGTCATGGTGACGGGCTTTCTCATTGCTCGCTTATGCGGCTTATGCACCGCCGAGCTGATAGCGGACATAGCGCTTAACCGTCAGCGTATCTCCCAGCTCCTTGCCCTTTTCGGCGAGCAGGTTGGTGATGGAAACCTTGTCCTCCTTCACGAAGCCCTGTTCCATGAAGCAGATTTGAGAGAAGAATTTATTGGTTTTACCAATCAGAATCTTTTCGATCATTTCATCCGGACGGGATTTTCCGCGCTCTTCATCTTCCGTTTTCATCTGATTGCGCATGATATCCTGTTCTTCGGAAACCTTATCCGCAGGAACTTCATCGCGTTGCAGGAATTCCGGAGCAGCCGCGGCCACGTGCAGGGTCAGATCCTTGGCCAGTTCCAGATAATCCGGGCTGGAAACCGTTTCCGCTTTTTCGCAACCGAGTTCCAGCAGAACGCCCACCTTGCCCCCCATGTGAATGTAGGAAGTGATGGAGCCGGTTCCTTCGACACTCCACTTATCATTGCGGCGGAACATGATCTTTTCGCCAATGGATGCCATCTTGGATTCAATCTGTTCCTTAACGCCTTCGGCCATTTGATCAGTTTCGAAGTTCAGAGACGCCTGGCGGAGTTCTTCCACGAAAGCCTGAAAATCCTCGTTGCGGGTCACGAAGTCGGTCTCGCAGTTGATTTCGATCATCGCAGCATTCTGAACGTCGTTCGTCACGATTGCGGCGATCAAGCCTTCGTTCGCTTCCTTGCTGGCCCGCTTCGAGGCAATCGCGGCGCCCTTTTCACGAAGAACCTTAATGGCGGCATCGAAATCGCCGCCGGTTTCTTCGAGGGCCTTTTTACAGTCGTTGATGCCCATGCTGGTGGCATCGCGGAGTTCCTTGATCATGCTGGTTGTGATAGCCATCGTAATCTGTCCTCTCTCTAAATTAGGCTTCTTTTTTTGTTTCAGAATCTTCGTCAGCCGTGGCTTCCGCTGCTTCTTCGGCCACAGGGGCAGGTTCTTCTGCAACGGTTTCTTCGACTACTGGAGCCTCTTCTTCGGCAGGAGCCTCTTCTACGGCAGGAGCTTCCTCGACGGCCGGTGCGGCCGCTTTGGCGACAGGTGCTTCTTCTTCAACCGGAGCGGCTTCCACGGCGGGAGCTTCCTCTACAGCGGGAGCAGCTTCTGCGGCTTTGGCCGCTTCCTTGTCCGCCTTGGTTTCCGCCTTCTTCTTGTCGTCGGCCTTCTTTTTCTGCTCCTTGATCTTCTTCAGCACTTCCTCGCGCTTCTTCTTGTCTTCATCTTCCTTCTTCTTGCGCTCTTCACGTGCGACCTTGGCCTTTTCGCGCTCTTCGGTTTCAGCCTTTTCGCGAGCTTCACGCTCGGCCTTGGCCTTGGCGGCGTAGATTTCGTCGGCCTTCTTGATGGTTTCGCCGAGGACTTCGCAGATCAGTCCGATGGAGCGGAGCGAGTCGTCGTTGCCGGGAATCGGATAATCCACGAGATCGGGGTCGGCGTTGGTGTCAACCAGAGCGACGATCGGAATGTTGAGGCGCTTGGCTTCGGCCAAGGCCAGATGCTCGCGCTTCAGGTCGACCACAAACAGGGCGCCCGGCTTGCGTTCCATGTCGTCGATACCGCTCAGATTGCGTTCCAGCTTAGCCAGTTCACGGCGTAGCACCGATACTTCCTTTTTCGGCTTCTTTTCCATGGTGCCGTCTTTTTCCATCTTCTGCAGTTCACGCATGCGGGAAACGGAGGAACGGATGGTCTGGTTGTTGGTCAGCATGCCGCCAAGCCAGCGATGAATGACGTAGGGCTGATGGGTGCCTTCGGCCGTTTCCAGGAAGATTTCGCGGGCCTGTTTCTTGGTCCCTACGAAGAGGATTTTTTCGCCGCGCATCACAACGTCATTGAGGAACGTCTGCGCCAACTCAAGCTGCGAAAGGGTCTTGTTCAGGTCGATAATGTAGATCCCGTTCTTCGCGCCGTGGATGTAGCGCTTCATTTTGGGATTCCAACGTTTGGTCTGGTGGCCGAAATGCAGGCCTGCGTCGAGCAGATCCTGTACGCCTACGGTCTTGGTGAATGACTCCGCCATGATTCCTCTCCTTTATAGTTTACTCTATTTATAAACAATCTTTGACACACCACGAGGTCAGGTGGCCTTCGCTTCTGACCGGAATATCCGATCAATTAAGCCGCGCAATATACGGATGGGGGCGAAGGGGCGCAAGTCCTATTGTCGAAAGACTTTCTGCAGCTCGATGTATAAAAGAGTTGAAATGCAGACTGGATATATAGCCTTACCGGTCCTACATTGAGTACCCATGAAATGTTACATAATCATCCTGGCTGTTTCAGCGCTCCTTACCGGCGCTGCAGTGGCATCCGAAATTCCCGGGGGAGAGCCGATGAATACTTTTACAAACCGTCTGGCTGCCGAAAAAAGCCCCTACCTGCTGCAGCATGCGCACAATCCGGTGGATTGGTATCCATGGGGCGAGGAAGCCTTTGAAAAAGCCAAACGGGAGGACAAGGCGATCTTCCTTTCGATCGGATATGCCACGTGCCACTGGTGCCATGTGATGGAACATGAATCTTTCGAGAACGAGGAGGTCGCTAATCTGCTTAACGAGGCCTTTGTCTGCATCAAGGTCGACCGTGAGGAACGGCCCGATATCGACCATATTTATATGACGGTCTGTCAGATGATGACAGGCTCGGGCGGCTGGCCGCTGACGATCATCATGACCCCCGACAAAAAGCCGTTCTACGCCGCCACCTACATACCGCCGGATTCGCGGTTCGGACGGATTGGCATGAAACAGTTGATTCCCCGGATTTCCGATGCGTGGAAGAACCGGCGGACCGAAGTGCTCGAATCTGCGGGACAGATCACGGACATACTGGCGTCGCAAAACACGCAGTCGGCCGGCGGAAAGCTCAATGCCAAGGTGTTGGACGAAGGGTACCTGGAATTAATGAAGCAGTACGATGCCCGCAACGGCGGTTTTGGATCGCAACCCAAATTCCCGACGCCCCACAGGCTGGTGTTCCTTATGCGTCAGGGCGAAGAGAAGGGAATTGCGGCGGCGGAGCACACATTAGAAGAAATGCGGAAGGGGGGCATATACGATCATATCGGCTTCGGCTTCCATCGCTATGCCACGGACAGTGAATGGTTGGTGCCGCACTTTGAAAAAATGCTCTACGATCAGGCATTGCTGGCCATCGCCTACACGGAGGCCTTCGAGTTGACGCGCAAGCCGTTCTACCGGGAGGTCACCGAGGAGATTCTTACCTATGTCCTGCGCGATATGACCGCGCCCGGAGGCGGCTTCTATTCGGCTGAGGATGCCGATTCAGAGGGTGAGGAGGGCCTTTTCTATTTATGGGACGCGCCGAAAATGAAAGCCATCCTGGGTGACGACTACGACTTTGCCGCCAAGCTGTGGAACATTTCCCCGACGGGTAACTACCGCGATGAAGCCAGCGGGCAGATGACGGGAAAGAATATTCCCCACCTTTCCGAACTGTTGAGCACGAACGATTCGAAAGCACTTTCCAGTCTACGGAAAAAACTATTCGAAGATCGCGAGAAACGAATCCATCCGCTCAAGGATACCAAAATCCTGGCCGACTGGAATGGATTGATGATCGCCGCATTCGCCAAGGCAGGTCGGGCGTTTGGCGACCAGAAATACACGGATGCCGCAATTAAAGCCAACACCTTCATCGAGGAAAACATGCGCTCGGAAAACAATAGGTTGTGGCATCGGTTCCGGGATGGCCATACGGCGGTGCAAGGGCAACTGGAGGATTATTCCTTCCTGATTTTCGGGCTGTTAGAACTCTATGAGACCACGTTCGATGCCCGCTATCTCGATACGGCCTTGAAATACAATGACATTTTGGAAGTCTCGTTCAAGGATGGCGAACAGGGCGGGTACTACATGACGTCTTCAGATGCTGAAGAACTGATTGTCCGGCCCAAGAATCTGCACGACGGGGCAATCCCCTCAGGTAATTCAGTGCAACTGCTCAACCTGCTCCAGTTGGCTCGCCTGACCGGACAGTTCGAACTCGAGCAGCAGGCCGGCGATGCGGGAAGGGTTTTTGGGGGTGTGGTGCAGAATGCTCCGTCCGGTTTCGCACAGGCACTGATCGCACTTCAGTTTGGCGCGGGTAAAACCACGGAGATCGTCGTGGTGGGTGAGCGTGACTCGGAAGAAACGCGTCAGGTGCTCGACTATGTAAACAGCGTTTACCATCCCGGTAAAGTGGTGATTTTCAAGGATACGCAGGATCCCGAGATGATCAACAAGATCGCTCCCTTTACCCAGGAACAGGGACCGGTGGATGGCAAGACGACGGTCTATATCTGCCATAACTTTACTTGCGAGAAGCCGGTCAACACCATGGACGCACTCAAGGAGCTGTTTAAGTAGTAGCGCAACGGTTACCCATTGTCCCGGTAGGTCATGAGGAAGTTGAACGCGAGATCGTCCTCGGAGAGCCCGTCGTACATGACGCATACGACCTGATCGTCGGGGTCAAGTAACTGGGTTTCCGTAACCGTGAATACCATACCCACCTTGTCATGGCTAACCGTCGTTAGGAAGACCACTAGGGCGATTGCAACGGACGAGGCCATCGCCAAAACCGGTTTCAGGCCAAAAATCCTTACCTTTTTCCTGTTCGGCGCATTCAGGCGGGCTTGGCGCAATACGTTCTGTACGATCTTCAGGCTTGGCTCGTCCGCCAAGGAACAGATGCGGTCCGTTTCCTCCAGAGCATGCTGGAACGTGCGGCATGATGCGCAGGTCTGTAGGTGTGCAACCAACGCCTCGTTCTTCCGAGAGGCGGGTTCGCCGGAATTCTGCAATAATATGGTTTTTTCAGCTTCGTTGCATTTCATGACAGAGCCTCCTGCAACTCCTCGTATTGTTCCTTTAATATAGAACGCAGCTTGGCCAATGCATATTGCATTCGGGCCAGACAGGTATTAATAGAGCATTTCTGAATCTTGGCGATTTCTTTGAAGGACACGTTGCCGTACATCCTGAGCAAAAATACCTCCTTTTGCTCCGCAGACAATGTTTTCACGGCTTCCTCGATCTGCAGCCCCAGACTGGTTCCTCCCGCTTCCTCGGCCGGGGAAATGCCCGGTGCCGCAAGCTGGTCCTCCAGCGTGCAGTCACCATCCGTGCCCCCAACACTGCTTTGCATGGACACATTCTTCTTGTTCCTGCGAGCCCGGTCTATAACAAGGTTGTGGGCAATCCGGAACAGCCAGTTGAGGAAGTTCTTATGCTGGAATTTATGGATGTTCTTCAGGGCCCGGAACCAGGTTTCCTGAAAAATCTCATCGGCATCTTCCCGGCCCTCGGTCATTTTTAGAATAAACGAATAAAGAGGCCGCTTGTATTTCTCGACCATCGGCTCCAGTGCATTGGCGTCGCCGCCGAGATAGGCCTTTATACAGTTAGTGTCCGCTGGGTCCATGGGCATGTTCTTGTTGTTTCGTATCCATCTTACTTCGGATTTACCGATCGATGCGTACAGCGTCTAATATAGTGTGTTCCGGTCGCGTTCTTCGGCAAGTGTATAGGAAAACGGAATCCGCGCCGTTCTATTGCCTAAATTCAATATACATCTTGCCTGAGATGGGGTCGTTTTCCAGCTGCACCTTCATGCCCCGATTGTCTTCCAGTTCCATTCGGAACCAGTCGCATTGCCCGTTTGGATAGAAGTGGATCAGGTATAAGTCCTCGTAGGGGTCGTCCTCCTCCGTCCAGTTCTTCTCAAAATCACTCACGGCAAGGTGGTCCGGCAGGAACCGGTGGATTTCCTTCTCGATGCCTGCGTCTTCCTCATTGGCCGCACCGCCCTCCACATATCCCAACCTTTTGAGCACCTCCTGGTCGAGTTCGCCATCGGCCGTGCTGGTAGCGTTTTGGATGCGACCGCCCATGAAAACCTCCATGGTTTCGTGGTTCAGGACCACCGTCAGCGTATCCTCGCGCAGAATGGCCATGGCGTGGGCATAACGCGTGATGCGGTCAATCGTTCGTGATGCGCTGCGTAGCTTGGTCCCACGATAGGAACCGGCAAAATAGGGTAACGCGATGCCCGATATGATCACGATGACCACCACGACAAGAATCAGCTCAATCAGGGTGAAGCCGTGTTTCCTTGAACGCAGGAATCTTGAATAACCAGTTGTTTTCATTCAACGATTCCAACTTCCGTCAACATGATGCGGGTCGATTTGGTAAAGCCGCTATTCCCAGTTATTCACGACGACATCTTTATGGGTGCAGGAGAGGTCGAACGTATGCGTATTATGCGAGCCAGGTGCGGCATATTGGTAAGGGGTTCCCCAGGGGTCGGTCGGGATGACTTTTTTCTCCATGTAGGGGCCGCCCTTGCTTTCGTCGAGCAATCCCTCGAGTGAAGCCGGATAGTCGCCATTCATGATTTCATATTCCTGGATCGCCATGCTCAATGAAGTAATATTCGACTGTGCTTGGGTTATCTTGGCCTTTTCAGTTTTTCCACCCATGCGGGGAATGGCAATACCCGCCAGTATACCGATGATGACGACCACCAGAATAATTTCGATAAGGGTGAAACCTGAGCGCTTGCTCAAAGGGTTGTTCTGTTCTTTCTTTTTCATGGGATGCTCCTTCCGGTTTTTTAAACGTGCAGTGTATCGGTCAAAGTCAGTACGGGTAGCAATAGGCAAATGGCAATGCCGCCCACGACGATGGCCGCCAGGATAATCATCAAGGGCTCCAGCACGGTGGTGCAGGTTCTGACCAAACGATCGAGTTCCGAGTCGTAGCGCCGGGTAATGTGGCTGAGGGCGCCTGCCATGTCTCCGGTTTCCTCGCCGATGGCCAGCATATCAATCAGCAGACGCGGGAATACCTTGCCCTGAGCCAGCGGCTTCGAAATGGTTGCGCCGTCGGTAACCCGATCGCGCGCCTTTCCGACTTCATCGGAGATGACAACATTCTGCATGGTTTTCTGTACGATACCCAGTGCCGGAAGTACCGAAACCCCGTTTTTGAGCAACGTGCCGAATGTTCGTGCAAAGTGGGCATAGGCGTTTGTGGTGATAATCGAACCCATAATCGGGATGCGTAGCTGTGCCTTATGCCAGGCGATCTTGCCCGGCCCTTCTTTGACCCATTTCTGTAGCGCAATCACGACGGCCACGAGCAAGATGATCAGAACAATCCCATAGCGGGTAAGAAAATTGCTTATGGCCATCAACATCAGCGTCGGTTTGGGCAGGGTGGCCCCCATTTCGTCAAATGTCGTGGCGAACATCGGGACAATAAATACCATCAAAATGATGACGGCAAGGCCCGCTACGACCAGAACGATAGTCGGATAGACCAGAGCCGCGACCACCTTGCTCCGGGCATCCTGGACGCGTTCGTAGTGGACACATATATTTTCAAGTGAGAGGGGTAGATGGCCGCTGGCTTCGCCCGCCCGAACCAGGTTGATGTAGAGCGGTGAAAAAGTTTCGGGATAAAGCTCCAAGGCTTCCGACAAGGATGTTCCCTGCACGATTTCATCGCGCAAGGTGGCGGTAATCAGTCCGACAGCACTATCGTCCTTGCGCGCGGCCAGCGTGTGCAATGCCCGCCCGATGGTCATGCCCGAGGCCACCAGGTCAGAGAGTTCCCGCGAAAACAGGAGTAGTTCCAGCAGCTTCATCCTGGGTTTACGCTGGAAGCCCAGCTCGAACTTGAAGCGCTTTCCGGCGACCGGCTCCTGCAATACCGTATTCGTGGTTTCGGAGATGGATATGGGAATATGTCCCAGCGCCTCGATCTGGCGCGCCGCCGTGGCGCGATCGTTGGCCTCGATCACGCTTTCAATGCGTTCGCCCTGTTTTGTCCGGCCTATGTATTTGAAGTGCGCCATACGATCCTGTGTTAAACGCTATTGCGTCCCGAATATTTCCACTAATGGGAAAGAATAATGGAAGATTCGAGGATTGGAAGATTCGAAGCGTTAAAAATGGACTACTAATGGACGCGAATAGGGGAGGATGAAGGTTGCTCACACGAAGCCATAATGACACGGAGGACTCGGAAATAAAATTTTTCTTTGTGCCTTCGTGGTTTTGTGTGAGTTGGTCTTTTTTACGCCCTCGGGTGGAACTTCTGGTGGATGGACTTGAGGCGCTCGGGATTGACGTGCGTATAGATCTGGGTCGTGGCGATATCGGCATGGCCGAGCATTTCCTGGATGACGCGCAACGGAGCGCCGTTTTGCAGCAGATGGCTGGCAAAAGAGTGGCGCAGGGTGTGTGGCGTCACGTTTTTCATAATGCCCGCCTCCTTGGTGTATTTCTTGATAATCTGCCACAGGCGCTGGCGGCAGAGCGATGTTTCACGGTTTGAGACGAATACCGTCTGCAAGCGTGGATTGTCGCAAAGCCGGGGGCGGACCTCTTCCAGATACAGGGTCAGCAACTCGGCCGAGTCCTTTGCCACGGGGATCACGCGTTCCTTCCTGCCTTTTCCAATCACCCGGAGGTAGCCGTCGTCCATATGCAGGTTAGAGAGCTGAAGGTTTGCCAGTTCCGAGACGCGCAGGCCGGAGGCATAGAACACCTCCAGAATGGCGCGATCGCGGATGCCGAGTGGTTTGTCCATATTCGGTGCGGACAGCAACAGGTCAACCTCCTTCTCCGAGAGCGTGTCCGGCAGGATCTTCCACAGTTTCGGCGAGTCCATCGTGTCGGTGACGTTCCGGTCGAGCAGGCCTTCCTGCTGAAGGAATCGGAAGAAGACCTTGATGGACACCAGATGCCGCGAAATGGAGTTCGTCGTCATCCCTCGGGCTTTCATCGCCATCAGATGGTCGAGGATCTGCTTCCGGCTGACCTGGTTGAGCGAGGTTACGCCCTTTTGGTCGAGCCATCCAAGAAACTGTCCCAGATCGTCCGCATACGCCTTGCGTGTATTGATGCTCAACCCGCGTTCCAGCGAAATATGGTCCAGAAAGCTCTCCAGGAATGCATTCATTATTTATTCACCACAGAGGGCACAGAGGCTCGCGGAGGAAAAACTCTGTGTACCTCTGTGTTCTCTAGCGAAGCGGGTGGTAATTAACACTCGAGTTCCTTGTCTGTGAGCAGACGATAGGCTTCGAGGTATTTTTCGCGGGTTTTCATGACGATTTCTTCGGGCAGCTCGGGTGCAGGCGGTGTCTTGTTCCAGTCGACCGTTTCGAGGTAGTCGCGGACATACTGCTTGTCGAACGAGAAGGGCGATGATCCCGGCTGATAGGTTTCGGCCGGCCAGAAGCGCGAGCTGTCGGGGGTCAGCACCTCGTCGATCAGGGTGAGCTCGTCACCCACCATGCCGAATTCGAACTTGGTATCGGCAATAATGATGCCTTTGGTCAACGCATAGTCGGCGGCGATTTTGTAAAGATTCAGGCTGACATCGATCAGCTTTTGACCCAACTCCTCACCGACGATCTCATTCATCTGATCGATGGAAATATTTTCATCGTGGCCTTCGTCGGCCTTGGTGGAGGGGGTGAAGATCGGCTCGTCGAGTTTGCCGGCCATATCGTAGCCTGCGCGCAGCGGCATTCCGCCGATGGTGCCGGACTTCTGGTATTCCTTCCAGCCGGATCCGATCAGATAGCCGCGCACGATGCATTCCACGGGAAGCAATTTCGCTTTCTGCACCAGCATGGAGCGGCCCTTCAACAGTTCGGAATGCTCCTTCAGTTCGGCAGGGAAGTCGTTGACGTCGGTGGAGATCATGTGATTCTTCACGATGTCGCCGGTGCGGTCGAACCAGAACTTGGAAACCATGTTGAGCACCTGTCCCTTGTTGGGAATGCCGTTGGGCATTACGCAGTCGAACGCCGAGATACGGTCTGATGCGATAAAGAGGTATTGGTCGCCGAGGTCATACACCTCGCGCACCTTGCCGGATTTAAACTTTTCGATGCCGGGAAGGTCGATTTTCGTGGCAGTACTCATTTCATCTCCTGATATAGTTAAAGGTTCCTTAATTCTGGGGACTGTACGAATCCGGCACGCTCCGCGCAACACCAAATGAAAAACGCCCCGATTCCGGGGCGTTATACAGAGCCGATTCTATCATCTAAAGCGCCGGCCGTAGATCTACTCGAACAGAGCTTTCGCCTTTTCATATATGTTGTCGGCCGTGAAACCGAACTTTTCCTGAAGAATCTTGAACGGGGCGGAGGCACCAAAGTCGTCTTTGCTGACGGTGACGCCGCAACGGCCGACGTAGCGCTCCCAGCCAAAGCTCGTGCCGGCTTCAACGGACATGCGTTTGGTGCAGGCGTCCGGAATGACCGATTGCTGGTAGGATGCGTCCTGCTTTTCGAACAGTTCCCATGAGGGCATGCTGACGACGCGGACGTTTTTGCCTTCTTCGCCGAGTGTCCCGGCCGCGGCGAGTGTCATCTCCACTTCGGAACCGGTCGCGAGCATGATCAGTTCCGGTTCGCCTTCGCCGCTTTGCCAGAGGGTGTAGGCACCCTTCAAGAGGTTTTCGGCGGAGGAGTAGACCGAGCGATCGAGGACCGAAAGGCTCTGGCGGGTCAACAACAGCGAGGTCGGACCGGTCCGGTTGTGGAGCGCGGCCTTCCAGGCTTCGACGGTTTCGGTCGCGTCGGCCGGGCGGATGACGGTCATATTGTGGATCATGCGCAGGCTGGCGCAGGTTTCAATCGGCTGGTGGGTCGGTCCATCTTCACCCACGCAGAAGCTGTCGTGGGTGAAGACGAAGATAACCGGCACACCCATCAGGGCAGCAAGACGCGCGGCGGGGCGGACATAGTCGGCGAACACCAGGAACGTGCCGCCGAACACACGGAATCCGCCGTGCAGCTGGATCCCGTTCATGATGGCCGCCATGCCCAGTTCGCGCACGCCAAAGTGGAAGTTGCGGCCTTTAAAGGCGTTCTTGCCAATATCGCCGAGCCCCTTCATGTAGGTGTTGTTGGACGGACTGAGGTCAGCCGAGCCTCCGACGAGGCTGGGAATTTCCTTCGCCAGCACCTGGATGACCTGCCCGGAGGCGGAGCGGGTGGCAAGGGTAGTGCCGGCTTCGAATTCGGGAAGCTTACCGGTCAGATCTGGAATTTCACCGGCCATCGCTGCTGTCCACTCTCTGGAAAGAGCGGAGTTGGCGTCCGTCCAGGTGGAGTAGGTATCGTTCCATACCGCTTCGATCTTTTTCATCTCGTCGAGGCGGGCGACGAAAAGATCGCGCACGGACTGCGGGACGAAAAACTTTTCTTCGGAGATTCCGAGATTCTTCCTGGTAAGCAGGACCTCCTCCTCGCCGAGCGGTGCCCCGTGTGCATCGCCGGTGCCCTCCTTGTTGGGAGAGCCGAAAGCGATCTTCGTGTTGCAGATAATGACGGAAGGTTTTTCGGTTTCCGCCTGCGCGGCTTCGATGGCGGTGGCGATGGCAGCATGGTCATGTCCATCGATGTCCTGCACGTGCCAGTCGTAGGCTTCCATGCGCTTTTGCACGTCGTCGGTATAGGTAATGTGCGTGTCGCCTTCGATGGAGATAAAGTTCTGGTCATAGAAGATGATCAGCTTGCCCAGACCGTGGTTGCCCGCCAGGGAGAAGACTTCGTGGGAGACGCCTTCTTCGAATTCACCTTCGGAGGCAATGACGTACGTATAGTGGTCGACGATCTTATGTGCTTCGGTGTTGTAGCGCTCTTGAAGCATTTTTTCGGCAATGGTCATGCCGACCGCGTTGGAGCAGCCTTGGCCGAGCGGCCCGGTAGTGGTTTCAACGCCGACCGTATGGCCGAATTCGGGATGGCCGGGGGTTTTCGATCCCCATTGGCGGAAGTCCTGCAACTCCTCGATCGGCAGATCGTATCCGGAGAGATAAAGCAGCGAATAAATCAGCATCGATCCGTGACCGGCGGAAAGGATGAAACGGTCGCGGTCGGCCCACTGCGGGTTTTCGGGGTTGTGCTTCAGATAGTGCAACCAGAGTACGGCGCCAACGTCCGCCATGCCCATCGGCATGCCCGGATGGCCACAATTAGCGGCCTGGACACCGTCCATTGCCAGTCCGCGAATGGTATTGGCTACAAGCTTCAGATCCATTGAAATTTCCCCATTAAATTGGTTTACCGTTGCGTAAAATGAAGCGCTAAAGATAGTTGCCGATCCATGTTTTACAAGCCATTTCAGCCCCGGATTCGTCCCGTTTACAGAATAGTGTTTGGCGGATCAGGTCATGCCCCGTATAATGTTTCCATTATACTAGTGGGGTTATTATGATCGATCTGCATGTACATTCTGTTTATTCCGACGGCACGGACACGCCGGCCGAGCTGATCCAGCTGGCAGCGGCACGCGGACTGTCAGCTATGGCGCTTACGGACCACGATACCGTGGGGGGTATCGTGCCGCTTCTTGAGGCCGCCGCGTCCTTGCCGATCGAGCCGGTTCCAGGCATCGAACTCAGTGCGGATTGCTCGCGCGGCACCATGCATATTCTGGGGTATTTCATCGACCATACGTGTTCGGCGTTGCTCGGGAAGATCGAGCGGGTCCAGTCCGGGCGGGAAGTGCGGAATATGGAAATCCTCAGGAAACTCAACGATCTCGGCTACGTCCTCCTATGGAGCGATGTGGAAAAACAGGCAGGTTGCGACGTGATCGGCCGCCCGCATATTGCCGAGGCGCTGGTGCAACGAGGGCATGTAAGATCGCGGCGGGCCGCTTTCGATCTCTTATTGGCCAAGGAACGGCCGGCCTATGCTGAGCGCTATCGCTATACCCCCAGCGAGTGCATCGATCTGATCCACCAGGCGGGAGGCGTGTCTGTTTTAGCCCATCCAGCCACGGTCCACCTGCCTGACGCCGAGCTCAAGGAATTGGTTAAGGGCATGAAGGACCAGGGACTGGGCGGTATCGAAGTCTATTATGGTGAGCGCAAGCCCAGGAATATGAATAAGTTCCGTAGCTGGGCGGAGGAGTTCGGTCTGGTCTGTACCGGCGGCACCGACTACCACGGAGCCAATACCCCCGATCTGAAACTCGGCACCGGCTTCGGTCAGCTGCGCGTTCCCGATGAAGTCCTGGATCAGCTTAAGTCGGCGATCCCGGCCAGCTAGGCATTTTATGCCACGAAGTACTCAAAGGATGGGAGGCTCTCTTCGTGCGCTTCCTTTCTTCGTGGTGTGAACTAAGCTATTGGATTAGATCCGGAAGCTGGTCGAGAGAGGTAATGATTACATCCGGGTTGAGATCTATGCAGCGCTCGTCGGATTCACGAAGGCGCAACGATCGTTGGTCGCCGGCGAACAATACGGTTTTACATCCGGCGCGGCTGGCGCAGTAGATATCATTGAGCATGTCGTTGCCGACATAGACGGTTTCGCTGAGTTTGATCCCATGGTTCCTTTTAAGATATTTCTCTGCTTTGGGGAAGAGATCGGCGGAAGGCTTAGCCTTTAGTTCCTTGTACGACCAAATACAGCAGTCAGGGTCGAATCCGATGTCTTCGAGGGCCTGTTCAAAGAATGCGGAAAAGAGCAGGGGGGTGTAGAACTGTGCGTTGGAGACGATACCCAGCACCAAGCCGCGTTCCTTCAAGTGGTGGAGGGTTTCGAGGCATTCCGGCATCGGCCAGACTGGATTGACGAGACATTCGTATTCCATCGCAAGCTTTCGAATCGGTTCAATGTCGAGTTTTGGGGGGTTCAGGAGGCCGTCTTTGCGCAACCGACCGACCACCTTCTTCCAGATCTTGGCGATATCCACTTCCGGAAAATCGATCCCCGCCGCGCGACTGGCCGTATGCCATGCAAGTACTTCGGCCTTGAGGAGATTTTTGCCGAGGATTCCTGCCTTTTTAAGATCGCCTTTGTAGTGTGCCGCCTCGAGGGCCTGGGTCATTGCTTCCGCCGTATCGGTGGCGGCGGCCGTGCCCACATCGCCAGAGCCTGACACGAAGAGAGTTCCATAGACATCGAACAAAACAGCTTTTACCGCGGGTAGTTTATCGAGCCGTACCTCCATATCGGTCGGCAAGGGGTCGAGCGGCTCACACAGATTATGCACGATATGTTCAAGTGGTTTCATGGAGAAGATTCTTTTGGAATCCTGCACGCTTGCCAAGCCTTGATAGGGAAAGAAGCCCGATCAATGTGCCTTGCCGTTTGAGAAGTAGGATCGGGTCCCCTTGGCCTCCATGGTTTCGCCGATTCGTTTGATAGCGTGCACATAGGCGGCAGTGCGCAGGTCGGTTTCGATTTCGTGGGACAGGTCGTAAATGGTCTCGAACTCGCGGGCCATGATAGCCTGCAGCTTTTGATGAACCTCCTGTAGTTCCCAGTAGAGGCCGGACCGGTTCTGCAACCACTCAAAATAACTGACGGTAACGCCGCCTGCATTGGCGAGAATGTCGGGCATGACCTCGATGCCCTGTCCGAAAAGAATCTCATCAGCTTCCGACGTGATGGGTCCGTTGGCGACTTCGATGATACGCGTCGCCTTGATGCGCGGCGCGTTTTCAGCGGTGATCTGATTTTCCAGTGCGGCAGGAATAAGGATATCGACGTCAAGTTCGAGCAGTTCTTCGTTGGTCATGTTGGTCGCATCGATGTGGTGACAGAGAGCGCCGTCACAATAGACCGCCTGTACATGCCGGGTTTCTTCTTTGATGCGGATCAAACTAGGAATATCAAAGCCCTCAGACCGGTATATAGCGCCTTGCGAGTCGCTGACGGCAACGATGCGGTAGCCATCCTTATGGAGCAGGCGGGCGATGCTTTGGCCGGCGTTACCGAAGCCCTGTACTGCAACGCGCGTTTCGGACGGTTCGAGTCCATGCTTCCTGGCCAGTTCGCGAATGCAATAGAAAGCACCACGGCCGGTAGCATCGGAACGGCCGACACTTCCGCCCATGCTGACGGGTTTGCCGGTAATGACGTCGGGGCAATGCTGGCGGCGGATCGTGGAATATTCATCCATCATCCAACCCATGATGCGTTCGTTCGTGTACATGTCGGGCGCAGGGATGTCGACATCGGGGCCGATAAAGTCGGCGATTAGACGGATAAATCCTCGGCTCAGGCGCTCCAGCTCCATCGGACTGAGTTCCTTGGCATTGACCGAAATGCCGCCCTTGGCCCCGCCGAATGGAATGCCGACCACGGCGCACTTGAAGGTCATCCAGAAGGCCAGCGACTGGACCTCGTCTCGGTTAACAGAGGGATGGTAGCGCAGACCGCCTTTGGTGGGGCCGCGGGTATCATCGTGCCGGACGCGGTAGCCCGTGAAGAAGTCGAGCGTGCCGTCATCGCGCCTGACCGGTATGGAAACCTCCATGCAGGATTTCGGAGTGCCAATGCGTAGGGCGATTTCATCACTAAGGCCGGTGTGTTTCATTGCGCCATCAAGGCGTCGCATCGCATCGTCGAATAAGCTGGGTTGATCTGCCATATCATCCTCCATGTTGAGTGAAGTCTAAAGAAGGTGGTTAAACGGGTCAAACGCAATGGTGATTTGAGTTTGAGTGCTATCTGTTTAACGCTCCTTTCATTAAGGGGGATGCTATGAAAACGTTCTCGGAAATCAAACCCACCCAAATAGAGGGTCGCCCCATCCACCTGATAGGTCAGGAATGGATGCTGATCACGGCCGGAATACCGATGCATTTCAATGGCATGCCGGCCAGTTGGGGTAACTGATCGAAACGCAATCTACGCCAAGGAGCCAGCCTTGGCCTGAAGAATCCGTTCCTGCCGGTCGCGGAGGGTTTCTTTGTTCGTCCAGACGCCGAATGGATCACGGTAGGGCAGGCCGCGCGTGGTTTCGCGAATCATTTGCATTTCATGGTCGGGGAGGGGGATTTCAATGTCTTCTGGACGCATGGCCGCGATTGTCCCGCCGCGCTGTCGTCCGACCGGGGCGGTTTCTCCGACAAAGAATCCTGCTTCCAGCATACCCGAACGAACCGGTATGGCGGCACAATAGGTCACTAATACGGCATCGGGTTTCATCACGCGCCGGAGCTTTGTCAAAAAATCGACCGTCCACAGCTCGCTGTTGCGCTGGGTGGAAAAGGCGTCGAGAAAAACGAGATCGAACGTGGATGGAGGGAGCTTGGTGATCGTATGGCGCGCATCGCCCCAGTGGAGAAGGCATGAGGCATTGGGCGCCAGGCATGAGTGATCAGCATGGAGGTCTTGAAGCGCCTGTTTCCAGTCGAAGGAATCTGTTTCCAGCGTTTGGATGTTTTTAGCGGCAGCACCGACCACTCGCCGATCCATTTCGAGCCCGGTGATAGAGAGTCCTGTAGGAGTGACGGTTTCGTCGCCCGGGGTCAGCGAGGCCGCTGTCCCTCCAGCTAGGTTCATTGCGGATAAACTGTTGTAGCCCAGCCCGAAGCACACATCCAGTAACTGGACGGGGCCGCGCCCCAGCCGCTCTTTCACTTTACCCGGAACAATATACTTTTCCACCGCCTCCAGCCGGGCTCCGGCGGGGGTGTGGTAGTGCTCTTTGTAATTTTCGCTCCAGAAAGTGATCGAGCCGTCGCTGGTTGGAACCACTTGGGCATTCAGGTTTCCCGTTTCAGATTTCAAGTTTCCAAAAAGATCCCCCTGCCGCCACTCCCGGCAAATCATTTGCTGGATGACATAGTCTTTAAACTGTCCTTTGGCCATATGCCATTTCGGGGCGATGAGCTCAGCGTCCAAGGTGTCGGTGGTCAGCCGCATGATCGGCATGTCTGCAGGCAGCCTGCGTATGAAGTCCATCAGGTGTTCGGCAAAATCGTGCTCCATGAAAACGGGCAGGGGGGTGAGCGCATGTTCCAATGCAAGGGTGGTGCCTTTTTCAATATGCAGGTTATGGATCTTCACCGCGTCGATCGGCAGGGACGCAAGGGTATCGGCCGTCTGCTGGAAATCCACGGCCGTTTCTCCGGGAAGCCCAAGAATGGCGTGGGCTGCGACTTTGATGCCCAGGCTGTGCAGCTTCTTGATCGCCTCTGCGCTCGACGCCCAGTCGTGCCCGCGGTTGACGCGTTCGAGCGTCCGGTCGTGCACGGTTTGCACGCCTAGCTCCACCCAAACTTCAATGTGCTTGTTGAGCTCAACGAGAAAGTCGTAGGCCTGCGGCGTCAGGCAGTCGGGACGGGTGCCGATGCTCACCGCCGTAAAGTCGAACGAGTCCAGCAGATTCAGATACATCGGTTGCTGGTTTTCACCGAAGGTGGCGGAGAAAGCCTGGATGTAGGCCATGTACTTCTTTGCGCCGTAGCGATCGCGCGCAAACCGGATCGCCTCGGCCATCTGCTCCTGCACGGTATTTTTCCCGATGGTCTGCACGGCAGCTGATCCGCGCACGTTGCAGAATGTGCATCCGCCGGAACCGTCGGCCTCGCGGTTGGGACAGCCGAGGTTAAAGTCAATGGGAACACGAAAGAGCGGTTCGCCATACTGCTCTTTCATGTAGTCCTTATATTGGAGATAGGGTTTGGTCATTGCGGTGGGGAGTATTGTGATTCTGGAGTCTGGGGGCAAGTGTTGTGGCGCGATTTGTAGGAAACCCAGGGAAATGAAGCACCATTTCCCATTGTGTGCCGGACATTTCAAAATGACCCTAAGTCGCTCGACATGGATGCGGTAAAGTGATAACCAACTAGGCTATTTTATGAAACGACCTATTGTTATCTTGGTTTTATTTTCGTTGGCCTGCCTGCTGTGCATGCCGTTGGTCGGGCGGTTGAGCCCTTCCATCGCTGCGGAAAACGGGTTGCTGGAGAATATCCAGCTAACCTTGGTACTGCTTGTAAGCGCTGTTTTCCTGTTGCGGCTGCGAGGCGCGGAGCGCGATCTTCGCAATGTTTTTTACTGTGGTATCTCGTTCGGGCTTATATGCGCCATGCGGGAAACTGATGTACGCCCGCTGGATGTTCCCCGCTGGGTCGAGCTGATGGGAACCGGTCATGGCAGAGACATCACCATCGGCTCCCTTTGGCTGGTACTCGCCTTTTTCGCCGTTAAGGCCTGCATCTCCATGAAAAGAAAATCCTTACGGATTCATGGCGTTCCCTTTGGAGTGCTAGCTCTTGCTGCGGCGGTAATGTTCGTTGGAGCGGCCTTTGAGGAAGAATTCTTCGGTGGAAGCCGTGCTCAGATATACGAAGAATATTTCGAAACCGTCGGCTACTTCCTGCTGCTTGCCGCCACGCTGTCAGCGGGTTCGCTCCGCCTTATCTCCGGTGTGGTACAAGAAACCCCTCAGCCAGCGGATTTATAGCCTCAGTAAAATTACCGATCAAACAGCAGGCGTTGTCCGCGGATGGTTTCGTTGACTTGGCGGTTGGTGTAGGCGATCTGGCCATTGACCAGGGTGGTGTCGATGGAGGATTTGAACGTGACGCCTTCGAAAGGCGACCAGCCGCATTTGTAGAGTATGTTTTCCTTGGAGACGGTGTGGGGCTTGTTCGTGTCGATCAGCGTGAGGTCGGCCCAGTAGCCTTCCCGAATGAAACCGCGTTCCAGACATTGAAAAATCCGGGCAGGGTTGTGCGCGGTTTTTTCAGCAACCATTTCCAGCGGAAAAAATTCGAGGGCGGTGACCATCGCGCTTTGGATTAACGGGAGGCCGGAGGGGGCGGACCCGTAGGGATTCTGTTTTTCTTCCCAAAGGTGCGGCGCATGGTCGGTGCCAATGGTGTCGATGACTCCATCCATAACCGCCTGGCGCAGCGCATCGCGGTCGGC
>CAXMPN010000017.1:12004-20666 GCA_964195195.1 Pontiella sp. | reverse complement strand
TTTCTTATGCCGGGTTCGGCGTTTTCCATGACGAGGCGATTATTCCGGCCGTCCATGCCGAGATTCCGATCTGCATCAAGAATACGAACCGTCCGGAACTGCCCGGCACGCTGATTGTACCGGAGCGCAAGTATGAGCAGGCCGAGGTGGTCGGCATTTCCAGCGCCGACGGCTTTTGCTCGATCTATATCGACAAGTACATGATGAACCGCGAGGTCGGCTTCGGTCGCCGCCTGCTGCAGATCCTGGAAGAGGAGGATATCTCCTTCGAACACACCCCGTCGGGGATCGACAACCTGTCCGTGATTCTCCAGTCGTCGGAGCTTGGTGCCGACAGGGAAAAACTGGTCATCGACCGCATCCTGTCCGAACTGGCCCCTGACAATGTTACCATTGAGCATGGGCTCTCGCTGATCATGGTCGTCGGCGAGGGGATGCACTATGCCGTTGGCATGGCGGCGCGAGCCACTCGCGCGCTTAGCGAAGCCGGTGTGAACATAGAAATGATTAATCAGGGCGCCTCTGAAATCAGCATGATGTTCGCCGTCAAGGAACCGGATCGGAAGAAGGCCGTGCATGCATTTGGAAACGCATTTTTCGGCTGATTTTATCCGACCTGGAGTCCACTCCATATTTTGGTTTTAGTACGTTGACTCGTTTAGGTCGGATCAGTATACATTACGCCCTTCATCGCACCCGTGGTGAAATTGGTAGACACGCAAGATTCAGGTTCTTGTGCCAGCAATGGCGTGATGGTTCGACTCCATTCGGGTGCACCAATTGCAAGGCCCGCTCTTCGGAGCGGGCTTTTTTATTTCCGATGATGACTGCTGTCGCAGGCGCTGTTGCCTAACAGCTCAAGGTGCCGTGGCAAGGTTTAGTCGAGCAAACGCTGGGTCAGCCCCTGATAGGCATCAATGCGGCGGTCGCGCAGATAGGGCCACATGCGCCGGACGGTTTCGCTGCGGGAGGAATCCATCGAGACGATCAGCTCGGTTTCACCGGTGGTGTCGGCCTGCGCCAGGATTTCACCCTGGCAACCGGCGACCAAGCTGGACCCCCAGAAGACGGCTCCGCCGGGCTCCATCCCGACGCGGTTGATGCTCAGTACCGGGATTCCATTGGCTACGGCATGGGATCGTTGGATGGTGATCCAGGCATCGCGCTGGCGTTGCTGTTCATCGAGCGCATCGTTTGCATCCCAGCCGATGGCTGTTGGATAGATCAGCAGGTCGGCCCCGGCCATGGCCATGAGGCGGGCGGCTTCGGGATACCATTGGTCCCAGCATACCAGCACACCCAGCTTGCCGACCGATGTCTGGATCGGTTGAAAGCCGAGGTCGCCGGGCGTGAAATAGAATTTTTCATAGTAGCCCGGATCGTCGGGTATATGCATTTTGCGGTATTTCCCGGCGATCGAACCGTCGGATTCGATCACCACCGCGGTGTTGTGGTAGACGCCCGGCGCTCGTTTTTCAAAGAGCGAGGTAACGATCACGATGCCGAGTTCCCTTGCTATTGCTCCGAAGATTTCGGTGGAGGGTCCGGGGATCGGTTCGGCGAGATCGAACAGGGCAGGATCTTCCCGGTCGCAGAAATAAAGGCTGGCATGCAACTCCTGCAATACGACGAGTTGCGCACCTTTTTTCGCACAGCGGCGGATGCCGGCGATGCTCTTTTCAATATTGGTATTGCGGTCGCTGGTGCACGACTGCTGAACGAGGCCTGCAATTAGTTGGCTCATAGCACTCCCCTGGGTATCTGCATGGTGACGCAATGCAACGATCCATGTTGCAGGATCAAGGTGCTGCAATCTATACCGATAATCTTGCGATCGGGAAACGCTTTTTGCACGACTTCCTGGGCCGGTTCATCGGCGGGATCGTTGTAGGTCGGCACCAGTACGGCGCCGTTGATGACCAGATAATTCGCATAGGTTGCCGGGAGCCGTTCGCCATTGGTATCGTATTTGGCGTCGGGCCAGGGCAGAGGAAGGAGGCGGTAGTCCGGAAACTGCATCAGTTCCAGTTCCATGGCCTTGAGACCCTCGTAATGCACATCCGCGGGATCGTCGCAGGCGACATAAACAATGGTTTTGTTGGGGCAAAGGCGCGCCAGTGTGTCGATATGAGCATCGGTGTCGTCGCCGGCCAGCGATCCGTTCTCCAACCACAGGATGGTATGCACACCCAGCTCCGCCTTCAACCGCTCCTCGATTAGCTCTTTGGTAAGCTGCGGATTGCGGTTGGGATTGAGCAGGCATTCGGTCGTTGTGAGGAGTGTGCCCTCTCCGTCGCTTTCGATACTCCCGCCTTCAAGGACAAGGTCGATACTGCGCAGTGTGGTGGTTCCGAACGCGCCCAGCTTATGCAGGTTCCGGCTAACAGTGTTGTCCTTTTCTGCGGAGAACTTATCGCCCCATCCATTGAAGGTAAAATCCAGCAGAACCGGTTTGCCGTTTTCTTCAATGATAATGGGTCCAAAATCACGCGCCCAGGTGTCGTCCGATGGCACGTCGTAGGTGTCTGGTCGAACAAGGATGACGTGCTCAAATCGCTCAATGGCTGTGATGATCTCGGAAAAGGTGTTTTGAGCTTCTTCCAGAATCGGAGCCCAATCGCTGTTTTCATGAGGCCATGCCATCAGTACGGCATCTTGCGGCTCCCATTCAGCAGGCCATCTTTTATGCGGATTCGTCATGGATGGAGGATTTCCAACCTGCGCGGAAAATGCCAGTCAAAAAAACGTACGGAAGGCGCTACTGTTTAGCGAAGTGCTGTCCCAGTTTGCAACCGGTGAAATGGTGGCAGCGCCCCGCGCAGTATTCCTTGCGCCATTTGGGCGCGCAGCCATAATATTCATTGTGAAGGAAGTCGTGTTCGGCTTCCTCCCAGTCGACAACCCGTCCCAGCCGTTCGCTCATATACCACTTGTTCTCATTGACGGCATGGCGGTATTGCCGAATCTGCCATTCATTAAGATTCAAATGGGCCTTGCAGCCGTTTGAAGCGGATGAGTCCTCTGACTCTTCCGAAGTCGGTGAGGTTTGTTGATCACATTCATCTCTAATCATACCTTAACCCGTCTTTAACGGGCTCTAAATTGCAGGAGTGGCGGTCATCTTTGCAATGGTTAAAATGAACATTATAAATAAGGGTGCAGAACGAATCCGTGCCTGGCTTTTCCGTTTTCCACCGTAAACCGACATGCTACTGTCTAGGCTATGACTGTTAATCCAGATTTCAACCGGCCTTCATCTACCAAGCCGACGATGCTGTGGGACGGGGAATGCGCTTTCTGCTTTCATTGGATACAGCGTTGGGAAAAAGCCACGGGTGACACGGTGGAGGAGGCGTGCAAAAAAGCAGTTCAGCTGGTTCTTCCCGATGGCCGCGTGTTTGCGGGGGCCCATGCCGTACTGAAGTCACTCGCCCTTGGCGGCCGATCCGAGCGGCTTTTGTCATGGTACGAACATTCTCGGATATTCCACTGGTGGGCGGAATCGGCCTATCGTTTCGTAGCCGCCAACCGCTCCTGGCTCCCACGGTTTTAACGCGGTGCGTCATCGCTGCTTCGGTTGAATATTTGATGGCGGATGCCGTCAATGCTGCGGATATAGGTAGGGGAATGCGGTAAACAAAAGGCGATTTATACCGCGATGCACGAAGTACACATCAGACTTGCAATCGTAAATGAAAATACCTCTATTTTACTCAAATTATTTCTTGTGCATATTACAAGATGTGGGTAAAAATTCCCTGTTGGTTGGAGGGTAGTGAGATGACCGCTTTGTCCATGTAGTTTTCGCTAGGGAAATCTTGCACAATCACCGTGGCTCAAGGGCTGGTATTCGAGCATACACTCCAATTTCAGGTGTGATGGGAGGGCTCTTATGTATAGTATCCAGGAATACGAAGACTGTCTGAAGGTCGGCTTCACGGGAGATTTCGACTGCAGCACCGTTCAGACCATCATTCATCATGAAACTGCGATGCCCCGGTACCGCAGCACCAACGACATTTGGGTGATCGGAAGCCACCGGGCGCGCATCCGGTTGGGTGAAATCGAAACCATGGTGCGCGAGTTCCAGTGCCGCTGTACCCGGGACGGTAACCGGACCAAGACGGCCATCGTAGTGGACGAAGGCTTCACCCATTCCATTATCGAACTCTGGGTATCGGCGGTGTTGAAAAAGGTACCGTTCGAGATACGGATATTCAACGCTTTGGAAGATGCAGAGCTATGGCTATCCGAATCCAGAGAGCAAGTCGTCTAATTTCAGTCGACCGTGTCATACAGTGTCGGCGGCTGCCTTATTCAAGGCGGCTTTTTTTTAACTAGGCCAATTCCAATGCAAGTCGCACTCACTCGCGAACATTGAGGGGATCAAGTACCTCTTGTAGTCAGGTTTCGCACTCTATGGCATTGAATTCTTCGGACAAGATTTTCCCCACAGTGGCTCTTCCCTCTTCTAATAGGCACCTTTCTCCGTGAATGTCGGAATGGCTAGTATGGGGGTTGTATGACCAGCAAGGATCGCTGAACCGAAACATCGAAGGTGAGGGATTCGTTGTTCCCATCGCTCGGCAATCTTTCAATATGCAATTGTACTTCGCTCGCAGCTGGTCCGCGCAGGTGCTCAACCACCTGCTGGATGCTGAGATGTTCAAAGGAGATGAGCTGGCCATCCGTATTCACCATCCCAATGATATAGTCTCCGGGTTCGACCAATCCCGTAGCGGCGATCGCGCTGAGCACCGTGGTTTCCCGGATGATGGGGAATCCCGTATCATCGGTCCCGATCCGGGCACCAATGCCGGAGAGCGAGGATTGGTTGATGGCTTCGAGGGCCGCCCGCTGTTCGAGCGGGTCATGCAGGCCCATGGCCCAGTCCAGCGTGCCCAGGGTATCGATTCGTACATACCCGGCCAAAGTCTGGATCAGAGCCTTTCGTCTGGACGGGTTCTGTTCACGGGCGAGCTGCTCCAGCAGTCCGTTGAAGCGCTTGGCCTGACGCTCCCAATATTGGGCAGGGTCGGGATGCTTCCTTGTCGCTGGAGGAGCCGCTTCGGCCAGGGGGATGTCGACATTTCTCATCGACGTTGGTGTTGGGCGCGGTAACGGCTCGGGCCGTGCGGTCTCGCGTTCCTCCCTATCCGGCATCGTTTTCCGGGATTCCCGCACGGGGGCTTCCTTGGCGACCTGCGATTGGAGCACCATGTGTAGCAGTTGATAGGCCACTCCCGTTCCCAAGGCCGTTGCAATAAGCGTGATTATGATTACACGAATATTCATGGAACAGCTTTTTTATAAAGTCCGGTGGATGAACCGTCATTCTACCTGCGGGTGCTGTATAGGACAAGGTCTGTCTGTACAGACCTGCAGATTGTGAGGGCCACTGGACGATCCGTTGATGCGCGATGCAGGGCGATGGATATGACTTCTTGCAGTTCGTTCAAGGATGCCACAGCGTAGAAAGGGGGTTGAGTTATTCCGGTACCTCATGGTTAACTGGGCCGGTTGAAACGGGAGCAAAAAATGGAATTGGTGAGCCAGTCTGATTTGGATGCATTGATGGAATTCCTGCCGTGCCGTACGCCGCAGGCATGGATCGAGGAGGCGTTGCAGCACGAGGAGATACTACTGCTGAATCATTGCTATCTGGAACAGTGTGCCGCTCGAAATGCCATGCAGCTGATGTTCCGCTGCCCGGATAAGCCGGATCTGCTTTCCAAGATGTCCAAGCTCGCCCGCGAGGAGCTTCGGCATTTTGAAAAGGTGCATGAGCTGCTTACGCGGCGCGGCTATGTCTACAGAATACTCAAGCCATCACGTTATGCCGGCTTGCTCAACGCCGAAATGCGCAAGCAGGAGCCAGATAAACTGGTCGATTCCCTGATTATCGGGGCCTTCATCGAGGCCCGATCGTGCGAACGCTTTGCATCGCTTGCACCGCACATGGATGAGGAACTCGCCGAGTTCTTTAGCTCATTGCTCAAGTCCGAAGCGCGGCACTTCAAGGACTATCTGGATCTCGCTGAAAAGTATGCCGGTGGGCCAATTATGGAGCGCATTTCCTTCTTCGCGGAAATCGAGTGTAACGCCATCGAATCGCCCGACCCCCTGTTCCGTTTTCACAGCGGCATCCCGGCGTGACACTGTTTGAGGACATGCATTAGAATCAGGCATATCTTTCCCGTTTTTGTGATAGCCCTTTCCGTAGTGAAAGCTCCTGTTTGTGCACTATGAAAAGGAAGCCTCCAAAAAGCGTTCAGTGCGGCAGTGGTGACGACCTCATCGATGTCGGTCGCTTCTGCCCGTCCGGCCAACCCGACTGTTCCGCCGCCGTCATCCGCGTTTTGCCGGGCCGCTGAGCGAGGGTATTATTTTTGCGCCAGCCATATGGTATGCCGGCGTCCGCCGCGCTTGCCGCGGGCGCGCACTGAAATTTCCTCCATCCTGAAGCCGGAACCGCGTAATCGTTTGGAGAACGATTGGTCCGGTTCGGCGGACCAGACTGCCAGAATTCCGCCCGACTTCAGGGCCGCCTTGGCGGCGGCGAGTCCTCCGTGGGTGTAGAGGCGATCGTTTCCTTCATGCGTCAATCCGTCGGGTCCGTTGTCGACATCCAGCAGGATGGCATCGTAGGCGTCTAGGTCTGACTTGATCACCAGCCGTACGTCCGACTCGCGAACCGTTACGCGGGGATCATCAAGTGGATGACCTGCCAGCTCCGCCAAATGGGTGCGGTTCCATTGCACGACGGCAGGCACCAACTCGACTACGACCACTTCGGCGTTTTCGCCCAGGTTTGCCAGCGCTGTGCTCAACGTAAAGCCCATGCCCAGCCCGCCGATCAACACCCGTGGGCTTTTCCGGTCTGCAACCCTTTTACATGCCAACTCCGCCAGTGCATCCTCGGAGCCATGCATGCGGCTGTTCATCAGCTCCTCATTCTTGATCGAAATCGAAAACTCATGCGCGCGCTGGTACAACTTCATGACGCCGCCTTCGCCCGGCACGTTGATTTGATCGAGCAATATCCATGGGTTCATGATAGCGGACCTGTTTATAAGGGATGATTCGAGACGAGCGCGCGATAGTGTTATCCGGAGGATGGAAACGCAAGCCGTATCTGGAAAGGGTCCGCGGCGGATCTTATTATTTAGCTGCGAGGAGCGCTTTCTTCAGGTGGTTATAGGCATTGCAGAAGGATCTCAAAGGCTGTGATGGCTACCCGTTATTTTGGAGGGCGTGCTCGATACGACGATCGGGTATCAGCCACATGAGGGCCACCAGGACATAAAGTGTCATAGAGACCCAGGGCCAGCGCAGGGCGGTGATAATCGCCATGGCGTAGGTAATCACCGAAGTCTTGCCCTTCCAATCGCGTCCGACCGCCTGCTTGAGAATCGAGTCGGAACCTTCGGCCGCAATAATACGGCCTTGCAGGATAAAATAGGCGATGCCGGCCATGAACAGTACCACGCCATAGAGCAACGTGGGTATCGGTGCGAAACCATTTTCACCCATCCATCCAGTCGTGAACGGGAACAGGGAAAGCCAGAACAGCAGATGCAGATTCGCCCATAAAACGCTGCCGGTCGGTCGGGTCAGGGTATGCAGCATATGGTGATGATTGTTCCAGTAGATGCTTAGATGTACAAAACTGAGAACATAGCCTAGGAAAACCGGAATGAGTGGAAAAAGCGCATCGAAGGAGTCGCCATGCGGGATCTTAAGCTCCAGCACCATGATGGTGATGATGATCGCCAGTACGCCGTCGCTGAACGCTTCTAGTCGGCTCTTGCTCATGGTTTCCCTTTCGTTCCTTTGAGCATTTCCAGTGCGGGCCCATGAACAGCTCCATGCAGGGGACGTACCCATTTCTTCGGACAAACCCCTGGTAGTAGGGGCGGCTGTTAAAATCCGCGCCCTCTATTCCCGCGAACCCGCTGCTGTTTGGGGGCCGGTGGATTTTCGAGATAGAGTCCAAACCATTCATCACCCAGTCCAGCATTGGAGAAACTTTTTACTCTATCGTTAGATAATTGTTCCCAGTTATGGGTGAAGGTCTCATTGCCTGTGGCGTCCTTCGCTTTAGACACAAGTTTTCGCGCTTGTTCCGTTTCACCTTCTTTTACCCAGATCCATGACATCAGTCCGTACAGCAGGGTGCCACGATCTCCCCGGAACCATTTAATGCGTCGTTTGAAAGTTTTTTCAGCACCTGCCACATCCTGGTTTTTATACTGACGCGCCATTTTCATGGCCACCGTCATGGGCTCCATCATCATCGGGCCTTTAAACAGTCCGCCGCCGTAAAGAAGCTCATCCACCTGGTCAAACTCCTTGAGTTGATAGAGAAACTGCATGCGCATGGTCGCAATCTGTCTCCCCATCAGCAAAGACCACTTGATGAAGGGTTCGAGACGCGGGATGAAATCGAGGCCCTGTTTATAAACGGCCTTCTGATCCGCATCGATCTGGCGTTGCAGCTGCTTAATGTTTCCGCCGGGCTTGCTCTGGAATTGCTGTACCTTCCGGGTCATTCGCTGCTGGGCACCCTGCATGATTACTTCGAGCTCCTTCTGGACCTTTGTAATGTTTTTCCGAACCAGCCATCCGACCAGATAAAACGCGGCAATGAATCCGAAAATAC
>CAXMPN010000017.1:5234-11994 GCA_964195195.1 Pontiella sp. | reverse complement strand
TTGTGGGCCTGTTTACACCGGTTGCGGTTAATGCGCCAACCAATGTGATGGATACCAGTGCTGAAATTAATACTGAAAGCATACGCTGCGTCCCTTTTGTTTAAATGAGTTAATCTGTACTATGCGCGTTTGCCTGCAAAACGCGTAATTCAAGAACGATAGCAGGAATCTGCCGAAAAAGTCACGGCAGACGATGCCTAAGTTTAATTTAAGACGCTACCCAATTTCCTGGGCAATCTCTAGCGATAGGTGCGGCCGCCGAGGACGCAACTCTCCAGAAAAAAAGGAAGGTCATCGTCCTTGATGACCAAAAAGGTCAGAAAACATCGCTTGACGGTTCGTTTCGGCAGGCCTGGTCTGAAGCGGGAACAACCTGCGGGGTGGGGTTGAGCGGAGAGAAAACGCGCCCATTGCTTAAATCCGAGGATCGATCCATTCAAGTCCCTGAGTCGGAGCGGTTGCGCCAATGGTGGATAAAGCGGCAGAGGTCCGGGGTGAATTCTTCAAAGTCATGGTGGAACGAATCATAGTGCCGTAGCAGGTCATCCGCCGCATGGGCGATTTTAGCGCCTTCGGGTCTGCGGGTTCTCAAAGACATCCGTGCAAAGGCCCGGGCCACGCTTTTGATTTGATCATATTCGCCCAGCCAGTTTTCTGAGATGATTTGGTTCAGCCGTTCGCTGGCATAAGGCGGGAACACGAGGGAGGTGTTCTTTACGGCATCATGGAATTGCTGGACATAGGTTCGGTAGGGGCAGTCGCAATAGCGGCTCCAATTGACCGCAAGGAAATGATCATAATAAATATCCACAATCACGCGTGAGTAGTGGTGGTATGTAGGATGCAGAAGGGCCCGACTGCGTACTACGGACCCATGCGTGTCGGTAAAACGGTCGATCGCAAAATGACATTCCACCCCGCGGTCGAATGCGGGACCGAAGCCGCTGCGATCTTCTGGTCGAAGAATGTCGGCCAAAAGGTTTCCCAGCTGATACTCCGTACTGGGTTCGGACAAATATATGTGAGCCAACCAATTCACAACATCCCCTGTTTGCGGGTTCTGCGCCTGCTTATAGTTCCTACGATAGCCATTTAATAGTGATATCGAGGGCTTCGTGCAATTCGTGTTGCGCCCTCCCGACATCGGAGATCTCTCCGACCGGGGCGCTGCATAAAGCGACGTCGGGGTTCAGTGCACGCACTAGCTTGAAACGGTTGATCAGACTGCCCGCATTACCTCCCTCGGAAGCAATGGGCAGGGTGCTCAATGGTCGTCTGCCATACATCATCATATAGCTGCTTCATGGCTCTATCTCCGCTAACACAGCGAGCGTATCACGAATGCCGAGGCGGGGAAGCGAATAGTGATTTTGAACATAGCAGCGGGCCATGCATAGTGTTAGTTTCAAGCAGGTTAGGTGATCGATAATGGATTTTTTGTCCGCATCCGATGCATGGTTTGCCCGTCTTTTTTTTGAGCGAGGGCTCGCCGTGATGTATCTTGTGGCATTTATTTCTGCACGCAACCAGTTCCCCGCGCTGCTGGGGGCGGATGGCCTGCTTCCTGTGCCGGCCTTGTTGACGCGACTGGGCTTTCGGCGAGCCCCCTCGCTTTTTCACTGGTGCTATTCAGACCGACTGTTCAAAGGGATTGCATGGACGGGGATGGTGCTGTCGGCTTCGACGCTACTCGGTGCGTTTGCACCCGCTCCTCTGGGTGTTTCCATGGTCGTTTGGTTAGTGCTGTGGTTCCTCTACCTATCGATCGTTAATGTGGGCCAGACCTTCTACAGCTTCGGGTGGGAATCCATGCTGTTGGAGGCGGGTTGGTTCGCCGCCTTCCTGAGCCCACTTTGGATGACGCCGTCGATCATTCCCATTCTGATGCTACGATGGATGCTCTTCCGCGTGGAAATTGGTGCGGGGCTCATCAAACTGCGCGCCGGTGGAGTGTGGCTCGATCTGACGGCGCTTGATTATCACCACGAAACTCAACCTATGCCCAACCCGCTGAGCCGATTCGTTCACCATCTTCCCCGATGGATGCTTCATGGCGGAGTCGTTTTTAGCCATGGGGTACAGGTGGTGGTTCCGTTTGGACTGTTCCTGCCCCAGCCGATCGCCGGTTGGGCAGGGGCGTTGATCATATTCCATCAGCTGTTGCTGGTGATAGCCGGCAACTATGCTTGGCTTAATGCGTTGACCATTGTACTCGCGTTCTCGGCCTTTTCGGGTGATTCGCTTTTGGGCTTCGCCCCGAGCTCCCTGCCGGCAGACTTGGCTCCACGTCCTCTGCTCTGGGACTTGGTTTTGATGGGCCTCGCAGGTTGGACCCTTATCCTCAGTATCCCTGCGGCCAAAAACCTCTGTTCAAAAAACCAGTTGATGAACTACAGCTTCAACGTCTGGCATCTGGTGAATGCCTATGGCGCCTTCGGCAGCGTGAACAAGGAACGCTATGAAATCATCATCGAAGGAACCCTTGCCGAAAATTCCGGAGAGGCCTCTGCGGAATGGAAGGCCTACGAATTCAAGGGCAAGCCCGGCCGTCTCTCGCGGATCCCGCCCGTGGTTGCCCCATACCACCTCCGGCTCGACTGGCTGATGTGGTTCCTTCCATTTTCCGTTCGTGTAGGTACGCAGGATATCTATTTTAGCGGATATGAACCCTGGTTCCTCCGGTTTATCGAGAAGCTCTTGCAGGGGGATCGGGCTGTGACGCGATTGCTCAAGGAAACTCCGTTTCCCGACGAGCCGCCGCGGTTTATACGGGCACGTTTTTACCGCTACCGGTTTACGACGAGAGCTGAATGCCGGGAGAGCGGGCATATTTGGAAACGAACCTTTATCGACGACTACCTGCCGCCCATCAGCTTGGAGAACAAGCCCTGGTGATGACTTTACCAAACAAACCAACACTGCTCTGGGACGGCGAATGCACTTTTTGCGCCCATTGGATTCGTCGTTGGGAAAAGGCCGCCGGCGATGCCGTCGACTATCGCACGTACCAGGAAGCGATATCGGAATTTCTGCAGATCAGCGAAACGGATTGTGAAAAAGGAGTGCAGCTTATCCTGCCGGATGGACGCGTCTATGCGGCCGCCCACGCGGTATTGCAATCCCTGGCCATCGGAGGCCGTTCCAAATGGTTCCTCGCGCTCTATGAGCGCTCTCGAATAGTCCGTTGGTGCGCCGAGGCCTCCTATCGTTTTGTTGCGGCCAATCGCTCCTGGCTGCCGCGTCTTTAAACGTATTCTATCGCACCGGGACGCCCCCATGG
Organism: Pontiella sp.; assembly: GCA_964195195.1. Lineage (GTDB taxonomy): Bacteria > Verrucomicrobiota > Kiritimatiellia > Kiritimatiellales > Pontiellaceae > Pontiella. The sequence continues at coordinate 8,714 of CAXMPN010000017.1, read as the reverse complement.
CTGCGGGTTTCGGCGCAGGCATGGAGGTTAGCGCTCAAAATAACTCAGGGGAGTCTTTTGGAGGATCCCGATGATCCGTCGCATCGCGAAGCGCTCTTAGCTTTTCTTCCAAGTGATCCAAGTGCGACAGTTGCTGGTGTTTAAGTACATCCGTCGGATATACTGTGCTTTCATGAGCATATCTCGCGTATTTTAAAGAGGAGAGAATGTACTCGTAATCCGATCTGCTTAATGGTTCTGGCATCGCGTACCTCCAGTCGGTCGCTGTCACTTTTACCTTTGGTTACTATGGTTTACATTTTATTTTGGGTGCGAGCTACTCCCTGGTTGGTGGTGCACAACACAGTGTTGACAGCTCAAACGTAAGTCTCTCCAAAAAAGCAATTACAAGCCAATGCATACGGCACCTTGCTTCGGTGCTTTAATAAACCTGATCGCGTGAAATTTCAAGAAAGTTAAGCCAAAGCAATCCCCGCTTGGCGAAATTCGTAACTAGCTCAGCAGCAGATCGATCAGTAGTGCCACGATGCTTAAATCCGAGGAGCGACCTTTTACTGGAGGGACATCGGCCAGATGCCCGTTCGGCTAGGTCGCCGACTAACCATTGGATATGTAGGGCGGGTTCCTTGAGCACGCCGAACCCGGGATCACGGATCTCGGCTACAGTTACAAGCTCACAGAAAGTGGTTGTACCCATATCAACGGACTGGCCCTTTTTTCTACTTGCGATGAGTGTGGTCGCTGAGGACGGTAGCCCTCCAGAAAAAAATAGAGGGTCACCGGCCTCGATGTTCGTTCGCAATCTGAGGTTAGGGCCTATTCTCAACCCAGTTTTGTCGAATGTGACGGGTCGACGTCCATTGCTGCATCAAGGTACTGCAAAGCCTTTAAGACCTGTTCCAGAATATCGGGAGGTCCGCCCCCCATATTCTCTTCTTCCGCCACGCCCAGCTCGCGGGCGTCGTACTCCCAACGGCGCAGAACTTTGATTTTTTGATCTCGGGTGAGGGAGGATTCGTCGCAGACCTCATCCGGACGCATGAATACACTGGAGGGATCCAACATGGCTTTTTCTATATCCATAACTTATCTCCAATACTCTACTGTTTTTCCCGCTATGGCATGCTTCAGTAACTTCGTTGGGAAGGACTGATCTCGCGAATCCCGGTGTCTGTTTTAATCGCCCTGCCTAACCTCGATGATTTCATCGGCCACTCCGCCGTGGGCTTCGCGGTGTACCGCCTCTGCGGCCTCCTTGCTGGGGGCATTGCAAAGACAGAAGATAGCGCCCTCTGCTTCGCTGTACCAGTAGTTCAGGAATTCAACGCCATGCCTGGCTTGCACTTCCAAGTCCTTTCGGTGTGCTTCGTCGAGGTTATCCTGGGTAATCCCTTCCACGTTCCTGTGGATGTCCATATATAGTGGCATTTGCGGCCTCCCTTCCAGTTGCTGTTGGGTTTGTCTTTATTCGATTTTGAGTGCAGAAACGAGCTGCTCTCATGTCGTAACGAGACAATGTCTTACTAAACCCATATGAGCCGGATGTCTAGAATTTAATGATCTCGCACAGCGCTCAGGCAGCCGTGGCCGGTCGCTCTTCAGAAAGGCAAGTGGAGGGGGTTCAAGGCACCCAGTCCCCGAAGGGAAAAACGAAGGCGAAGTAATCTTGAAATCCGACCCCGATTCGGGGGCAAATGGTCGGAATCGACGGTGGCCGTTCGATCCCTAATATGGGAAGTTGAGTTTATGGAGGGGTATTATGGATTTTTTGGAAATCGACCGTAAAATCCGCAACAGAATGAGCCGAGTAGGAGAGCCGGCTGCCCGCATCTCCTTGTTCATTGTATTTTTCTGGTTCGGCGTCCTCAAGCCGCTGGGTGTCTCGGCGGCCGAGCCGCTGGTGCTCAAGACCGTGGAATGGATGCCGCTGCTTTCCCCGACCCAATGGCTCGTTGTCATCGGCTGGTGGGAAATGGTTATAGGAATCTGTTTCCTGTTTCGGAAAACCACGAAGGGGGCGATAGCCCTTCTATTTCTCCAAATGACCGGCACCTTCATGCCGCTTTTCATTCATCCCGAGATCACCTTCCAGGAAAACGGCGTGCCGTTTCTCCCCACATTGGAAGGGCAGTACATCATCAAGAATATCATCATCATTTCTGCCGCGCTCGTCATCGGCGGAAACCTGAACGCCCGCCGCAAGAACTAGCTGTGGTAGAGAGTCTCAGGAAGAATACGCGCGAGATGCTAATATCCCAGGACCGACCCTTTTCTGGTCAAAGGCCGATATCTTCCCGACCTCTTCCTGCTATTGTGAGCCGGGCATGCCGGTAAAGCCACAGCATTCACATGATTCACGTCTGCGGCTGTATCGGCGCAGTCTGAATATTATGATGCCAGCCGGAAGGAGTAGGGTCAGTGTGCTCGGTTCCGGAATGGGGGCAATTAGTGTTAGTGCGGTAGGATCGAAGGTCAGTTCGGTAATATATTCCTCGCCGAAATCAACATCTACCTCCTCACCGCTACCCGGATTGATTCCTCCCATATTGTTCGAATTCCTAATGCTGCCGGTTCCGTCGGCTTTGAGCTGAAACAGCGCCGGATGATAGCGCCCCGTTCCAACTTCTCGCCCATTGAACAGGAATACCGGATTGCTTCCACCCAGCTCTGAAACTTGAAGCCCATCCGACAGATCCGCAGCGGCATCCACCGTAAAAGAGAGCGAACTTCCCTGGGTATAGAACTCCGCACCGTCCATCGTACGGTTCAGATCAAAAGAAGAAAATCCCGAAGGCGTCGTATCCAGCGTGCCGAAAACATGATAGGCCACGCGGTTCAGTGCTGGATTTGTATAGGTCGCTCCCGCAACGACCGACAAGCCGACATCCATCGAGAATTCAAACGTCTGTACATTACTGAAGGTTGGGTTGAGCCCGAAATCACTAGCCTCAAAGGAAATGACATCGGCGTTAACAACAGAAGTTAACAGGGCTGCAAACAGAGAGGCGGTCATTGTTCGGTACACGTTATTGATCATAGAGATACCCCTCGTTCGTGTGCGGGATACTAGGGTTGCTGATGATCAATGACAAGGTCAGAAGGCTAGGTTCGATTTCCTTAAATATGAGGGCGAAATTACTTCCCCTTCAGGATATCAGCAAAGAAGTTGTTGCCTTTATCGTCGACGATGATGACGGCGGGGAAGTCGACGACTTCGATTTTACGGACGGCTTCCATGCCGAGCTCTTCCATGTCGACCACTTCGACCTTCTTGATGTTCTTTTCGGCGAGCAGGGCAGCGGGGCCGCCGACGGAGCCGAGGTAAAATCCGCCGTTCTTCTTGCAGGCTTCGGTGACGCCTTTGGTACGGTTGCCTTTGGCGAGCATGATCATCGAGCCGCGTTCTTTCTGGAATCCGGCAACGTAGGGGTCCATGCGATCCGCGGTGGTCGGGCCGAAGGAGCCGGAGGGCTTGCCGAC
>CAXMPN010000017.1:0-5200 GCA_964195195.1 Pontiella sp. | reverse complement strand
TTGGCGGGACCGGCATAGTATACGGGATGGTTCTTGAAATAATCAGGCATCGGCTCGCCGCGATCAAGCATTTCCTGAATTTTGGCGTGGGCAATGTCGCGCGCAACAATGAGCGTTCCGTTGAGGCGGATGCGGGTGCAGACGGGATATTGAGAGAGGTCGGCGAGGATCTCTTCCATCGGGCGGTTGAGGTCGATGATCGGCGCTTCGTCTTCAAGTTTTCCAAGGTTGGAAGGTGCATATTTGGCGGGGTCGTGCTCGAGCTGTTCGAGGAAGACACCATCACGCGTGATCTTGGCTTTGATGTTGCGGTCGGCGGAGCAGGAAACGCCAAGGCCGACGGGGCAACTGGCGGCGTGGCGCGGCATGCGGATAACGCGGACGTCGTGGCAGAAATACTTGCCGCCGAACTGGGCGCCGATCTTGGAGTCGCGGCTCATCTGGAGCACCTTGTCCTCCCATTCGAGATCGCGGAAGGCGCGGCCGGAAGCGTCGCCGGTGGTGGGCAGATCATCGAGCGCGCCGGTGGAGGCCAGCTTGACATATTTCATGGTGGCTTCGGCGGAGGTGCCGCCGATGACCACGACATAGTGGTAGGGGGGGCAGGCGGCGGTGCCGATGTTGAAGAATTCGGCCTTGAGGAATTCGGCCAGGCTGTCTTCGTTGAGCAGCGATTTGGTTTTCTGGTAGAAGTAGGACTTGTTGGCGGAGCCACCTCCCTTGGTGACGAAGAGGAGTTCATATTCCATGCCGGTGGTGGCGTAGATGTCGACCTGCGCGGGTAGGTTGTTGCCGGTGTTCTTTTCTTCGAACATGGAGAGCGGGGCGATCTGGGAATAGCGCAGATTGTAGTCCTGGAAGCAGCGGTAGACCCCTTTGGAGAAGGCTTCCTTTTCGTCGTAGTCGGTCCAGACCTGCGCGCCCTTGTGACCCACAACGATGGCGGTGCCGGTGTCCTGGCAGGTGGGCAGCTCGCCGATGGCGGCGATTACCGAGTTTTCGAGAAAGCAGCGCGCAACGAAGAGGTCGTTTTCGCTGGCGTCGGGATCGTCGAGAATTTTGGCGACCTGCTTCATGTGGCCGGGGCGGAGGAAGAAGGAGACATCGGCGATGGCTTCATAAGCGAGCTGCTCAAGCACGTCGGGTTCCACCACGAGCACCTCCTTGCCGTTGAACTGCTCGACGCGAACGCCGTCTTTCGTGATGAGGCGGTAGGGGGTGGTGTCGCCGCTGTGTTGGATGGTCGGGGTGTAGGTATATTCGCTCATCATTCCTCCTGATACGTCGTTGCCGCGCTAGGGTGTTTCTTTACCACAGAGGTCACAGAGGATCACAGAGGAATTGTTGCAAAGAATCAAAATACAGCATGGCCCGATACCGGATATGGAGAGTGCTGTTGACATTATATATTCCGTACGCAAAGGGGTTGCCCTTGTTTGGGCTCTTTCATAGGCTTCGCACCTTCAAAAACAAGGACATGCATATGAGAATGATCAAGGGAGTATTGTTGGGTGCGTTGCTGGTTGCGCCGATGATGGGTTTCGGCGAGGAGGTCACGAACGTGATCTGGAAGAGCAGTATTTCGTTGGGCGCGACCTACAAGGCGGGCAACACCGATAAAACGCTGTACACCATGAATTTCAAGGCTGATCGTTTTGCGCAGAAGAACGACTGGCTGAACAGCCTGTACGGCGAATACGGAAAGACCGAGGGTGCACAGACGGAAGGGCAGCTACGCGCTCAGTCCGACTATCGCCGAAAATTCGGTGGCAAGAATTTCTACGGCGGCATTTTCAGCGAGGCCTACCATGATACGATCAAGGACATCAACGCCCGTATCAAAGTCGGTCCCAATATTGGCTACTACTGGATCCAAGAAGAAGCGATGAAGCTTGATACCAGCGTGGGTATCAACAAAGTGTATGAACGCACATCGACCGGGGAGCGGGACTACGCTGAATGGCGCGTAGCCGGCAACTATCTCTGGGATATTTCCGAGTCGGCCAACTATTACCTGAACGTGGAGTACAGCGCCAACGTAGAGGATGAACAGGACGGCAATGGCCTGCTGGTTACCGGTCTGAAGAGCAAGGTGAACGGAAAGCTGTCGATGTTTATCGAACTGCGCGACGAGTACGATAACCTGCCCGATTCGCCCACGACCGAGTACAACGACGTAACCATACTCGCGGGTCTGACCTACGACATCATGTAGAAGGGTCGTTCGTAATACCGAACTCGTATTACGTCAGACAATGAGAAGCCGCCTCGCGCAAGCGGGCGGCTTTTTAATTGCGGCAATAATCGACGACGTCGCCGTAAGGAAGGGAACCTCCGAACAGATCGAGGGCGGAACCGACCGTAACGTCGATCTTTCCATTTCCGGCTTTGTTCAGTTTTTCCAGGTCTTCGAAGGAGCGCACCCCTCCGGCATAGACGCAGGGGATGGGCGCGTGCTCGGCCAGCAGGGCAACCAGCTCATCATCTATGCCCTGTTGCTTGCCTTCCACATCCACACCATGGATCAGGAATTCGCTGCAGAACGCCGAGAGTGTTTTCAGCGAGTGTGCGTTGACGATCGTGTTGGTGAAGGTTTGCCATCGATCCGTGACGACATGGTATTCGCCCTCCTTCTTGCGACAGCTTAGATCCAGGACGAGACGATCCTTGCCTACGGCTTCAACCAGACGGTCGAGCCGCACGGGATTGAGCTGCTTATTCTGGAACACATAGGAGGTCACGATCACCTGTGCGGCGCCGGCTTCCAGCCATTTAGCGGCATTTTCGGCGGTAATACCGCCGCCGATCTGCAAGCCGCCCGGCCATGCCGCCAGGGCTTCACGGGCGGCTTCATCGTTGCCGGGGCCGAGCTTGATGACGTGGCCGCCGGTGAGGTGGTCGCTGCGGTAGAGTTCGGCATACCATGCCGAATCGCGGTCGGAGACAAAGTGGGTCTCGGGTTCCCGTCCGTCGGCCAACGAGCCGCCGACAATCTGTTTCACCTGGCCGTTATGCAGGTCGATGCAGGGTCTGAGTTTCATACGCCAACTTTGGCACAGGACCCGTAGGCAATTCAACGCTTGTATCTTGCGGCGTTGTGCCTATCATTCCTGCTTCGATTTTTAAACCAGAAGAAGAGACGTTTCCATGAGCGAAAAACCATCTAAATACTATGTCACGACGCCGATCTACTATGTGAACGACAAGCCGCATATCGGCCACTCCTACACGACTATTCTGGCCGATGTACTGGCCAATTATCACCGTCTGCTCGATATCCCGACCCATTTCCTGACCGGCACCGATGAGCATGGCCAGAAGGTGCAGCAGGCGGCGGACAAGAACGGCATCACGCCGCAGGAGCAGTGCGACCAGACCGTCATCCGCTTCCAGGAGCTGTGGAAGCGCCTCGAAATAAGCCACGACGACTTTATCCGCACCACCGAGCCGCGCCATAAGACCGTTGTTCAGCAGGTCCTGCAGGAACTCTACGACCGCGATGAAATCTACAAAGCAGACTACGGGGGTTGGTATTGCGTCGGATGTGAACGCTTCTTCACCGAAAAGGACCTGAACGAGGTCGATGCAATCGTCGAATCCAACTATTTCTTTCGGATGAGCAAGTACCAGGACTGGCTGATCGAGTACATCGAGGAGCATCCCGATTTCATCCAGCCGTCTTTTCGCGCCAATGAAACGCTGGGCTTTCTGAAGAACAAGGAACTGCAGGATCTGTGCATCTCGCGGCCGAAGTCGCGTCTTGCGTGGGGGATCGATCTTCCATTCGACAACGAATTCGTCACCTATGTCTGGTTCGATGCGCTGATCAACTATATCTCTGCCATCGGCTACAAGTCGAACGACGAGCAGTTCAACCAATGGTGGCCCTGCTCTTGCCAGCTCATCGGCAAGGACATTCTTACTACACACACCGTCTACTGGCCGACCATGCTCAAGGCGATGGGGATTGCGATGCCGGAATCCATCTTTGCCCACGGCTGGTGGCTGACAGGCCGTACCAAAATGAGCAAGTCGCTCGGGAACGTCGTCAATCCGATGGATATGATCGACAGCTATGGGGTCGACGCGTTCCGCTACTACCTGATTGCTGAAATGACGCTCGGGCAGGATGCCTCCTTTACGGAAGAGTCCTTCGTGAAGCGCTATAACTCTGACCTCGCCAACGACTTGGGCAACGTCGCCAATCGGGTCCTTAGTATGATCACCCGCTACTGTGACGGCAAGATGCCCGCACGGACCAACGGCGGTTTTGATACCGAGCTGGAAGACGCGCTTTGGAAGGACACCTCCATGGTGGCCAACGAAATGGGCGAGCTGATCAGCTCGATGAAGCTGGATGGTTCGGTGGCCTCGGTCATGACGGTGATCCGGAAAATCAATGTCTATCTGCAGGAGCGCGCTCCGTGGAGCCTGGCCAAGCAGGAAGGGGCGGAAGCGCAGGTGGCCCATTGCCTCTACACCGCCGCCGAATGCCTGCGTGTCTGCGCGGCGCTGTTATATCCCGTGATGCCCGAAAAAATGGTCGCGCTGCGCACCGCGCTCGGCATGTCCGACGCCCGCCCGCACCTCGGCAAACTTTCTGAATTCGGCGTACTGGTACCGGGCTCCGATATCTCCCTGCCGGGTGCGCTCTTTCCGCGTATCGAAGCGGAAAAGAAGGAAGAAGCGCCAGCGGAGAAGCCTAAAAAACAACAGCAGCCTAAAAAGAAGAATGAACCGGTAGCGGATGGCTTGATTACGTTCGACCAGGTCATGGCGGTGAATCTCAAGACGGCGGTGGTGCTCGCAGCCGAAAAGATCGAGGGTGCCGACAAACTGCTCAAGCTGCAGGTCGACCTCGGCGGGGAAAAGCGCCAGCTGGTGGCCGGCATCGCGCTGCACTACCCACCCGAAGAGCTGGTCGGCAAGACCATCGTAGTGGTCGCCAACCTCAAGCCGGCCAAGCTGCGCGGCGTTATATCCGAAGGCATGCTGCTGGCGGCCTCCAACGGCAATACGCTGAAATTGGTCACCGTCGATAGCGAAATCGGGCCTGGAGCAGCCGTAAAATAGGGTGATTTACGAGGTGCGTACATTGCCGGAAAAAGGGGTTGCAACGCTCTGGGGCAAGTGTATCTTTAGCCCAAGTTTGCACATTCGCCACGAGGGGCGTGGCAGTAATTATTAGCAGTTAAACATG
>CAXMPN010000016.1:9674-21183 GCA_964195195.1 Pontiella sp. | reverse complement strand
CTCTTCGCTAGAGACAGAATGGCGTCCATTAAGATTCCAACAAGGCGAAAAGGGAGCGATAGCAACCAGAGGATTGGCCAGAGAATCAGAACGACTATCGCAATAGGCCAGCAAAGAACCAACAGGATTGCCCACAGAATCAAAGTAAGTAATATTTTCATTTGTGTTATTTTTCACTAGCGAACGCGAAATCAGAATGCACTCTTCCATTGTACGGTATCGACGAACCAACGCTCCTCGTAGATCTTTTCGCCGTTGAACCTGAAGAGGATGGACAGCTGGGAGCCTGCCACCTTCTCGGACTTCCACTCTACGATTGAGACGACTTCATTTTCGCCTTCGATGTGTCGTAGCCCCGTGATTTCGAAATCCGGCGGGAGAATCTCACCAAGACCATTAAGCGCTGCGCGGAACGCCTGTCGCCCCTCAAGGATATCGGTCTGCCCCGGCATGATGAACGTCATATCCTCTATGTAGTCGGCCACCAAGGTATCGAAATCTCCGGTGCCTACCGCATCCCAGCCTCGTTGTACGATATTTGCTAGATTCATTGCCTTTCCTCCTTTATTGGTCCCATCGTTCGTGCCTTGCTCCCGCCGGACAAGACAGACTTGAAAAATTCGATATGGTCCTATCTATCCATTCACCAGAGCGTACCAACTTTTATCTATTGGCATAATAGGTTGATGGCTATGGGAAACAAGCAGGAACTGGGTCGCGCTGAGGGGTAGGGCGCAAGGGAGAAATTTCACGCAGAGAAAACGGAGGGTCTAGGTGTTAGTTGGTTGGAACTCTCTGTTTGCTCTGCTGGCTCTGTGTGATGAAACCAAGGGCGGGCGGTGTTGTAAATGGACGGACAGCGTCCCTCCAGGTGACATCATAACCATGTCTGTGGACGGCGGGGTCAAGGACCCCTCCCTACAGCGCTTCCGGCGGGAAACCGCCTTGTAACGGCGGCTTTACTTGTTGAGCTTGCCTTCGAATTCGGCGAGGCGGCGGCCTTTGAGCGGGTTGGGTTCGCCGGCGATCATCTGCTTGATGGCGGCGAGTTCGTCGGCGGAGAAGCGGGCGCCGTTGACCATGTGACGTTCGAAGGAGGCGTAGGCGAGGGGGCAGGCGGCCTCGACCACCTTGGCCATGGCACGGCCATATTCCTGGATTTCCCACTGGGCGTGGCTGTCCATGCGCAGCTTGAGGAAGTGGAACATATTCTTGAGATCCATCCGCCAGTACCATTCGGTGTAGGTAGAGAGGGGCAGGTTGATGCATTCGCGGCGCATTTCCAATGTTTGGAATTTAAAATCATCGGCCGGGCGTGCTAGATTCTTCCCCTCTTTTGAAAAATGCAAACGATGAAGCCGCTGAAACATGAATATTGATCAGGTGTACAAACAGGTTGTTGAAAAAGTCCTCCGAGAGGGAAAAAAGAAAACCAATCGGACGGCTACGGATACTATTTCCGTCAGTGGCTGTATGATTGATTACGACATGGCCAACGGCTTCCCGCTACTCACGACCAAAAAAATGGCGTGGAAGACTATCCGGGTCGAATTAGAGGGATTCATCAAAGGCGTGACCGACAAATCGTGGTTTCAGGAGCGCGGTTGCAAAATCTGGAACGAGTGGTGCTCGCCGGCGAAAGTGCCTTACGGCCACGACGAGGCCACCTACAAAGCCATGGCTGAGGAGAAAGACCTCGGTCCGATCTACGGTTTCCAGTGGCGTAACTTTAACGGCCGGTATGAATTCGGAGCCGAAAATTTTGCCGGCGGCATCGATCAGTTGGCCAATGCGATTGAGACCCTGAAGACCAATCCGAACAGCCGCCGCATCCTGGTGAATGCCTGGAATCCGCAGCAGCTCGACCAGATGGCGCTGGTCCCGTGCCATTATTCCTATCAGCTGCTCTTCAACGATGGCGTGCTGGACTTGCTCTGGAACCAGCGGTCGTGCGACATTTTCCTCGGCATCCCCTTCAATATTGCTTCGTACGCCCTGCTGTTGGAGCTGATCGCCAAAGAGTGCGGCATGAAAGCCGGCAAGCTGATTGGCTTCCTCGGCGATGCTCATATTTATGTAAATCATCAGGCTCAACTGGATGAGCAGTTGAAACGCGAGCCCTATGCTCCGCCGACGCTGGTGCTGGAAGGCTACGACTCGATCTTCGACTGGGAGTGGCAGCATGCCACGCTCGAGGGCTATGAATGCCATCCCGCCATCAAAGGCGAGGTGGCGGTTTAATGATTGCGATTGTTGCCCGGTCTGAAAACGGAGTCATCGGGTTAGACGGCAGCCTGCCGTGGCGCTGCAAAGGCGATCTGCAGTTTTTCAAGCGCACCACGATGGGGCGGAAGATCGTTGTCGGTCGCACCACCTTTGAAGGTCTTCCGCCGCTGAAAGGGCGCGATATTTTTGTGCTGACCCGCAATCCGGACGCACGTTTTGAAGGGGCAACCGCCGTTTCCAATCCCGTTGACGTTCCGGCTGATGCGATGGTCTGCGGCGGCGCGGCGATTTATGACCTAATGATTCCGCAGTGCGACCAGCTACTGGTGACCACGGTGAAAAAAGAGGTCGAGGGTGATACTTTCTTCAATGGCCAATGGCTGGAAGGTTTTGAGCCAGAGGAAACCATCGAAGAGACCGATGAATATTCGATTGTTTCCTACAGGAGATCGGTCTGTCCTGGCTGATCAACGTGCCTTCGCTGAAGGAGACGCGTGCGGTCTGCACAATGCGCGCATCGCACCAACTGTAGTCCACCAGCCGGATAAAGCCGTGGTCGAGTACCTTGATTTCCTTATCTAATAAGGGCTTCCGTCCCGGGAACGGTGATGTGTGCCATATAAAACCTCCGGTTTAATCATTTCTGATTCTAGATTTTTGATTTCCGATTTTCGGGTCTGCGACAGCCTTTTTCATAAAAGGTCAACGTCCACTGAGTTCAACCACTCAAAAATCACCATTCAAAATTTAAAAATGGAAGTTAGTCCTTCCCTCGGGGGGGGGGGGTTGCAAATAAATGGTTAAAATATTCGCCCAACAGGCCGCCATCGCCCTGCGAGACAGCGATCGCGCGGAGCAAACGGCGCTCTGGCCGCTTTTCGGGGTTATTGGTTGTAAGGCGATCAGCAATTAGGCTATAACCGCGATCTTGATTTAAAAAACCCTTTTAAAAAGGAAAAAAAGAAGGAGTTTCTGTAATGAATGTTTTGCATGTATGCGCCAATCCGAAGCCGACCGAAGAATCGGTTTCCAAGCAGCTGGCGGCCGCTTTTTTCGGCAAGCTGATCGAACTGAAACCGGAGGTCGAGCTGGTCAACGTCGACCTCTATGACGAAAAGCCACCGTTCTACTCGTACGAACTGTACAAGCGCGCCTGGTATCCTGTTTTCGATGAAAACTATGAGCCGTCCAAGGTTGAGGACATGGCGATGAACTATGCCTCCAAGCAAGCCGAGGCCTTCAACGAAGCCGACGTGCTGGTACTCACCACGCCGATGTGGAACTTTACCGTTCCGGCCATCATGAAGGCGTGGATGGACCAGATCCTCAGCCCCGGCCTGACCTTCTCCATCAGCAAGGAAGAGGGCCTCAAGCCGCTGCACAAGGTGAAGAGTATTGTGCTGCTGGTGGCCTCCGGCGGTGTCTACAAGGAAGACGATGAACGGGACGCGCTGACTCGTCAGGTGCGCCATGCCTTTGGTTTCATCGGCATCGACAATCTGGAAGTGGTCTGGGCTGAAGGCCAGAACCCGCTCTTCTTCGACAACCACGAAGAAAACAAGGCGATCGCCATTGAAGCCGCGGCCGAGATTGCGGAAGACATCGCCGACATGGATTCTTCCGGTGGTACGGAAGCTGAATAGGGCCCATGGGCATATTCGTTAAAATTTGCGGAATCTGCTCAGAGGGCGACCTCGGGCAGATTTCTGCATTAGGGCCCGATGCATTCGGCTTTAACCATTGGCCGCAATCCAAGCGCTATATCGAGCCGAAGACCGTCGGCCGGTGGGACACTCCCGAGAACATCAAGCGGGTCGGCGTATTTGTCAGCCCGACCGAGGCCGAGCTGGCCCACGCCGCGCAGTACGCGCGTCTCGACGTACTGCAGCTCCACCGCATTCCCGATAACTGGAATCTCGATCGCGAGATATTCAAGGGGCTGGAAGTCTGGCGCGCGCTGAATCCGGACGAGATGTATTTCATGGATCACGGCTTTCCGTTCGATCGGTTCCTGCTCGATTCCTACGATCCCATCACGGTGGGGGGAACCGGTAAAACCTGCGACTGGGGCAAGGCGCAAACCCTGATTCACTCGGTGGATACACCCATGCTGCTGGCGGGCGGCCTGACGCCCGAAAACGTGGCCGAGGCCATTGCCGCGGTGAATCCGTGGGGCGTCGATGTCAGTTCCGGCGTGGAAATAGAACCCGGTAAGAAGGACATCGCCAAGGTGCGGGCCTTTATCGAAGCCTGCCGCAATCCATGATCACTCGCTTTGCACCCAGCCTGACCGGTTACCTGCATATGGGCCACGTACTCCATATGCTGTATGTCTGGGGAATCACCCGCGCCAGGAGCGCAAAAGTCATCTCCCGCATCGAGGACCACGACCTTTCCCGCCGCCGGCCCGAATACGAAATCGCCATCCTCGAAAACATGGAATGGCTCGGCTTTTTGCCGGACGAGGGGATGACCGCCTCCAGCGCAGATGGACGTTCGGAATACCGTCAAAGCGACTGCGGCGACCATTATGCCCAAGTGCTTCAAGTACTGCAGCGGAAGGGTTTGGTCTATGGCTGCGAATGCAGCCGGAAACAGATTCTGGAATTGAATCGTGGAGGGACAGCGTCCCCGCTGTCCGCGGACGCCGAGGACGGCGTCCCTCCAGCCAAGCATGCTGAACTCTGCTACACCGGCGTCTGCGCTGAAAAAGGACTTCTGCTCGAAGGGAACACCGTGCGCTTCCGCGTACCGCCGGGCGAAGTGGTGTTCGTGGATGAGCGGCTCGGTGAATGCCGCCAGATCCCGCAACAGCAATGCGGTGACTTTTCACTGCGCGACCGGCAGGGGCAGTGGACCTACCAGTTTGCCTGTGTGTGCGACGACATCCGTCACGGCGTTGATCTCGTCATTCGCGGCGAGGATATTCTCGCCAGTACGGCCCGCCAAATCCTTTTGTTTCAGGCGTTGGAAGCGCCCGTTCCTGCTTATTTCCATCATCCGCTGATCTGCGATGAACAAGGGAAAAAGCTCAGCAAGCGGCAGCGCTCCGAAAGCATTTCCCAGCGGAGAGCATCCGGGGAAACGGCGGAAGAAATTATCGGCGGGGCTGTGGCTTCCGGTGGATTAATCCGCGAATTCCGGCCCCTGTCGACGGAGGAGGGCATACGCCTGATTCGGGAAATTGCCTTGAATTGGTAACGTTCGCGGCACATTATCCAGACTCTTTTCGCAAGGAGGACTTTTTAGATGAAACCGACCCAGCCCGATAGACTTGGCCATTTTGGACCCTATGGTGGAATGTTTGTTCCGGAAACGCTCATGGAGCCGCTGAACGAACTGACGCGTGTTTACCACGCGGTGCGGAAAGATCCGGAGTTCAAGAAGGAGCTGCAATACTACCTGCGCGAATATGTCGGGCGGCCGACGCCGCTCTATTTTGCGGAACGCATGACCCGGCAACTGGGCACCGCCAGGATCTACCTCAAGCGCGAGGACCTCTGCCACACGGGCGCGCACAAGATCAACAATTCCATGGGGCAGATCCTGCTCGCCAAGCGCATGGGCAAGAAACGCATCATCGCCGAGACGGGCGCCGGCCAGCACGGCGTGGCCACAGCCACGGTCTGCGCCATGTTCGGCATGGAGTGCATCATCTACATGGGCAAGGTCGACATGGAGCGCCAGGCACTGAATGTCTTCCGCATGGAGAGCCTGGGCGCGACAGTGATTCCGGTAACCGTCGGTCAGCAGACGCTCAAGGAAGCCGTTAACGAGGCGATGCGCGACTGGGTGACGAATATCCGCTCGACGCACTATATCCTGGGTTCGGCGCTCGGCGCGCATCCGTATCCGATGATGGTCCGCGACTTCCAGAGCGTGATCGGCCGCGAGGCACGTAAACAGATTTTGAAGGCGGAAGGGCGCCTGCCCACCGGACTGATCGCCTGCGTCGGTGGCGGCAGCAACTCGATCGGCCTGTTCCATCCGTTCATCAAGGATGAGGGGGTGCGGATGATCGGCGTGGAAGCCGGCGGTTTCGGAATCGAGGGCGGCATGCACGCGGCGCGTTTCGCGGAGGACAAGATCGGCATCCTGCAGGGGACCAAAACCTATGTGCTGCAGGATGACGACGGGCAGATCGCGCTGACACATTCCATCAGCGCCGGCCTCGACTATGCCGCCGTCGGACCCGAGCACAGCCTGCTGCGCGATCTCGGACGCGCAGAATATTCGTACGTCGATGACATCGAGGCGGTGGATGGCTTCGACAAGCTGTCGCAGTGGGAGGGTATCCTACCCGCCCTCGAAAGCTCGCACGCGATTGCATGGACGATCAAGAATGCGGACTCGTTTACCAAAGAAGATCTGCTGATCATCAATGTATCCGGCCGCGGCGACAAGGACGTGCAGCAGATCGCCGAATGGAAGAAGCAGCGGGCCAACGGATAGCGCCGGTTGGCTTCACGTGTTTCAAGGGCCGCTGCATGCGGCCCTTTTTCTTTTTCGATTGTTTAAAAGTCCGCCAATTAAATTCCAACCACCGCCGAAAAAGGTACAATTTTGATACGTTGTAAAGCGTTTGGAAACAGTGGTATGAAGAGCTTGGCGGAAAGCAGCAGGGATCGAAAGCGGGGGCAGGTGATGCTGGAATATGTCATCGCTCTAGGCGTTTTCATTTCTCTGGTGAGCCTATGCGCGGTGTTGATCTACGTCTTCCGTGCCTATGGAAACCGCGTACTGGACATCATAGCCGTTTCTTAAAGCAGGGGTGTACAGTGAATTCCGGAACAACAGGAGGAGGATTATGAGGACATTTCCCAAGCGGAAAGCCGGTCAGGCCATGGTGGAATATATTATTATCGTCGTGGTGGTTGCGATCGCCGCACTGGTGATTTTCGGGCTGTTCGGTGACACCATTCAGAAGAAGCTGGGCGGAGCGGTGGACGAGCTGGAGGGTGATTCTTCTGGAAGTGATTCCGTCCAGTCATCGAAAGGCTATCTTGAGGATCTGGGCGAGTCGGAAGACCGTTAGGATATGCACCGTGCGTGACCGGTTTCATCCTAAGCAAGGCTCCGCGATGGTGGAGTCTTGCATCGTTATGGCCCTGCTGTGCCTGATCCTGTTTGGTTTTCTCCAGACGTCGTTCATCGTGGTTGCGCGGAATGTACTCAACTATGCCGCCGTGGCCACAGCCCGTGCCCGGTCGGTCGGCCTGAACGACTTTATGCTGATGAAGGTCAGCCACTATGCCAGCATTCCTACGGCGGGGCCAATCACGGCTCCGGCTGGCAACTACGGGACGGACCGCCCCGAAGGCCTGACGGTCGGAGCCCGGTTGAGTACGGCCATGTCGCGCGATCATGCGGTGATATCGGCACAGGGCCAATATGTGGTGGCGGTCAGGGAGGCCTACCATCTGGCCGCGACCACCCAATTCGAGCAGATCCTCGACTATGCCAACTGGACCGACGGCAGTACGGATGTTTTCGTGACCGATTACGCGGACACCGACGAGGTGCTGACCGTGCAGGTGGAGCAGACGTTGCCGTTGGTGATGCCTTTTTCCCGCGTGTTTTTTCCTCATCTGGATCTTGTGACGGCCACGCGGGATGACCGGGAGGAACAATATCCCGGCAAGACCATCCAGGCGACGGCCTATATCGAGGATCATTCGGCCCTCTACTTAAAAGCTATCAACGAATAACCCCCGGCAGGAACCTGCTTGACGATGCCACAGCAATCCAAAAAAAAATCGGGCCAGGCCCATCGACGACGCTCAGGGCAGGCGCTCATCTTCCTGATGGTGGTCGTGTTGATCGGCCTGCTGGTGGTGATCTGGAACTTTGACCTGCACCGGGTCATCACCGCAAAGATACGCGTGCGGAATGCCACGGATGCCGCCGCGCTGGCCGCCGCACGCTGGCAGGGTATTACCCTGAACATGATCGGTGATCTCAATCTGATCCAGGCGGCCATCCTTTCCGTGGCCTTTGAAAATAATGAAGACCTGCTTCAATTCGAGGTTCCGTCGGAAATTAATGAGCTCCACGAACTGCGGGCGCGGCTGGCGTTTATCGGCCCCCTGGCGGCCTATTCCATCGCCCAGCAAACCGCCTTCGAAAACGGCGCCTTCCATGATCCGGTTCTGGCGGCGGATGTCCGGTTTCTGGCGGAGGAAATCCGCAACAAGGTGGGCTACCAGCCCTACGACAACGCCTTCGCCGACTATGCCGATCTGCTCGAAATACTGGCTGACAACGGCGTGGCCGTAGGGGCCTTTACGCCCCGTATTCCGGTTCATCCGTTAACGCAGGAAAAATTCTATGGCGCGATCGCCCAGGCCCTGGCGGGCTGGTGGTGCCCGATGCATGCGTACGAATACGAGCTCGAAAACTACGAGGGGATCGATAGCTGGACCAAGTTGGATGCTGATTTTGACTACAACTATGTTTTCGACCTTAGACTTTCCGAGTTTACATCCATGCCCGCCGGTTCAGACGGGACTGGATTTAGGCCTGGCATAGCACCGTTTCAAACGTCGCAGGAATTTATAAACGCGCTATCGAACTATTTGACGGTGGCGGAAGAGAAGGGCGTCGTGCCAAACTATGGCTCCCCTGATTTTGTTCTTGGAGGCATGTACCCCTTCAATCCTACGCAGGATATCCGCTGGCATGTATACAGTGGTTCATGGGCTCGGCAATGGCCCAAGCCCACCTATTATGATGAGGAAACGGACGAGGAGGGGGGGCAATTCCCCCTGCGTAGCGCGGTCCGGCCCGAATACAATTATATCGGTGCGGTGGCCGGGCTCAGTATTTCCACTCCGGTAGGCCGGGGCATTCTGTCCACCACCGACAACGAAACCGTGGATCTCGTCTACAAGGCCAAGGCCATGCCGTTCGGGTCTCTTGAGTCGGACAGCGGTACGCAGACGCCTTATTATCTGGGGATTGTCTTTCCCGCCTTTGAGGAGGTCCGGCTGATCCATTCCGACATCGGCGGACGCGTGCTGGGCGCGGCGTTCTACCGGCATGTGGCCGAGCACCTGGAGGGCTATCTCGCAAGCGGGCCGGCGGCCTTGGATCCGGACTGTCCCTACTGCAAACTGCTCCGGGCCTGGGAAACGCTGGATCGGGAATCCGGGCTGGCGTGGCTGAAAAATGCCTACGAAGACGACGGCGACAATCCCTGTGAACCCGACGATGATGAGGATCGTTCCTGGGGCAAGGCCGGAGGAGGTGCCACCGGTGGATCGTAGAGCCAACCATACGAAGCGGACCCAGGCCCATCGGCTTCGCTCAGGCCAGGCCATGGCCGAGTTTCTGGTCGGGCTGGTGGCCGTCATGCTGCTGGTGGCCGGACTGCAGCAGGTCGCCTTTCTGTCGGATCGGGGATATGCCGCCATGAACCAAGCGCGCCGGAATATGGCCCGCCATCTGATGGATCCCACTTTTGCGGGCGATGCCCTATCCAACTTTGAATTCGGCGACCGGACCCGGCCCGGCATCGACGGAAAAAACTATACGGCCGATGACCGCAGAACCTACGACAACGATCAATTCTACCAGGGGAACGATGGATACCACGAAAAGGTTCTCGATGCCGACATCGAGGGGTACTTCGGAGCGTACGATATATATAATCCGAATAATGATCTGAAACAAACCGATGTGTACAGCCGCTCGACGGCCCTTGAAATGTTTCACACTTCGGATCAGCAGATCGTCGATGTGGTTCCGTTTCTCAATCGCGTACTGGGGCGCGAAACGATTTTAATCGGGCGCGACCTTGTGATGCCCAGACTGGATAGGATCAAGTAGTGAAAATCCTGAAATATATCCTGTGCCTCGTGCTGATCGGCCTTTTGGTGCCGTGGGCCGTGAACGGTCGCGTCTTCCGGATTGGCGGAGCCGCCGATGGACGGCTGAATACGGCAGGGCTCCCTTGGGAGCAGTCCTACAGCACCGTGATGGATGTGAACGGACAGCGGAACGCGGTACAGGTCTATTCCGCCGGCCGCCATGAGCCGGCGGCGGAACAGCTGAGGGCCCAGTTTGAGAGTCAGGGTGCGGCGGTCGATCTCCGGCAGTCGGCGGATGGCGGGGCCATGGGTGTGGCCCGGTGGGCTGGCGGCGAGGCGCGCTTCCTGGTGCTTGCTCCGGACACCGTACCCAACCAGATTGTTTTCCTGTTCTATCCCGAGTCGGGCAAAAAGAGCGGGCCTGCTTTTCCCGTGCCGGAATATCCCCGTGCCTCCGTGGAAAACACGGTGATCAACGAGCAGACGGATACGTTTTGCGCGACGATGAAAACTTTGGATGCCCCCCGGCAGGTGCAGCAGTACTATGCCGGCGTGCTGGCCGCTTCCGGATGGAAGCCGCTGCTGCCACTGAAGACATCGGGAAGGATGGCGCTGTTCCATAAAAGAGAGAAGACCTGCTGCGTGCTGGCGAATAGGCGAGACAACGGTGAGACGTTTGTGACTTTGCTTGTGAGGGCTGGCGGGCTTTGATAACTTTTCAAAACATCGAGAGGCCTATATGAAGAATAAATTAATATTGACGATTGCGCTGCTGCTGGCCGTTTTGGCCTTTTTCCTGAACTGGCGCTACCTGACGAAACAGCGGGCGGATTTGCTGGAAGGCCACCAGCTGGTCAAGGTGATCGTTGCTAAGCGCGATATGCCTGCCGCGACGGTACTGACGATCGACGACCTTGCGCTCAACGATGTGTTTAAGTCGGCGGTTGGCCAGAATGTGTTCTACCAGGAGGACCTCAACTCATTGCTTGGCAAAAAACTGCTGTATCCGGTGCGGCGTCTCGATCCCGTCCTATGGTCGCAGGTGGACATGCCGCGCCGTGTCGGCACGGGTCTCTCTTCCGTAGTCGAGAAGGGGGAGCGCGCCCTGTCGTTGGCCATTGGCGGTGCGCCGGGCGTCGGCGGATTGATCCAGCCCAATGACCATGTCGATATCCTCGGGACCTTCTCCTTTCCCTCGCGGACCAATCCCGCCCAGGTGGAATCCATAACGCTGACGCTCATGCAGGATGTCAGGGTCATTGCGGTCGGCCCGCGTATCGCCGGGCAGGTGGGATCGTCCGGGCGCAGCTCGCAGAGCGGATACAGCACGGTCACCTTCTCCGTCACGCCGCGCTATGCCGAAGTGCTGGTCTTTGCCCAGCAGACCCGCGGGCAGCTCTACCTCTCCCTGCGGAACCCGGATGACCGGGCCAGCGAAAATGAACTCCCATCCGTCAACTTCGACTATATCGAAG
>CAXMPN010000016.1:5797-9664 GCA_964195195.1 Pontiella sp. | reverse complement strand
CCAGGCCATGCAGGGCGCCGGGGCCGGGGGGGCTGGGGGCGGCTCCTGAGCACCGACCGCGAGACGTCGGCCACGGTCATCGGTTGGCTCCACGTCGCCCACGGCGTCTACCTGATCGGCGCCGACAGCTCCTGCCGCATTGTCCTCGACGACGGCAGCGTGGAGGATGCGCATGCTGTGCTGACCTTAATGGAGGACGAGTCCTACATTGAGGATCTTATGGGGACCGGTGTTTTCGTGGCGGGCGAACGCGTTCAGACCCGCCAGCAGGTTTTCCCCGGCGTATCGATGCAGATCGGAAACTATACGGTCTCGTACGGGATGCCGGAAGCGGTCGAAGGGCATAGCGAAACGGACGTGCCCCATGCACTGGAGGCCTTCATGCCCCAGCCTACGGCCCGGCAGATTTCGACCACCCAGGCGGTCAAACAACAGATCCATACCGAACTGGTCGACCGGCTTGACCTCAAGCGGCTGAGCATGAGCAAGTTCCAGGAGAGCGAGCTGCAGGCCAAGATCCATACGACCCTGGATATAATCATCGACGAAATACGCGCGCGCCTGCCGAAGGGGATCGATCCCGAACGGTTGTCCAAGGAAATCTTCGACGAAGCCGTCGGGCTCGGTCCGCTGGAAGACCTGCTCGAGGACGAGTCCATCACCGAGATCATGGTCAACGGCCCGAGCCAGGTCTATGTGGAACGCGCCGGCAAGCTGGAACGGACGGACTGCAGCTTTATCAATGACTCATCGGTCCTTTCCATCATCGAGCGCATCGTTTCGCCGATCGGCCGCCGCATCGATGAAAGTCAGCCCTATGTGGATGCTCGCCTAGCCGATGGCTCGCGCGTCAATGCGATCATCCACCCGCTTTCCCTGATCGGACCCTGCATCACCATTCGAAAGTTTTCCAAGGAGCCGTTTACCGTCGACGACCTGATCGGGTTTGGAACCCTGACCGCCGATATTTCCGACTTCCTGCGCATATGCGTGTTGCTGCGCAAGAACCTCATTGTTTCGGGCGGTACCGGCTCGGGCAAGACGACGACCCTCAATGTCCTCTCGTCGTTCATCCCCGACGACGAGCGTATCGTCACCATCGAGGATGCCGCCGAGCTGCGTCTGACCCAGGACCACATCGTGCGGCTGGAAGCACGGCCGGCCAATATCGAGGGCCGTGGGGCGGTGACAATTCGCGACCTGGTGCGCAATGCGCTGCGCATGCGCCCCGATCGTATTGTGGTGGGCGAGTGCCGCGGGGCGGAGGCGCTCGATATGCTGCAGGCCATGAACACCGGCCACGAAGGATCGCTCACAACCATCCACGCCAACACCCCGCGCGATGCATTGGCCCGCTTGGAAACCATGGTGCTGATGGCGGGCATGGATCTGCCGGTGCGCGCCATCCGCGAACAGGTGACCTCGGCGGTTCACATGATCTGCCAGATCGCGCGCTTCAGCGACGGATCGCGGCGGGTCAGCCGGATTACCGAGGTGACGGGGATGGAGAATGACATCATCACGATGCAGGATATTTTTGAATACAAGCAGACCGGCGTGGACGACCACGGCCGGGTGCAGGGCCGGTTGCATCCGACCGGCGTGGTGCCGAGTTTCGTGGAGGAGATCGGAACCCGGGGCATTGCGCTCGACCGCACCATCTTTAACCCGGGGAAGGAGCGCTAGACTGTGCTGTGGCTTGTTCCATCCCTGTTCGCAATCTGTACCGCGATGCTGGTGTACGTGCTGCTGATGGCATTGCGCGAGGCCGAGGAAACCCACGGCGCCGAATACACCGCCGATACCGCCCGCCAGTTCGAAGACCTGTTCCTGTTCATTCCGCCGGAGCAGATTCGGCGGTTGACCCATATCACGGCGCTGGTCGTGTTCCTGCTGCTCTTCATGCTGGCCGGCAGCATGCTTACCTTTTCCGGCCTGATTCGCGGGGGCATGGCCGGTATACTGGGAATGGCCGTAACCTATTTAATCCCCCGCTTCGTGCTCAAAGTCATGAAACGGCGGCGCACCGAGCGCTTCAACGCCCAGCTCTCCGGAGCCCTGAATGGCATGAGCAATGCGCTCAAAGCCGGCTTCAGCATCCAGCAGGCGTTCGATACCGTGGTCCAGGAGGG
Source organism: Pontiella sp. (assembly GCA_964195195.1). Taxonomy (GTDB): domain Bacteria; phylum Verrucomicrobiota; class Kiritimatiellia; order Kiritimatiellales; family Pontiellaceae; genus Pontiella. Next base: position 7,532 of record CAXMPN010000016.1, on the reverse strand, counting down.
CGAATCTCCGATTGCCCAGGAGTTCGGCATGTTTCTTCAGCAGTTGCGGATCGGGGTCCGGTTTGAGGACGCGATGGATCAGATGGATCAGCGCATCGGCAGCGAAGACCTCACCCTGATGATCCAGTCGATTGAAATCGCGCGGCAGACCGGAGGCAACCTGACCGAGGTGTTTGACCGGATCGATGAAACGATTCGCGAACGGCGGCGTATCGAAGGAAAGATCAAAGCCCTGACCGCTCAGGGACGTATTCAGGGACGCGTAGTCGGGGCGATGCCCGTGGTGCTCGGCATCGTCCTGTATTTTCTGGATCCTGTGATGATGATGACCTTCATCCGATCGCAGGCGGGGATGGTCGTCCTGCTGATTGTGCTGGTACTGGAAGTCTGCGGGGCGTTGCTGATCCGCAAAATTGTTGATATTGACGTATAGGAACTATGGACGCGTATATCTTAGCGAGTAGTATACTGAGTTTCGCCGCGGTGGGGGCCCTTGCGTGGGTGTTCTGCGGGACGGCGCGCGATGTCTCGTACGTGACCCTGGCGGACGGTCGCCGGCAGGAGCGGAGCCTGCCGATCGTTCTCCGCATGATGCTTCCTTTCTGCCTGTTCATTCCGCGTACCTTCACTGGATCGACGCTCTTTGAGGACGGCCGCAGCCGCATCAACCGCCGGCTGGTGGCCAGCGGCTACGAAGGACTGATCCATGCGCATGAAATCATCGCTCTTCGGATTCTGGTGCCCATGGTGCAGGGGGTACTCACCTGCCTGCTTCTTTACTTTGCCTTTCCGCGCATGCCGGAGGGCATCGGGGAGGCGCTGATCGAGCGCCAGTTCTTCATCTATTTCCTCGTGCTGGTTTTTTTCGGCTTTTATCCCGACAGCTGGCTGAAGCATGCCGTCAAGGCGCGCCATAAGCACATCGAGCGCGCCTTGCCGTTCGTGCTCGACCTACTCACCCTGTCCGTGGAGTCGGGCCTGGACTTCATGAGCGGCATCAGCCGGATCATTGCGCATCGGGAGATCGATCCGCTGGGCGAGGAACTGATCCGCGTCTTCCGGGAAATTCAGGTGGGCCGTTCCCGCAAGCAGGCCCTGCAGAACATGTCGACGCGGGTGGACCATGTCGACATCCGGGCGCTGACCAGTGCGCTGGTGCAGGCCGATGAACTGGGTACGGGGATCGGCCATGCATTGAGGATCCAGGCCGAACAGGTTCGAAGCAAACGGTTCCAGCGCGCGGAAAAGCTGGGGAACGAAGCCCCGGTGAAACTGCTCTTTCCACTGGTGGCGTTTATTTTCCCCTCGGTCTTCCTGGTGCTGCTCGGGCCGTTGATTCTGCAGATGTGGATTCGCGGGGGATTTTGATAGAAAGTTGTTCGTGGCTGGTTGATGGTGGTTGGGCCAGAACACCAGAGCCAGCCGGACAGAAAACAGACCGCCAGCAACAGACAACGAAGAACTAAATTATGTCTCATCTGATTATAGAGCAAGGGAAAGACGTTGGCCGGGAAATCATGATTCCGCAGACCGGCATCAAATTCGGTCGGTCGCCCGCCAACAACCTGGTGCTGGACGACGAGGTCGTCATGCTGTTTCAGGGGCGCTTCTTCTTCAAGTCCGACGGCACGAAACTCTATGTCATCGGAACGACTTCACAGGAAGTGCATCAGTACCCGCTATCGACCGCATGGGATGTCTCTACTGCCGGCGCGGTGGAGGCATCGTTCGACGT
>CAXMPN010000016.1:0-5787 GCA_964195195.1 Pontiella sp. | reverse complement strand
GGGAGAAAAGGCCCGGCTCGGCGGCGAACCGATTGATGAGGAGCAGTTGACGGTCGGTGATCTGGTGGAGGTGGGCTCCTGGGCCTTCCGCGTCATCAGTACCAGCCGGGAGGGTTCCGGTCCGGTATCCGCCGCGGGTGCAGCTGCGCAGGATGAAATTGACCTGGGCTTCAAACCTACGAAACCGGCCGGCAGGGCACCGGCAGCGGCGCGGGAACCTTCCAAACATGCATCGCCGGTGTACCGTTTGCTGCAGGGGGTGGTGATGGTCCTGTTGCTGTTGCTGGTGGTAGTGGGGGTCACGGAACTGATGGGGGCCAAGGACCGTTCCGGGGGCCGCACCGAGAAGGGAATCGCCTTTGCCTACGAGTGCGTGCGCGGCGATGCCGATAACATCTTCCGGTATTCACTGGAATTGACCCGGGACGGCCGGGCGTCCATCGAGGTGGATGACTGCAGAAGCAGACACATCTCGAAGCGGGCGCAGCTCTCCGCCGAGGAGCTGGAACATCTTTCCCGCCGGCTGGCCGGCAGCCGCGGCTTCTTCAAGATCAACAGCAGCCGCGAAGGGAAAGTCCCCGGAAAATACGAACTCTACGATGTGGCCCTGACGTTGGACGGCGATTTCAACCATGTGCGCGTACTCAATCGCGAAATGCCGGCGGATCTGCGGCAAACCATTGCCATTCTCGAGGACTTTGCCTTCGAAGCGCTCGATATCTCCTTTACGCTGATGGAGGATGATGCCTCCTTGATCCGCTATGCTCAGGATGCCTTCCGGCTGGGTGAAGAAAGCTACGCCGAACGCGATTCGGCCTATGCCAACCTCGCCAAGGCGATCAGGCACTTCACCGAGGCGATCACCTACCTCGAAACGATGGAACCCAGGCCCGACCCATACGATGCGGCCATGCGGTTGCTGGAACAGGCCCGGGCCGAGCAGGACCAGCGCTACAAGGACTATATGTTCAATGTGGACCGCGCCATGCGGTTGGGCGATTGGGCCGAGGCGAAGCGGCAGTTGCGCGTCCTGGCGGAACTGATTCCCGACCGCTCCGACGAACGATTTGAAGTCATCAGCTCGAAGCAGCTTGAGGCGGAGGACAAACTTAGATGAGGACGACCATAAAACGATCACATACGGGGGGAAGAGTTGTATGGTCTCTGATCATGTGTTCCGCCGTGGCCTTGCTGGCGTCCGGGTGTGGACCGGGCAAGGGGAGCCTTTCCGTCTCGTCCGAACCCTCCGGGGCGCACGTCTCCATAAACGGATCCGAGCAGGGAACCGCGCCGGTTAAACTGCCCGGGCTGGTGCCGGGCGAATACGTGGTCGAGCTGCGAAAGGAAGGCTATGATCCCGCCTACAAGAGCGTGGCCCTCCTTGAAAAACAGGATCTGGCCGTGGATCTCACCCTGCGGCAGACCACGGGACTGCTACTGGTGGAATCCTTTCCCGAGGGGGTGGATGTAGTCATTGATGGCGTGTCGAAGGGCAATACCCCGCTTCTTATATCCGATCTGCCACTGGGAAGTTACAAGCTCGAGTTCCGCTCCCCGACCCATCTGCCGCGCACTCTTTCCGCCGAACTCGTGGACCGCAAACCGGTCCGTGTGGTTGCGGATCTGGTATCCAATACCGCCAAGCTCGTGGTCACCTCCGATCCGGCGGGGGCGGAGATACGCATTAACGGCATCGCGGTAGGGGTCACGCCGGCTACCCTGGAAGATGTCATATCCGGCGAGTCGGACATCAAGGTATGGAAGCAAGGCTATGCACCCTTCACGCAACGCATGACCCTGGAAGCGACCCAGTCCTACCGCATCAATCCGGAGCTCGCGGCCCTGCCCTCCGGGCTCACCGTGATCAGCCAGCCGGAGGGCGCCGAGGTGGTCATTGACCACACACGGGTCGGCACCACTCCGCTCACCCTGGACAACCTCAAGGAAGGATCGCATCAGATCGCGGTGTCGCTCGCCGGCTACGAAACAGCATCGAAGACCCTCTATCTCGAACCCGACTTCAAGGACAGCATCGATTTCAGCCTCGTCAAGAACAGCGGCTCGCTCATGCTCGTGACCGAACCGGCCCATGTGCAGGTCTATGTTGACGGAATATTGCGCGCCACCACGCAGCCCAAGGGCGGGGCGGAGACCTTGTCGAAGCCGGAGGAGATGCTGCTGCAATACGGCATCGACCACAACATACAGCTCGTGTGCGAGGGGTATGTGTCTTCCACTTTATCCGTTTCCACCGAGCTCGATGAAGTGGTGACGCGGCATGAGATCCTGAAACGAATCTTTATCTACGACACCCAAATCACAACCGATACGGACGTCATCAAATGCCGTCTTGAATACGAGCTTCCCAACGGCACCCTCTACTATGAAGTCCGGCCGGGCATATTCGATTCGCGTCCGAAATCGGTGATCCGCAACGTCGAACCCATTACCCTTTCCGATGAAAGCAACCTCGACGCCAGGCGGTTGATGGAAATGAACAAGCAGGCTGTGCCGGCAGAACGGTAGACGGAGTACAGCGTATGCGATGGTGCCCGGAAGCCCTGCTCCCGGGCGCTGCTATTTTAGCTGTCAGGACGCATTCCGGAAGAGGCTCATCGCAAGGGCTGCCTTCCGATGTAGCCGAGGCCCGTGGCCTCGGAGCGAGCGCATGGCACTCGCCTACACGGTGCGCCGATGGCCGGTTCCTTACTATGGCGTACTTGGACTGGGGTCGGTAGCCAGGGATCCTAGCGCCAGCCGGTCGCCGGTTGTGATGCCGTCGAGCACGCCCGCCGCCGTTTCCAGCACGCATTGAGTTCCTCTCGGTGCAAAGGCCCATTGCCACGGGCGCAGGCCTCGCGATATCTTGAGCACCCGCAGGTCGGCGTTGAGGAAGGCCGCATCGATCGGGAAGCGCATGAACCACATATGGATGCTGCGGCAGGGACGAATCAGCAGTCCCGTATCCCGGGGCAGTTCCATCCGCCCGAGTAGACCGCGCATCCGCGCGACGGTGGTTTCCGCCACCAACAGGTGCTCCACCACGGGTACGCCGCTGGCCTGATGGATCAAAGTGCGTGACATAGTTCCCCAAATGATAAATTCTAACCGCTGATTCAAAGTTTAAGTTTCCCGTTTCACGTTTAACGTTGCAAGGATAGATATGGCATTGAAGAGCATGACAGGTTTTGGAGAGGGTATGGCCTCGGCCGAGGGCATCTGTGTCGTGGTGGAGATCAGCTCCGTCAACCGCAAGCAGCTGGACATCCATGTCAATCTCCCGCGCAATCTCGTGACGCTGGATGCGCAGGTGCAGCAGCTGATCCGCAGCGAGTTTAGCCGTGGCCGCGTTTCCGGAATTGTGCGCGTAGATGCCACCGAAGGTTTTGCCGGCTCCGTCAAGGTCGACGAAAAACTGGCGGCGCAGTATGTCGAGGGCATCCGCAAGACCGCCCGGAAGCTCAAGCTCGATGACGATCTCGGTGCTGAATCGATCGCCCGCCTGCCGGGCGTGGTAAACGTCGATCAGGACAACCTGGACGCCGACCACGTTACCACGGTGCTGGAAACGGCCATGACGGCTGCATTGCGCGGTTTGTCTAAAATGCGCGTTGCCGAAGGCCGGGTACTCGCAACGGATCTGCGCGAACGGCTCGGCCTGCTGGAGCATGCCGCCAAGGCCATTGGCAAGCTGGCCACGGGGGTGGTGTCCGGCCACCGTGAAAAGCTGTTCCTGCGCCTGAAGGAGGCCGGACTCGATGATCTGGCCGGCGACGAACGCATTGTAAAGGAGATCGCCCTGTTTGCCGACCGTTGCGATATCAGCGAGGAGCTGGTGCGCCTGAAAAGCCATCTTGCACAGGCCCGCGGACTGCTGCGCTCGACCGAGCCGGCAGGACGGACGCTGGACTTCCTGTGCCAGGAACTGTTCCGTGAAATCAACACGGTCGGCTCCAAGGCCAACGAGGTCGAAATCACCCGCCATGTGGTCGACTTCAAAACCGAGCTCGAACGCATCCGCGAGCAGGTGCAGAATATTGAGTAGGAGAGGGGGGGGGGAACATGAAGCATGAACTGTTAGATGAAAAGCCCTGGCCACCCCGCGCATCGCGGCCGCTCATGATCGTGGTTTCCGCGCCCTCCGGCGCCGGCAAGAGTACATTGTGCAACCGGTGGGTTGAAGAATTTCCGAAGATCACCTATTCCGTTTCCTGCACAACCCGTGCTCCGCGCGGTGAGGAAAAGGACGGGGAGCACTACTATTTCCTTTCCAGGAAGGAATTCAAGGAACGCGTAAAACACGGCGAGTTCCTGGAATGTGCCAAGGTGCACGGGAACTATTACGGTACACTCGAGGACAGCGTGCTGTTCGCCATGGAGGAGGGATGCCATGTCCTGCTGGACATCGACGTCCAGGGCGCGCAGCAACTTCGCGCCTCGCTGTCCCGCCTTGACCCGCGCCATCCGATCCGCCGCGGCTTCATGGATATCTTCATTTCGCCGCCCTCGCTCGAGGAGCTGGAGCGCCGGCTGCGCGGTCGCGGCACCGATGATGAACCCGTGGTCAGGAAGCGCCTCGACAACGCAAAAGGCGAAATGGAACACGCTTCCGAATACGCCCATCAGGTCGTCAATAACGATCTCGAAAAAGCCTACAGCGACTTTAAGACCCTGATCCGGTCCGGGCTAGGCTTGGAATAAGGGCCGGCGGCGGATCACGCCGTGTCCGAAATCCCCATGACATGGCGGAATTCGATGGCTTCGGCGGCGAGGACCAGGGCCAGTGGAGGCATGTCCTTGGTGGCATCCATCAGGGTGCCGTAGTATTGAGCATACTGCTCCAGGGTTTCGTCTTCCCGTGGCGCGCGCATGCCCATGAAGACCAGCCCGGCGCCTTCCGAGGCCGCACGAATGATATCGAAATAGCTCGGCTCGTTCTTGATCAGCACAACGGTTTCGGCGGGGATGCGCTGCTCCTCGATAAAGCTCTCCAGCCGGGCGACGGCGGCGTCGCGCTCGTCCTCGGTATTGACAATGGTTTTGATGATGAGCTTGGATTGATTCCAGACCGGGCTCTTCTGGATCTGATAAGCGAGCGTCAGCATCAGGCCGATATTGTTTAGGTTGCCCCCCCACCAGACATCGATCGTTTCGCCTTCTTCGTGGACGACTTCCGTCTCGATTTCGTCGGCTTCATCGTCGTCTCCTCCACGGTTGTCCCGGAGCATAATCAGGTTGCGCCGGGTGCGGTAGACGAGTTCGATCAATTCCGCGAAATCGTTGAAGCTCGATTTATTTTCGGTGTCGCCGAGCAGGATAGTGTTCGGGGTGAGCGGTCCGTAGCCATACGCCCGCACCAGCGCCTTCGCACCCGTCAGCATGTCCGGGGAGGGGAAGATCTTGACCATGGCGTCGACTTCGCGCTTGTTCAGGAATTCCCGCATCGTGTCTTCGGTGCTCTTGACCTTGTCCGCCGACCATTCTTCGACCGGCAGAATACTCGCAACCGTCAGTGCGCTGCTGTGCCGTGCCAGCGAGTGCGCCATTTCGACGAGCCACTCAGGGCGAGTATGTTGGGGCGCCAGGTGCGTTCGTCGGGTTTAAGCTTATTGAGCTGTTGAATGGCGAAGCGCACGATCAGGGTCAGGATCCCGTAGCGCATGTCGATCCAGTGGGCGTTCAGACGGCGGCGTTTTACGAAATAAAAGACGGTAGCCGTTACCAGGATGGCGATAATCGTCGCACCGGCGTTAATCATCAGCATGACCGTAAAACAGGCGGCCGACC
>CAXMPN010000015.1:0-21218 GCA_964195195.1 Pontiella sp. | reverse complement strand
CGGCTACTGCACCTGGAACTGCCCCTACGGCGTACCGGTCATGCAGGAGGATCGGCGCATCGTGACCAAGTGCGACCTGTGCCATAACCGATTGGCGGATGGTGACGATCCTGCCTGCGTGGCCGCCTGCCCGGTGGGCGCGATAGAAGTCGAGACGGTTCCGATCGAACAGGTGTTCGCGGAACACATGTTAAACGGGATCGGCCCCGATATGCCTTCTCCGAACATCAGCATTCCGTCCACTAAGATCACCCTGCCCGAAGGTATGGATGTGGAAGCGTTCACCAAGGTGGACAAGCCTTTCGTCAAACCCGAACATCCCCATACGCCCCTGATCATCATGACCGTGCTGACCCAGCTCGGTTTCGGCGGGTTCTGCACCGTGTTTCTGGCGGACCTGATCCGCACCTTCTTTTTCGATACGGCCGCACTGGGCAATGTGCTCGGCTGGATGGCCCCCACACTCATGGCCGTGGTCGGTATGTCGCTGGGCGCGTCGACGCTCCATCTGGGCCGGCCGATCTATGCCGGGCGAGCCATGAAGAACTGGAAAACCTCCTGGCTCTCGCGCGAAGTGATCGGCCTCTCCGCCTTCGCGGGTGCGGCCATGGCCTATGCCGCCGTCCTGCTGGCCAGCGAGGGGTTCAAACTGATCGACATCAGCCTCATTGGAGGCCCGGCGGTTCGACTGGCACTGGGCTTTGGCACCGTGTTATGCGGTATTGCGGGTATTTATTGCAGTTCCATGATCTATCGCGTACCGGCCCGCCCGGCATGGGACAGCGTAAAGACTACGATTGATTTCTTCGATGTTGCGGCCATGCTCGGCCCCGTCTCCTTTATCGTCGCGGCCATGGTCGCGACCCTCATTGCCGGTCACCAGATCGGCTTTCTCTCCGGAGCCATGCAGGCCGCCGCTTTGTTTGCCGCCGTTTCCTTTGTGTTCAAGCACACCAAGAACGCCTACGTCATCAATAAGTGGTTGGAGTCGGATACGCATGAACTCAAGGCCAGCGCCGAAATGCGCATGAAGCATTTCTACCGCCTGCGTTTGATCCGCAACATCATGGGCATGGGCGGCCTGTTTGCATTGATTCCATTCTTGGGCGGCGCTCCCTTGCTGAGCCCCGGCGGACAACTGGGCATGGCCTTGGTGGCGTTACTGCTGTTCCTGACCGTCAGCTTCATCAACCGCTACATCTTTTTTGTCTCCGTGGTGCCACGCAATATTCCCGGCAACTACCTCATCGCATCCCGGAGCGACGTGCATTAACCGGACGTTTACCATGATTAAGAAAATCAAACATCTGATCGGACTGGATATCAAGGAAGAGGAATACGCCTACGGTAAGGATCCCGAATACGGCTACCTGGCCGCCCGCAAGATTCCCGACCGGTGGGTCAAGTCGACCTGCGGCTACTGCAGCGTCGGATGCGGCATGCTGCTCGGCGTCAAGGAAGGTAAGATCGTCTCCGTGCGCGGCGACGAGAGCCATCCGGTGAATGAAGGCGACCTCTGCCCGAAGGGACTGAGCGAACATTATCCGTTAACGAGCCCGGACCGCGCCATATCCCCCTTGCTCAAGCAAGCCGACGGCACCTTCAAGGAAGTCGGCTGGGACGAGGCCTACGATCGGATGGTGACTACCGTTCGCGATGTGCAGGCCAGGCATGGTCCCGAAAGCTTTGGCGTGCTCTCAACCGGCCAGCTGCTGACCGAGGAATTCTATGCCCTGGGCAAGCTCGTTCAACTGGGCTTCGGCACCAACAATTACGATGGGAACACCACCCTTTGCATGTCGTCCGCCGTGGTGGGCTACAAGCAGAGCTTCGGATCGGACGGACCGCCGGGCTCGTACAAGGGCCTGGCCACCGCGGATGTGATCTTCCTCACCGGGGCCAACATTGCCGACAACCATCCGATCCTCTGGCACCACATCCGCAAGAACAAGGACTTCAAGCTGATCGTCTGCGATCCCCGCAAAACCAAGACCGCCATGCTTGCCGACCTCTATCTGCCGCTCAAGCCGCGGCGCGACATCGACCTGCTGAACGGTCTGATCCATCTCGTGATCAGGAACGGCAAGGTGGACCATGAATACATTGAAAAACACACCAACGGCTACGAGGAGCTGTGCAAGCACGCCGAGGCGTTCGATCTTGCCACTACCGTCGAACGCACCGGCATCCCCGCTGAAAAAATCCTGGAAACCTACGAAGCCATCGCCAACGGAAAGAATGTCTTCTTCGGCTGGACCATGGGGATCAACCACAGTACCCAGGGCTCCGACACCGTCAGCTTGATCAACACGCTGGCGCTGATCACCGGCAATATTGGCCGGACCGGTGCCGCGCCGATGAGCATTACCGGCCAGTGCAACGCCATGGGTTCGCGCGAATTCAGCTTTTCTTCTTCCATGCCCGGCTACCGCAAGTTTGAAAATGAGGCGGACCGCAAGGAGCTCGCGGAGCTATGGAATATCGAAGAAACCCTGATGCCCACGGCGCGTGGCGGAAACTATCCCCAGATTATCGACGGCATTCTCGAGGGCAAAATCAAAGCCCTGTGGGTGATCGCCACCAATCCACTCGTCAGCTTTCCCGACCAGGCCCGCCTGAAGGAAGCACTCGCCAAGCTCGAAATCCTGATCGTGCAGGACGGATTTCATCCGACCCCGACCACGGAGCTGGCCGATGTCGTTTTGCCGGCGGCCATCTGGGGAGAAAAGGGCGGATGCTACACCAATTCCGAACGACGCGCCTCGCGGGCCAACGCCGCCGTTCCCCCGCCCGGGCTTGCCCGGTCGGACTTCCAGATTGTGCTGGATCTCGCCGATAAGCTCGGCAAAAAGGAGCTGCTTTTCCCGGGCTGGATACGTTCGGAAGATTCATTCGAAGAAATAAGGCGGATCTCCAAGGGACGTCTGTGTGACTACAGCGGCATGACCGTTGAAAAAATGACGGAACTGGGCGGCATCCAGTGGCCCTGCAACGACACCCACCCGGAAGGCTCAGACAGTCTCTACACCGACGGCATCTTCAAGACCGAAGACGGCAAGGCGAAGCTGCTCTTCACGCGCTCCGAAGAACTGCCCGAGGATACCGACGGCAGCTACCGGCTTATTCTCAATACGGGTCGTACTGTCGAGCATTGGCATACCGGCACCAAGACGCGTAATGTGGAACTGCTCGAGAAGCTAGCTCCGGAAGCCTGGGTGGAAGTGAATCCCGCCACCGCGAAATACTACGGGATCACCTCGCACGACCGGGTCTCGCTGGTGTCGCGGCGCGGACGCGTCGACGACCTGATGGTGCGCATCGCTGAAACGATCCACCCCGACCATGTCTTCATGCCGTTCCACTTTGCCGAAAAGTGTATCAACAAGCTGACCCTTCCCGCGTTCGACCCCAAATCCGGCGAACCGAACTACAAGCAGTGTGCGGTTCAACTGGAACGCTTCCGGGGAAAGAGACGCATGACCTAGACCTTGAACCTCCAACTGATCCTTAAACAACAGAGACCTTACACACCATGAATATCCGTACCGCAATCAAAGAGGACATTCCGGCGATGGCCGAACTGCTGCATCAACTCTTCGCCGTCGAAGCCGATTTTACACCGGATTATGACAAGCAGGCTAAAGGGTTGGATCTTTTGATGGATCGTTCGACGGACAGAATCTTTGTCGCAGAAATAGACGGACAGGTGGTGGGTATGTGCACGGTCCAGATTCTTGTTTCCACCGCCATGGGGCAGGAAGTCGGCGTCATGGAGGATGTAATTATCGATGTCGAACATAGGGGCAAGAGCATCGGCTCCGCACTGATGCTCACGGTTGAAGCATGGGCGGCCAAAAAAAACCTGGGCCGCCTTCAACTCCGGGCCGATAAGGATAATGGACCGGCCCTTTGTTTCTACCGACAACAAGGATGGAAGCACACGAACCTGATTGGATGGATGAAGTTCCTCTAGAACATACGACGACCGATTCTTGATTGGGTTGCCCACCCCGCGTTTTCATCCAGATTCATCCATCGGAATCGTCATCTCTCCTATTCAAGCGGCACGCTATTGTTTGTCGGCGAGCCGACGGATGCCTCGCAAGGTCCGGATGATTCGGGATGATGCAATCACCGGGCACGTCACACTTTTCGCATTCCACTCCTCCCGGCGGTTGCTTGATTTATAGCAATTAATACGAGCGCGGACTTGCGTTTTAATCTCAGCTTATTTATGCTGTGGCAGTTAGGTCGATATACCAAAATTAAGGAAGCTACTGTGGCACATATTTCAGACAAGGATTGGAAGGCGTTGAAAAAGAAACTGGGCGACGATGGTCGGCTGGAAAAATTTGCGCTGGGTGAAGCTGAACAGGAGTATGTCACCTCGCGTGGAATGGATATTCTGCGCCTGCATGCCACCGACTTTGTCAACAAGCGCCTCGCCCCGGCCGCCCCCAAGAACGACGGACGGCAGACTCCGACCAAGGGGCACCCTGTTTTCATTGCCCAACACGCTTGCGGATGCAACGACCGCTCCAGTCTCGAAGAGTTCTTCGGGTTGGAAATGGGGCGGGATCTAACCACCAAGGAAGTCGACATCGTGGTGGATGTCATCCTCAAGTGGATCGAGGAACACCTCGATACCTGATTCCGGATGCCCGTGAATGAAACCCTTCTGCACGCAGAAGGTTTTGCTTTGTTCGATCCACGCATTGGAATACTCTGCCCCGATTATGGAACCAACCATCATCAAGAGACCCGATCACCCTATCAGCCGGAACAACATCAGTTCCGCCGCGGTAAAGGTACTGTATCGCTTAAAGGACGAGGGCTACACGTCCTATCTCGCCGGCGGCGGCGTTCGAGACCTCCTGCTGGACCGGCACCCGAAAGATTTCGATATAGCGACCGACGCCACGCCGGAGCAAATCCGTAAAATGTTCCGCAATTGCCGCCTGGTGGGACGCCGCTTCCGTCTGGCCCACATTCTATTTCGCGGTGAAATCGTAGAAACCTCGACCTTCCGGGCACCCGTTCCCGAAGAGGAGGAAACCACCGACTATTGTGAAAACACCTTCAAGGCCGGTGATACCGGAGTGGTAACGCGCGATAATATTTTCGGAACCCCCGAACAGGACGCATTGCGCAGGGATTTCACCGTCAATGCCCTATTCTACAACATTGCCGATTTTTCGGTAATCGACTATGCGGGCGGCCTCGAAGATCTCGAAGCCAAGGTGATTCGCGTGATCGGCGATCCCGACAAGCGTTTTGCGGAAGACCCCGTACGCATGATCCGCGCCGCCCGTTTTGCCGGAACCCTTGGCTTCTCCATCGAGCCGTCCGCCTATGAATCTATCTGCCGCAACAAGGACCTGCTCGCGCAGGCATCGCCTTCGCGGATGTATGAAGAGGTTCAAAAGCTCTTTTTCTGCGGACATGCCAAAGATGTCTTCCAATGGCTGGAACGAACTGATTTGCTTCATCCGATGTTTCGCGAATTTTCCCGTTGGATTGACGAAGACAAGGCGCGGCACGACTGGGTGATCCATACCCTCGAGCAGATGGATCGGTGGCGCAAGGCGGGACTACGTGTCCATCCTGCCCTGCTGTTCGCACTCGTGTTCGGCGAATACCATGAGTTTCTCGCCCGGAAACTGGAAGCCGAGGGGTTGTCGGAACACGATGCCACGCGGCAGGCCGTACAGCAGCATCTGCGAGGCGTCTGTGAAAACGTGCGCGTCCCCAAGCAGGCCATCTATCAGGTATCCGACATCATGGGCAACCAGCTGCGGTTTCAAAAAACTAAGGGCCATCGCCCCCAGCGCTTTGTTCAAAGTCGCGGATTCCTCGATGCCTTCCTCTATTTCAAATTTTCCTCCAAGACCCACAACCGGAACCCGGAGATGCTGGAGTTCTGGTCAAATCACCACAAAAATCGCGCTCACAAGCACGAACGCGATTAATCGCTTCGCCGAATCCCGCATAAAGGCCGGGATGACTGATTGTTTATTAAAAACACCCTTGTGCACATCTAGGTTCTTTCTATACATTTTTGTACCTTGATTAGGCGTTTACTACAGCGCACAGGAAATGAGGATGCAAATATGAATCAAAGTGAAAAGGAACTTAGCGTTCTATACAAAATCTCGCAGACCATCTCTGCGCGGCAACATAACATCACCGACCTGCTCAACGACGTACTCCAGATCATGGAAACCGACATGGGGGTGTTGCGCGGAACCTTGGCCCTGCGCAAGCCGGGAAGCGATATTTTAAACATCGAGGCTTCCAGCGGACTATCCAGCACCGAGGTGCGCCGTGGCCAGTACCAGTTGGGCGAAGGGGTCACCGGGCGCGTAGCCCAGACGGGCAAATCCGAACTGGTGCCGGATACTAGCCAGTCCACAGACTTTCTTAACCGAACCAAGGCGCGCGGTGACCAGAAAATCGCGTTTATCTGCGTTCCGGTTGTCCACCACAAGGAAGTGGTCGGCACCATGAGCATCGACCTGCCGACCGGCGAAGAGGAGGAACTCAAGGGCTATGCGGTGTTTCTCGAGCATGTCGCTCAGATTCTGGCCTCGGCCGTATCGACCATCCGGGAGGAGATCGAAGAGCGCCATGCCCTCGAATCGGAAAACGAAATGCTGCGCCGTCAACTGGGCGACCGCTACAGCATCGACAACATGGTCGGCAACTGCAATTCGATGCGCAACGTGTACGAACAGATCATACAGGTGGCCAACGCTGCGGCGACCGTATTGGTACGGGGCGACTCCGGCACCGGCAAGGAGCTGGTTGCCCGCGCGATCCACTTCAACAGCCCGCGCAAGAACAATACGTTCGTGAGCGTCAACTGCGCCGCGTTACCCGAAAATCTGATCGAAAGTGAACTCTTCGGTCACGAGAAAGGAGCCTTCACCGGGGCGGCGCAGCAACGCAAGGGCCGCTTTGAACTGGCCAACGGCGGCACCATCTTCCTGGATGAAATCGGCGATATTTCCCCGGCCGTCCAGGTGCGCCTCCTGCGTGTACTGCAGGAAAAAACCTTCGAGCGCGTCGGCAGCAATGAAACGATCGAGGTCAACGTACGAATCGTTGCGGCCACCAGCCGCAACCTCGAAGAAGCCATTGCAGAAGAGAGCTTTCGTGAGGACCTCTACTACCGCCTCAACGTCTTTCCGATCCTGCTTCCACCCCTGCGCGAACGTAGATCCGACATCATGCTGCTCGCCGATCACTTTCTCCAGAAGTATGGCAGCATGTACAGCAAGGACATGAAACGCATCTCCACCTCCGCCATCAACATGATGATGGCCTACCACTGGCCCGGCAATGTCCGCGAGTTGGAAAACTGCATAGAACGCGCCGTGCTCACCTCTGCCGACGGAGTGATCCACGGATTTAACCTGCCACCGTCACTGCAGACCAGCGAGGAGACGCGCACCAATCTGCTGCCGGAAAACGGCGCGAATCTGAAGCAGATGATCGAGGCCTATGAGCGCGAACTGATCATCGATGCGCTCAAGAAGTATCGGGGAAATGCGGCGGCCGTTGCGCGCTATCTTGAAACCACCCAGCGCATCATCAACTACCGCATCAAGAACCTCGGCATCGAGCCGAGAAACTATAAATAGGCACTAGGCCATGGGCATTAGGCGCTAGGAATATGGAAATTGACCAGCTACTCGAATCGTTTGTATTCCGCTTTACGGCGGCCGGCGTGGACAATGCCAAACGCGTAGCCGAGGAACTGTTCGCCCATGTGTTGCATTGCAAGCCGCTGGAAATCTATACCGGTGTGGCGTCCCAACACACGACCACACCGGAGCAGTTACAAATCATCAAACAGCTGGAGCCTTTGGCGGAGCGCATCGAAAACGGCGAACCGTTGCAGTATGTCATCGGCCAGGTCGACTTCTGGGGGCTGGAACTCAAATGCGACCCGCGCGCATTAATCCCCCGCTCCGAAACCGAGTTGCTGGTGGAGGAAGTCCTCAGCTCCCGGATATGGGAACGGCAGCCCGCCACCGTGGTGGATGTCGGCACCGGAACGGGATGCATCGTGCTGACCCTCGCCCAGCAACGCCCTGACGCCAATTTCAAGGCGGTCGATGTCTCCTCCGTTGCATTGGAGCTGGCGCAGGAAAACGCACAATTGAATGGCTTGGAAGGCGCGGTCCTTTGGCTTGAAAACGATTTACTGGAAGGCTTTGCCGCTGATAGCGCCGATGCGGTCGTCGCTAACCTACCCTACATTGCAACGGATGATTGGAAGGCGCTCGCCCCCTCTGTTCGTGATTTCGAGCCCCAGTCCGCGCTGGAGAGCCATCCCGGCGGCATGGAGCTGATAACGCAACTGGCCACGCAGGCCCGTTATGTCCTGATTCCCGGCGGCATGCTCTTTCTTGAGTTTGGCTATGACCAAGGCAAGGCGGTAGCCGAATGCTTTGAAAATCTCGGCTACCAAAATATTCATATCAAGCACGATCTCTCCGGCCACGACCGCATCGCCATAGCCGAAAACCCGTGATGCTTAATCGAGACGACCAACTGCGCGCCCGCTTTACTGCGAACGACCGCGTCACGTTTGATTACCGCCGAAAAACGTTGGAGGGTGTTTTGATCCGGACGAACCCCAGCCGTGCCGTCGTGCGCGTCGGGGAGGAAGAATTCACCGTGCCGTATGAGAAGCTTGGCATCCACGAATCCCTTGCCCGGCAACGGCAGACACGGATCGAATCCATTCATGAAATGGCACTGCAAACCCTGCGTGACCACGAGTTGACCAACTGGCGCTTCCAATTCGACCACAGCACCCGGCGTGCAGGATGCTGCAACTATCACGATCGATTGATCTCCATCTCGTTCGATCTGGCTCGCAACGGCTCCGAAGCCGATATCCGCGATACAATCCTACACGAAATCGCACACGCACTGGTCGGCAAAAAGCACAACCACGATGCAGTATGGAAGGAAAAGGCCCAGGAGATCGGCTGTTCCGGAGAACGGACCCACCGGTTGCAACTGACTCCCCCGCGCTACCATGTCCGATGCGAAAATCATTGCTGGGCTCAGACGGCGCACCGGAAAACCCGGCGACTGGTCTGCCGCACGTGCGGTGGAAAACTGGTCTATTCAGCCTACCGCTAACAACCGGACCACATTCCGAACGGTAAAGGCCAGATCGTCGGGAGCGTGCGCGATGCATTCGGCCAGCGACGCATGGCCGGCGGATATGCTGAAGGCATAATCAAAGATGTCGAGAAAGGCATCGAGCTCTCCATGCAGCGCGCCGGAAAGCAATAGGGTCTTGACTCCACGTTCGCGTGCCATCCCGGCGAGTACGGAACATAGCTTGCCGGAGGCCGTCTGCCCGTCGGTGCGGCCTTCTCCCGTAATCAGCAGGTCCGCCCCTTCGAGTGCGGCCGGCAAACCGACCGTTTCGGCGATCAACTGCGCGCCCGGCACAATCCCAGCCCCGCAAAAGGCCCGCAACCCATACCCCAATCCACCGGCCGCCCCATCACCAGGCACTTGGTTCACACCGAGCTCGTTGCAAAGATGATCCAGTCCGGCATCGAGCTGTTTCACCATTTCCGGCGTCGCGCCCTTCTGCGGCCCAAAGATGCAAGCGGCACCCTGCGGGCCGGTCAATGGGTTGGTAACATCGCATGCCACGCGAATGTTCGCCTTGGCCAGCTGGGGATAGACCGCCGAGGTATCGACGGTCTGGATGCGCGGCAGGATTCTCCCGCCCCGCTCCGTGATTTCGATTCCGTTTTCATCGAGAAAGCGAAAACCGAGTGCCTGCGCCATTCCGACACCGCCATCGACCGTCGCGCTTCCTCCAATTCCCATCACTATGGACGTGTGCCCCGCATCTAACAGATGGCGCAGGATTTCACCTGTGCCGTAGGTCGTGGCCTCCATGGGGTTGAGGCGATCATGCGGAATCAACTCGATGCCGGAAGCCTCAGCCATTTCCATGATGGCAGAGCCGTCGGGAAGCAGTCCATAATGCGCATTCACCGTCTCGCCTAACGGACCGCAGACCGTAATGGACTCGACCGTGCCGCCGGTTGCCGTAACAACGGCGTCAACGGTTCCCTCCCCGCCATCGGCCATTGGAAACGTCAACACTTCGGCATCGGGCACTTCGCGCAGGATCGCTTCGTTAACCAGTCCGCAAACCGTGGCACTGCGCATATTTCCTTTGCATGACTCCGGGGCCACCACAATTTTCATGCCGTACTCCTTTGTCAGCGCCTCATCATCGGCCTACGGTCCGTCAAAGACCAGCCGATAAAAGCGCGTTAAATCATTGGCGGAAAGGAAAATCTTTAGATGGATAAAGTCGGGATCGCTCCACTGTTCGGTCGTTAGGGGAACCGCATTGGTCCATCCCACGAGATCACCCGAAGTCTCAACCCAATTGGTTCCGAATGCGTAGCGGCTAAGCGAATATTCTAACACGACGGAGTTGGTGGCGTTGCTCGAAGTTCCTAGGACAGGAACCGGCGCGGATGCTCCAAGGTTTGGATCACCGCCCATCATGTATTCCTGAAAATCGACCACGCCATCTGTATCGGTATCGCCCAGCCCATTGGTGGATACCGAGTGGGTATTCGCCCATTCGGCGTAGGGAACCTGAACGATAATGAGCTGGTTCTGCACGCCGACGGCATCAAGATCGAAGCCCGCCGATCCTACGGTGGGATACGGATCGTAGATGATACTGCCGCGGGAATCGAGAGCGGACCCATCGCCCACCACATCGACTAAGCGAAGATGCGTAATATGACTGAGATCCAACAGCGGGAAGTTATTGGTCAGCATAGTCGCGAAGGCCGATGAAAAATCGGTTTGCCCGGCAAGTTGGGCGTTATAGGCCATCTGCAATTCGTTCAGGTCGAACGGAGTCCCGTAGCCCTGCCGATACTTCCCGGCCAGCCCGTAAATAAGCCGGGTGTCTAACGAACCAAAGCTACCGACCGAACCCGGCGTATAGGAATAGTTCGGGAAGCGCACAAAGTTGGTTCCGTCCGATGAAACCTCCACATAGGCCAACTCCAAAAACCCGTCACTGATTCCATTCTCAAACACAGCGAAGTCAAATCCTGATCCATCGCCAATTCCTTGAGGGAAAGTCAGCGTGATCTGACCACCGCGCCCAAGGGAAACTATTTCAAACGCAGTGCCTTCGGCCATGCCAAGCGCCTTTTCAGGAGTTCTCCACTGTGCATCCACCTCCGCGCCATACTGCACATCCAGATAGCCGTCGGCCCATGCTATAATAGCGTTACTCGTCCCATGGATGGCGGTTGAACCCGACTGTCCCGCCGCCGGGGCGGAAGGCACATGATCCAACCCGTAATAGCTATCGCCCACCGCAATGCTTTGAATGCCTGGAAACAGAAACACTATTAGGATGTTCATTAACTTTTTCATATCAATAGACCCAGGTTATCCCGGCCCGGAAACTGCGCCCGGAACCGGGATAGTAACGACTGCTGTATGCGGAGTAGGCATAGGTTTCATCGAACAGATTGTGTACCGATACAATAAGATTAAGTGAATCCAGCAACACCATATTGGCGCGAAGCCCCACTAAACCATAGGCATCCATTTCGCGCAACGCATTGGCTGCGTCGTTGCCTTGGATCTGCTCCGATACCAATGTATAGGAGGCCGTCAGCCGCAATCGGGAAACCGGCTCGATCCATGCCGAAGTCACGCCATAGGCCCACGGCACCAGCGGCACCCGGTTACCGTCGTTTTCTCCACCATCCATCCGCGCATCGACCAGCGTCCAGCGAGTGGAAGCACCATACCAATCCTGCCGCCATGCCACTTCCGTTTCGGTTCCAAGTCGCCGGGTAGATCCAATGTTGCGGTTTAGGTTGGCCACGGCATCGAAGCCAATTTCATTATCGAGCATCAGATAGAATCCGGTCAGAGAAATATTCCACTCACGGTTTTCGTATTTCGTGCCCATCTCAACGTTGTTTCCATGCTCGGGGTCGAGATTTTCATTCAAGGGATCGCTCAACGGGAAGCCTTGATAGGCCGCCGTTTCGTCGAGCGTGGGATAACGATAAATCCGGTCGTATCCGGCCCAAACATCCAGCGAGTCTGTCAACTGACGCGACAGCGAAAGCTCCGCCGCCCATCCATATTTTTCCACCAAACCATCATATGAGTTGGTCGGGTCAACATCCGGTGGATTTTTGTAATCCGGATTCGGGATGCCTGGGGCTAAAAATTCTTCCAATTGCGATGCCACATACTCGATATAGTGGTTGTCCGTTCCGGCGTATTCCACCCGCACCCCGCCGTTGAGGATGGTTTTTTCCGAAAAAGTGCGCTGGGCAAAAAGATAGGGCGCAGCGGTTATCCGTTCAATGTCCGCCCACGACTTGACGATGTCGCGATTCTTGTCCAGATAGTTTTCCTGATCCAGCTGGTCGTAGAACACGTCGAGGCCCGCCATCCAGAAAGTGTCCTCCGCCCCAAACCGGGCGCGAGGAGCCAGCGAGATGCCCTGAAGATCATTTTGGTTGTATATGCCCGAAATAGAGTTTTCGCGGTTTATGAAGTTGGCTCCGGCATTCATGCGCGCCGCCCCCCAATCGCGTTCCGTTTCGTAGAGCAAGGTTGCCTGTCCGCTCCAGACATCGGAAAATTCATCGCCGAGGTTGCTCGATTGCGTGGGGTCATCCTGCATCTGCTGATAGCTCAACGAGCCAGGGAACTGGATATAGCTCTTTCCTCCGGAAGCGCGCAGGGTCAGCGTGTCTGTATCGCTCATGTACCATCCCGCAGTGCCATGGGCTGTGGAGGCTTCCGTCGCGGAGTGGTCGCGGAATCCGTCATACGTCGTGTGCTGGAGCCCCGCCAGAAAATCAGCATCACCCACCGTCCCGCCATAGCTGGCCGAACCGGAATAATAGCCAAAGCTCCCAACCGCACCGTTGAGTTGTAAGCCGACATCTCCGCCACGTTTGGTGGTGATTTTCACCACCCCGGAAAGCGCATGGTTGCCGTAGAGTACGTTTTGCCCGCCGCGAATCACCTCGATCCGCTCAATGCTTGAAACCGGCAGGCGCTGCCAATCAATTAGGCCCATATCCGGTCGGTTGGCCTTGTGGCCATCCACCAGCACGAGCGTGCGCACATGGCTATTGTCGCCAAACCCGCGCATCGAGAGTTGCCCGTCGGACGCATTACCTCCCTGCCCGCGGATTAACACATTGGCCTCGCTCTGCAACAGTTCGGGAACGGACGCCGCACCGGACTGCTCGATGGTGGATTGGTCAATCACCGTTACATCGGCAGCCACGGCCACGTCCATCAGATCCAAGTCGTCCAATCGCGGCGCCGATACAATGATATCCTTGTTGGTTCCTGCGAATGCGGGAGCCAACAACAATAACCCTGCAACAAGCTGCAACTGGTACGACATGGAACTTTCTTACTGCGAACGCAGAAGCATTAAACCTGGAATCTGCGAGCGCCAATAAATCCTACGGAACTCAGCAACAGCAACACGATCGTACCGGGTTCAGGGATGGCCGCCACGGTCAGATTGTCCATCGCGAAGTAGGCCGGTGTGTTCATACCAAAGTCCCCGTTGTCAGACGAAGACATCGTAAAAGCCAGCGATACTACATTGGAACCCAAGCCACTCAGATTAACAAAAGTCCAATCATCAATAATCGAGCCGGTTGCTCCGGTATAGTCGGCCAAAAAGAAATCAACGGTTCCCTGGCTACTGTCCGTGCCGTCGAACCCTTCAATCGTCAGCTTGAAGAAGTCGTTGCTGGCGGTGGTGAACTGGCGGGCAAACGCATCGCCGTTAAGCATGCTGAGCGCCGCATAGGTGGTATTATTCGCATAGAACCCCTGAACCGTCGTTGCCACGGGCAGCGTGATGACCGAGCGCGGAGTGAACGGGTTTGCATGGATGCCGTAGGAACCGGTATCACCCATGCCCATTCCATCGCCGTACGCCGCATACTGATTACCAAAACCGGCGGTCGTGGTATCGTTTACGCTGGAATAGGTCATACCATCCCAGGAAAATCCACCAAAAGAGACCTCATGACTGAAGGTTACGCCCGTATCTGTCCAATCATGGGTGCCATCCGTGGAAGGAGCGAATGCATTGTTGTTTCCGGTTGTGCTTTGCCCGTCAAAGTCGATAACCGTATTCGCGAGACATGCGCTGGTCATTGCGACAAACGCGATAAGTACTAGTTGTTTCTTCATTTTCATTCCTTTTGCCTGTAGATCGCAGGCTTTCGAGTTTTCATTGCAAACTCTCTCCCGCCGGCAAAAAGAAAGCCGTTTCCAGGGGGGACGGAACGGCATCGACCGTTGAGCCCCCTTTAATGCGAAAGAGTCCAACATCTTGAAGGCCTGAAAGTTCTGGCTTCGGGATACATCCCGTTACAGTTGCGCTACAGCGTCGGATTTTCACCGATCTTCCATCAGTCACTTCATGAAGGGGCAATCTATGAAGTCATTCCAGTTCTGTCAACGACTGATGATCTACATATTCAGGAACGCGCTTTCCAAGCCTTGGAAAAAAACCTATGTTGGCCGTCCAACCATTGGAAAAAGGACGATCCATGTTCGAATTAATGATTAAGGGCGGACCGGTAATGTGGCCATTGCTGGCCTGTTCAATCGTAGCGCTGGCCGTCGTGCTTGAACGACTTCTTTTCTGGCTGGTGCTTTCCGTGCGTAAAAACCAGAAACTCGTCAACCGCATCTTCACACTGACGGAAGAGGGCGATTTCGACACCGCCATCCAGGAAGGGGAAGTCTCATCCTGCCTGGTCTGCCGCATTCTCACCGCCGGACTGGCGCACCGTAATTATGGCCTGGTTCAATCGCTCGAAGCGGCGGCCATGCACGAGATCGAAAAGATGAAGCGTAGTCTCTCCGTGCTGGACACCATCATCACTCTCGCGCCGCTGCTCGGCATTCTCGGTACGGTTTCCGGCATCATCATTTCATTCGATCTGCTGGGCGTCGCAGGTATCGAAGATCCCAAGGCCGTCACGGGCGGCATCGCGCAGGCGCTCATTACCACCGCAACCGGCCTCGCCATCGCGATCGTCGCCCTGCTGCCCTACAACGCCCTCACCCGCAAGGTCGAAAAGGTCACCCGCTATCTCGAACAGCTCGTCACCTTCTACGAAGTCACCGTGCAGAAAGGCCTGGAACAGCGATGCAACTAAGCTGCGGATATGAAACCAAGAAGGCGCGGGTGGAGATGCTTCC
The DNA here is from genome assembly GCA_964195195.1 of Pontiella sp. Taxonomy (GTDB): domain Bacteria; phylum Verrucomicrobiota; class Kiritimatiellia; order Kiritimatiellales; family Pontiellaceae; genus Pontiella. The sequence continues at coordinate 5,921 of CAXMPN010000015.1, read as the reverse complement.
ACTCATCGACGTCGTGTTCCTGCTGCTCGTCTTCTTCATCTACGCCATGCTCTCGATGGTGCTGCACCGCGGCCTTAAGGTCGACCTTCCCTCGGCGGAGAGTTCATCGATTGAGCAAAGCGACTACATCGCCATTACGATCGACGCCGACAACAACCTATTCCTCAACCAGGAACCGACCCACTTTGACGGACTGGCCGATCGCGTGCTGGCACTGCGGGGCGAAGAAACAAAACCCGTCTTCATCAACGGCGACCAAAAGGCCGACCTCGGACGAGCCATTGAGCTATTGGACGACTTGAAAACAGCTGGAATTGAGGAAGTCTCGTTCTCGTGCACCATAGATACTCCATAATCAATGTACCGCTGCTTGCATGTATAATAATTTCCGTCGCCATCCATGTTGCGGCGCTCTACGGCAAGGGGATCTATGCGCCGGCTACACCTTCTATGGAGCCAGGCCGCACCGTGGTTCACCTCACCCTCATTCCCGCCCTATCCAGCCAGGCCGCTGCACCGGAACCGGAACCTGAAGAGCGTCTGGAACAGCCGATCGATCCGCAAGGGAAGCAGGTTTCCCAGTCTACACTCCCCATCGCGCCGGTCGCTGAGCCTCAACTAGAATCGCGGCCCCAACCGCAAACCGTGGCAGAAACTACATCGGTTGATTCTCACGATCTGGATGCCAGTCTTGTTGAAGAAAAAGGTGTGACCGCTGAAGCCCACCCGGTCAAGGCCATTAAACCCACCTATCCGCGCAGTTCCCGCCGTCGCGGCGAGGAAGGCACTGTCACACTCTCCATTGAGGTCTTGCAGAACGGAAGGGCCGGCAACATATCCATCCTTCAATCGAGCAGCCATCGGCGACTCGACGAAGCCGCGCTAAAGACCGCGCAACAAACTACCTTTTCCCCTGCCAAGCAGTTTGGCCGAAACATTGACTCCACTACCGAGCTGTCGTTTACTTTCACGCTGACCGATGATTAAACGTGCCACATTCCTATTTGCCCTCGTCCTGCTATGCGGTTGCGACCAACCAACACGCCCCACTCCGGCTGGGCATCCGCCGGAGCGCATTATTTCCCTTGCCCCGAACATTACCGATACGCTGCATGACCTCGGGCTCGAGACTCGTCTCGTCGGCATCTCCAGATTCAGCGAAACGGATAGTGATTCAAACCTCCCGGTCGTGGGCGACTTCATGAACATTAATTATGAGGCCGTAGTATCCCTTCATCCCGATCTTGTTGTTCTCGAAAAAAGTTCCGATGACCAAAAGGCCCGTCTCGAAAACCTCGGTATTCCCTATCTGGAAACCGGAAGCCTGACCATCGGTGACATTCTGGACTCTATCCGCACCATCGGAGAAATCTGCGAGGTTGAAGAAGAGGCCACCGAACTGATCGCCCGGTTGGAACGTCAAATCGATGCGGCGCGTAATACGCCTGGGCATCGGCCACGCACCTTGATCACCTTTGGCGAGTTTACCAATCCATCGAAAGTCGAGCAGGTCTACGCCTTCGGAGCCGCTTGCCTGCACTCCGAAATGCTCGCTATCGCCGGTGGTAATAATGTGGTCTCCAATACCAGCCCTTCCGTCACACTTTCCCGCGAAGCCATCATGCGCCTTAATCCCGAACTCATCATTGAGCTCACAGTTGGCGGGCCGACCAACCATTGGGGAAATCTTTCGTCCGTCGATGCCGTCCAAAACCATCAAATCCACGTCCTCGACGGCGCCTACACCTGCATCCCCTCTCCCGGCTGCTTCATACAAACGCTCGAGGATTTCTCGAATATCATCAGGAGGGAGAATCCGACAAAATGATTAGGGACAAGATAATTAACATATGTGATGTTTCATGCTCTCGAAATCATTCTGTCCATAATCATTTTGTCAAATTCCAGTCATGAACAGACCAATTATCCAGATCGAAGACCTGTGCATCCAGCTGTCCGACTGCGACATACTGAAAGGGATTTCTTTGCAGGTAAACAGAGGCGAATATGTCTCGATCATCGGACCAAACGGCGCGGGAAAAACCACGCTAATCAAATGCATCGCGGGCATCCACCGCCATTGGAGCGGCATGATCCAAATTGATGGGAAACGGTTTTCCGACCTCAAACCGAAGGAACTGGCCAAAGTGCAGAGCTATGTACCTCAGGCGGAGGGACGATTTATTCCCCTGACCGTCGAACAATTCGTCGCCATGGGGCGCTATCCGCACCTTTCCGCCTTCACCACCCTGACGACGGAAGACCACCGGATCATCGAGTCCGCCTTGGAACAGGCCGGACTGATTCCTTTCCGTCACCGCGCCATGAACACCCTGAGTGGCGGAGAACGCCAGATGGCCTTCATCGCCGCGGCACTGGCACAGGGCACCGACATCCTGCTGCTCGACGAACCGTCCACCTTCCTCGACTACCGGCATCAGACCAATGTGTCCTCGCTGCTGAAAAAGGCCTGCCGCGAAAACGGCATCACGGTCTTGGCGGTGCATCATGACATCAACACCGCCGCATCCAGCAGTGACCGCATCTACGCTCTCAAAGACGGCACCGTTGTATTTCAAGGAACCCCGGCGGAGACCACCCAAACGGACGTGCTTGAAAAAATCTACGAAACAGAATTCGTTTGCTCCCCCTCACCCCATCGCCCCCTCCCCTATGTCATCTCAGGCGGTGCGCTATGAGAAAGCCTCTTCTGCCGCTCCTTCTGTTGCTGTTACTCGCCTCGGCGGCGCTCGTTGTCTGTCCTTTGCTGGGAATGAAGTTTATTCCGCTGTCGGCCGATGGGCTGGAACGGGAAATCCTGGTCAGTCTTCGCGTGCCGCGCGTACTCTGCGCGTTTGCGGCCGGGGCGATGCTCTCGCTCAGCGGTATGTCGTTCCAGGCGCTGTTCCGCAACCCGCTCGCCACACCGTTTACTCTCGGCATCTCCAGCGGTGCGGCCCTCGGTGCCGCAACCTTTATCCGGCTGGGCTTCGCTTTTACCTTTTTGGGGATCTCAGGCACCTCGCTGGCGGCATTCGGCGGAGCCCTGCTGGCCGTAGCGCTTGTCTACGGTCTAACCCGGCTTAAGGGCGGCTTCACCACAACCACCCTGCTACTGGCCGGCATCGCCATCAGCTTTTTCTTCTCCAGCCTCATTCTGCTGATTCAATACCTCAGTGGGTTTGAGCAGTCCTTCCGTATCGTCCAGTGGATGATGGGTTCGCTGACAGCGGCCGATTACAGCAAGCTCGCCAACCTTCTTGTCTTCCTGTCCGGCGGCGGCATCCTGCTGCTGTTCCTGCACCGCGAAATGAACCTGCTTATGGTCGGCGAGGATATCGCCGTCAGCCGGGGTGTGCATGTCGGGCGCGTAAAGCAGCTGATCTTCATCGCCGCCTCACTGATGGTCGGTGGTGTGGTGGCGGTGTGCGGGCCCATCGGCTTTGTGGGGATGATGGCGCCGCACATCTGCCGCTTGCTCGTGGGTGCGGACCACCGCTGGCTTGCGCCCGCCTCGTTCCTGTTTGGCGGACTGTTTCTGACGGTCTGCGACACCCTGGCCCGCAGTGCGCCCTCCGGGGCCGAAATACCCGTCGGCATCATTACCGCCATGCTCGGCGGCCCCTTCTTCATCTGGCTGTTGCTCAACCGCAAGGGCGATCTGGAACTGTGATTTAGGCAGAAGAATGGCTCTGCGTAGAATTTTATGGCGAGGCGTGCGATCTCGCAGCGCATGGGTCCACTAAGAGTTTTTGCAACGAATGTAGGAAAAGCAACGAATCCAATGGACTGGAAAAGGTGCAGTATTTCAGAAAACGGCGGTCTCAACACAGGAAAAGCGCCGACTAGCCCCCACGGGAGCCCTATCCGCAACGATCCCAATCTGCCGGAACATTCGTTGCTTTTCCTAAATTCGTTGCCACTGAAATCCACAAAATACCAAAATAATTTTATATCGGATGGCTGGAAGAATTATTCTATCCATAATCATTTTGTCGAATTCCCAGTCGCACCGCTCCTCGATAATTGTGCTGATATGAACGGATGGATCGTCTATGGTTCGATGCATGAATTCCATTGAAGAAAAAGAGCAGATGCTGCTCGAAGAGCTGAAATCCTATGGCGCATTGGCCGTCGCCTATTCCGGCGGCGTCGATTCCACTTATCTCGCCGACTGCGCCCATGAGGTGCTGGGGCAGAACGCCATGATGGTCATTGCCGATTCCCCGTCGATTCCCCGCGACGAGTTGCAGGAAGCCATCGACATGGCCACCGAGCGCGGTTGGAACCTGCGCATTATCCAGACCGCTGAACACCTCAACGACGAATACCTTGCCAATGAGGGCAACCGCTGCTTCCACTGCAAAAATGAGCTGTTCAGCAAGATGGAAACGATCCTCTCGGAATTCGGTGACATTGTGCTGGCCCACGGCGCCATTGAGGACGACAAGGGCGATATTCGCCCCGGCACACAGGCCGCCGCCAACCATTGTGTCGTGGCGCCGTTGCAGAACGCCGGACTCTACAAGAAGGATATCCGCATCCTTAGCGAACGACGCGGACTGCCGACGGCCCGCAAGGCCTCGTTCGCCTGCCTGGGATCGCGCTTCCCTACCGGAACGCGAATCGAGCTCGATGCCATGACCCAGGTGGAAAAGGCGGAAGCCATTCTGCGCGCCCGAGGCTACCGCCAATACCGCATCCGCCACCATGGCGACCTCTGCCGCATCGAGATCGATCCGATCGACTTTGACAAGCTCATGGCGGAGCGAAGCGAAATCGTCGACGCCATCAAGAAGACCGGCTACCGGTTTGTCGCCCTCGACCTCTCCGGCTACTCCATGGGCTCGAGCGCATAAACAATGTATACCACCCGCTTCGCTAGAGGACACAGAGATGCACAGACAACCTTACCTCCGTGTTCTTCTGCAACCTCTGTGGAAAAAATGACGTGTTATGAAAACAAGATGTGAATGGTGCGGCAGCGATCCGCTATATAGGACCTACCACGATGATGAATGGGGTATTCCTGTTCATGACGACCGGCTGCTGTTTGAATTCCTGATACTGGAGGGGGCGCAGGCCGGGCTGAGCTGGCTGACGATCCTAAAAAGGCGCGAAGGCTATCGGAAGGCGTTTGATGACTTTGATGTCGAACGCATTGCTGACTATACGCAAAACGATGTCGATCGCCTGCTGGCGGATGAGGGCATCATACGTAACCGCCTCAAGGTTGCGTCTACCATCCGTAATGCACGGGGGACGCTTCTAATTCGCAAGGAGCATGGATCGCTTGATGCGTTTCTATGGCGTTATGTCGATGGCGTTCCTCTTCAGAATACATGGACATCCATGAAAGAGCTTCCCGCTCAAACCAACATCTCAGCTGCAATGAGCCGTGATTTAAAGAAGCTTGGATTTAATTTTGTCGGCCCGACCATCTGTTATGCCTTCATGCAAGCCGTCGGCATGGTGAACGACCATACAACGGATTGCTATCGTCACCGGGAAATTATCAAACTGGCTGGATAGAACGTCCTTTGCAAGCTTATGTAGGGCGGGTGCCGTGAACCCGCCTCCGCGATCAAGGATCGCGGCTACAGCCAACCCGAGCGATGCCCCGATCTCCCGCTCTGCGGTAAGAACGCAGCCCCCATTTGTTTCTTGTTTTCCATTTTTTCCTGCTTAATATGTCGATCAATGGAAGCCTTTTTAAGGATCGGTAATAGATAGAAACTTAGACGGGTCATTTTCCATGTTTACCCCTTTAATGCGGGCATATGTGGAAAAAATTCTAACCTGGGGTCATATGTGGAAAATAAAACCGTCGATTTTCCATGTTTACCCCTTTAATGCGGGCATATGTGGAAAGGGAGTCCACCCCATAAGGGTGATAGGTGGAAAATTTTCCACTTATGACA
>CAXMPN010000014.1:350-21524 GCA_964195195.1 Pontiella sp. | reverse complement strand
AATGCCAACCGGCTTCCCGAGCATCCCTTCCATCGCGGTTCCACCGAGTCCGACGATCACCCTAGGTTGAATGAACCGGATCTGCTGGCGAAGATATGGGAGGCACATGTCCATTTCCTCGCGTTGCGGTTTTCGGTTATTGGGAGGGCGGCACTTCACCACATTGGCAATGTAGATTTCTTCCCTACGATAGCCCATGGCCTCGATCATCTTGTCCAGCAGCTTTCCGGCCTTTCCGACGAATGGGCGGCCTTGAGCATCCTCCTCCGCGCCTGGACCCTCCCCGACAAACATAATATCCGGTTGATGGACGTTCCCTTCCCCCGGAACCGTATGGGTGCGCTCCTGACACAGCGGGCAGTTCCGGCATTGGGCAATATGGGCAGTAATCGCCTCTAAGGATTCAAAGTCCGATGGAATGGGCGCGGCCTCGACGGCCACCACCTCCTGCGTGATGGGCTCTGGCTCTCTAGTCAGCTCTTCCAAAACGACCCGATCGACCTCCAGCCGCTTCACACCTTCATCGCGCTGGTATTCCAGGTATTGTTCCAGATCCTCGATCAGTCCGTGGAATGTGGTTTCCGCCATTATCCGCCCCTCAATTGTTCCAAAAGTCGGCTAATATCTTCAAACAACGGGGCCTCGAATGAAAGCCTTTTCCCCGTTTCGGGGTGGTTGAATGCCAATCGGGTGGCGTGCAGCATCTGCCGCTCCGGCTTTTCGGGAAGGGTATGCCTGCGCGCTCGGCTATATACCGTGTCGCCCACAATCGGATGACCGATATGCGCCATATGCACCCGAATCTGATGAGTCCGTCCTGTTTCAATCCTCACTCGCACCAGTGCCACCTCATCAAAGCGCTCCAGCGTTTCATAATTGGATACCGCTGTGCGACCACCCAGCTTCAGAACCGCCATTTTTTTACGATGCACCGGATGTCGCCCTATCAGCGTCTCGATGCGCCCGCTCGGCGGGGGTTCGCCCCAAACCAGAGCGAGATACTCCTTTTCCGTCTCACGCGCCTTAAACTGGCGCTTGAGCTCGGCCATCGCTTTTTCCGATTTAGCCACCACCATCACACCGCTGGTATCCTTGTCGAGACGGTGCACAATGCCCGCACGCTCCAACGACTCAAAACCCGGATCATGAAACATCAGCGCATTTACCAGCGTCCCGGTCTCATTGCCCGCCGCCGGATGCACTACCCGTCCCGGCGGCTTGTTCAGCACCAGCACTGCACCGTCCTCGTACAGAATATGTAGCGGGATATCCTCCGGCAAGGTCTCCATAGGAGCCACTTCCGGTACCGTCCACTCAATACCGTCACCGGACTTCAGCTTTTGGTTCGGCTTGCAGGCCGCGCCGTTTACCATCACATGCCCGGCTTGGATCAGCGTTTTCCAGTGCGACCGGGAAACCTCCGACACCTGTTCCGCCAGAAAGGCATCCAGTCGGCCGCCATGCTGTCCTGTTTCAACTGTTGTCCGATATTCCATTAATAAAATCCGTGTATTCAGTATATTCCGTGGGTACCCTGCAGTTCAACCTATTGGAACAACAACCATGAGCATTCAGGCGGAACTCATTTCGATTGGCAACGAGTTGCTCAGTGGACGAACTCTCAACACCCACGGACAGGATCTCGGTGCATCGCTTTCCGTCATCGGTCTACAACTGGTGCGCGACACCACCGTTCCCGATGAAGTGGACGCCATTGCAGATGCGATCGGAGATGCCTTGATCCGCGTTGATCTCGTATTTGTCAGCGGCGGGCTCGGTCCCACCGTCGACGATATTACCCGCGATGCCCTCTCGCAGCTTCTCGGTCTCAAGATCGTACTCGACCAGCCCACCGTCGCATGCCTCAAAGCATGGTACGAACAACGCGACCGCCAAATCACGCTCGCCGCAACGCGGCAGGCGCAAGTGCTCGAAAGTGCCGTGGTTCTGCCCAACTCCGTCGGCGCCGCACCCGGCCAGCGAATTGAACTGGCAGACGACCAAATTCTCTTGGTCCTTCCGGGTCCACCCGCAGAATTCAATGCCATCCTGTCCGAAGAGATCGTCCCCTGGCTCAAGAATAAATATACGGACGCCCGACCCAACCTCATCCGGATTGTGTGCACGAGAGGCATTGGCGAATCCGATATCGTGACTCTTCTCGAACGCGAAAACTTTGAGCCGTCTGATATCGATCTCGGATTCTATCCCGCCAAGGGACGGGTGGAAATCCGCCTCACCGCGAAGTCCGGCAAGGACGCCGAAATCGCTGACGCCGAGCGGTTCCTGCTCAAGCTGCTGGCCGATCATCTGGATCCGGATCCAATGTAGTTATTTGCGACGCAGCAAGGCCGCGAAAGCGCCGTCGGTGCCGGATTCAGGAGGGAATGATTTTTTGACTTCAACCCGTTCGAATTCGGGATGCGCGGAAAGCCACCTAGCAACCAGCTCTTCGTTTTCTTCGGTCTCGAGACTGCAGGTACTGTAGACGAGCCGCCCTTTTTCCTTCAGCAGTCCCGTACAGGCGGTGAGGAGGTCGTATTGGAGTTTGGTAACCTTTCCGAGTCGCGCCGCATCCACGCGCCAGCGCGCGTCGGCACGGCGGCGCAGCACCCCGGTGTTTGTACAGGGAACATCGAGCAGAATGGCATCGAACTTCCGCTCGCCGAGCGCCTGCTGTGGTTTACGGGCATCGCCCTGCACAAGCTCTACCCAGCCGAGCTTGAGGCGCTTTTGGTTTTCCTTGAGCACCGCGATGCGGTCGGTGTGCAAATCCATGGCGATAAGCGAGCCGGAACCATTCATACGACCGGCCATCATGGCGGTCTTTCCGCCGGGGGCGGCGCAAGCATCGAGCACGGCCTCGCCGGGTTGTGGCGCGAGGAGGTCGACGGATATGGCGGTGGCCGGATCCTGCACGGTGAACCAGCCTTCGTCGTAGCCGGGTACTTTTTTCACGGCAATGCCGCGCGGAAGCACGAAGAATATTTCGTGACCGGAGAAGGGATGCCGCAGCGGTTCGATATCCGCTGCGCGGAGCTGGTCGCTAAACTCGGCAGCATCGACCGCCGACTGCTCAATGCGCAGCGTGGTGGCGGGCGGCTGGTTGTTCCATTCGGCCAGTTTAATAGCGGCGGCTTCTCCATATTGCCGGATCCAGCATTCGAGCAGGAATTCAGGGTGCGAAAGGCGGATATGGGCCGGCTGATTTTCCAGTGACTGCAGAACCTGATCGCGCTCCCGCTGGGCACGCCGCAACACGGCGTTGACCATCTTGGCGGCGGCTTCTCCACCGGACCGGCTCTTGGCGGCTTCCACCGTTTCATTGATGGCGGCGTAGGCTTCTACGTCCATGAACAACAGTTGGTAGAGTCCGACATACAGCACGGCCTTGAAGAAGGGTTGGGGAGCCTTTTTCACCCATCGTCTTTCCAGCCAATCGAATATGTTGCGGTTCCGCACGACCCCGTTGACCACCTCCAGAACGAAGGCGTGGCTTTCCTGTATGCCGGCGAGCTGGCGGTCGGGAAAACTCCCGTCCTCGAGCCATAGGGCAATGATCTCAGCAGCTACCAACCGGCTGTTTTTATTCCTGGTCATTCAATCCTTCCTGATAAGCGTCAGCACTATATCGGTTTTCCCGGGATTAAAAAGAGAAAGCAAGGTGGCGAGTTCCTTGAACCCTTCGGGTTGCCCTGTCGGTGGTTCGCGGACTCCGCGACTAGGGAGTTCCCGGAAACTCTTCAAGAAGCAGCTCGATTTCGGGCCGCTTCTTATGGTCCCGCTCGATCAGAAACCGAAGCCTCTCGCCGACGGAATGATTGTAGATTACGCGAAGGATATCGTACTCGTTCTTTATGACTCTGTTGTTTGCCTCCAGAATAACATCGCCCACCTGCATGCCTGCACGGGCGGCCGGTGTATCGCGCCAGACTTGCGTCACTTGCAACCGGGTGTCGCCAGGCATGCCGGTCGTACCGAAAAACGCGCCGACCCAGGGCCATTCGTGTTTCCCTTTTTCGATCAAGGAATTTGCGATCACCATCGCGAGATTAGAGGGCGTTGAAAATGCAATATCAACTCCCTCTTCCTTTGCCTGGAGAAGAACAGCTGTATTGATACCCATCAGACGGCCGTCTACATCAATGAGCGGTCCGCCGCTGTTGCCCTCCGAGATAGCGGCATCGGTCTGGATAAAATCCTCGTAGGGCAGCAGATGGATACGGCGCCCCTTCTGGCTGACATTGCCGACCGTCACCGAGCTTTGAAAACTGTAGGGCGAGCCGATGGCGATCACCACCTCGCCGACGCGCAGCGCATCGGAATCCCCGAACTCCACCGCCGGCCAGGCCGCTTCCGTGCCCGTGATCTTAAGCACCGCCAGATCGGCCGATTTATCGTGGCCGATATACTGGGCCGGCAGCTTGGTCCCATTGTTGAGCACCACCTCGACCGAGCGACTGTCGGCGCCTTCCAGCACATGCCAACTCGTAAGGACGTAACCGCGTTCGTCGATGATCACCCCCGAGCCCTCCCCTGCCAACTGCTCTGGAACGACATCGAACATAAATCCGAACAGATCGCGGGGCACTTTCCGGTACCCCACTTTCTCCGTCCGAATCACGACTACCGAGGGCATGACCTTCGCCACGGCGTTAGCCAACGCATCGCTGTACTGCCGGGCAGGATTTGCACCTTCGATCGGCCTTTGCCGGGGGGCGAACCGGCTGACCGGATTCGAAACAGTAGAGAACGGTTCAACCTGTTTCCGACGCAACGCCGAGACCAGCGCGCTGATCACCATCACGCCGCAAAACCCGATCAGGATCCAACGGTTACGCTCTTTCATTCCTGCACCTCGAAAGGTTCTTCCACAAGTTCGCCATCCTTCTTCACGAGCTTCTCGATTTTTTTCTCCACCTCGTTCAGCTTTTTGGTGCAGAGCTCGACCAGTTGCGAGCCTTCCTCAAAATGCCTGATCATGGCCTCAAGGCTTAGTTCGCCTGCCTCCATCTCCTCCACCAGGCTTTCCAGTCGCTCCAGTGACTGCTCGAAATCCGCACTCTTCTTTTCCGCCATATCCGTTCTCCTCCGCACTTCCTTTACTCTTTTCCGGTCACCTTTGAAATCACTTTGCCGTCTACAAATTGGGTAACCAGATCTTCACCGATCTTCACCAAATCTACGCTGCGAACCACCGAGCCATCCGGCTTACGCGTCAGGCTGTAGCCTCGTCCCAGCACGGCCAGTGGGTTGAGCATGCGCAACTGGCTTTCCACCCGCTGGAGGTTTTGTTTTTCCTGCCCGGCCTTACGCTCCATTCGATGCTGCATCACGATGCCCAGTTCATCGATGCGCTGGTGCGCCTGCTGAACGCCCGATTGCAGCAGGTGGGCCATCCGGACATTGGACGTTTCCAACCGTTGGAACGTTTGCTGTGCTTCCAGCTTAAGCAGACCGCCCATCCGCGTTTCCAACGATTGGATATTTTGCCGATACTGCCGAACTAGATTATCCGGCTCCCGGAACACATAGCTATGCACCCGACGGTTGAGCCGGAGGCGATAATCCTGCAACACGGTTTTAAGGCTCTGCCGCAAACGCCGGTCGCAAAGCGCAATGGCATCTTCCAGATCGCCCTTTTCCCGCACCGCCAGCTCGGCGGCGACCGATGGTGTAGGAGCGCGCACATCCGCCACAAAATCGGAAATGGTAAAGTCGATCTCGTGCCCCACCGCCGAAATCACCGGAATGGTAGAGCGGTCGATCGCACGGGCGACCACCTCTTCGTTGAAGCACCACAAATCCTCGATGCTGCCGCCGCCGCGCCCTACAATCATCACATCGATGTCGCCGCGCGTGTTGAGATAGTCGATGGCCTTTGCGATCCCCTGCTCCGCACCGACCCCCTGGACCTTGGCGGGAATGAGCAGAATTTCAAGGTTTGGAAACCGGCGTGTCAGCACATTGATAATGTCGCGGATGGCGGCGCCCGTTGGGGACGTCACCACACCGATCTTTCGGGGCAGCACCGGCAACGGCTTTTTACGGTCTTCGTCGAACAACCCTTCATCCGCCAGCTTGGCCTTCAGCTTTTCAAACTGCTCCTGCAGGTTGCCCTTGCCCGCCTCCTCCATTTCGGAGGCGATCAACTGGTAGCGGCCGTTCGCTTCGTAGAGACTCGGCCGGGCCAGCATCTGCACCTTGCGGCCGTCTTTGGGTTTGAACATCACACCGGCATTGTCGCGCGCAAACATCGCACAGGAAACGGCGGCCCCTTCATCCTTCAGCGTAAAATACCAGTGCCCGCTCGAATGGACGGTAACGCGCGAAAGCTCTCCCTCCACCCACAGTTCGCCGATGCCGCTCTCCAGCACCATCCGCGCCTTGCGGTTGACCTCGGTCACTGAATAGATTTTTCGTTCGTTGCCCATCGCCACCTGGCACCCTATGGTTTAGAGCCTGATTCGAATACGCTCGATCGAGTTCGCCTTGCCCGTCTTCATATCCACATCAACAATCGCGCCTTCAAGCGCGGGATCGCCTTTGGCCACATCAAATTTCTGAGGCACGCCGGTCAGGAACTTTTTGATGACCGGTTCGACTTCGCGTCCCAGAATAGAGTCTTGCGGTCCGGTCATGCCGAGGTCCGTCATGTAGGCCGTCCCGTTGGGAAAGATGCGGTTGTCCGAAGTCTGGCAGTGTGTATGGGTTCCTGTAACGCTGGTGACGCGGCCATCCAGAAACCGGCCCATGGCCATGCGTTCCGACGAAGCCTCGCCGTGGATATCGACAAAGATCACCTTATCGCCGCCCAGCTCGCCCTTGAGCATGCGGTCGGCCGCTTGGAACGGGCAGTCATAGCTCGGCTGCATGAAAACGCGGCAGATCAGCTGCATCACAACCAATGGACCTTCGGGAGTTTCAACCCGCACCCAACCTTGACCCGGTGCGCCTTTGCCGAAGTTGGCCGGGCGGATAATGCGGTCTTCCAGATCAATGCCGGCGACCATTTCCCTACTGTCCCACGCATGATCGCCAAGAATCATCACATCGGCCCCCGCATTCAAAATGGCATTGGCGATTTCCGGCGTCGGGCCGCGGCCAGCCGCCGAATTTTCACCGTTCGCGATGATGAAATCAACCCGCCCCTCTTCCCGCAGTTGTGCTGCTATCTGCGTAAAGGCATTACGCCCCGGCTTCCCGACAATATCTCCTACCAATAAAATCTTCATATTCCCTCTTTTCCAATGAATAGGAGGGAGTTTACTGAAAAACAATCTGGTGTCGAGAAATCCGCGGCACTTCGCCGGAACATGACACATGCCCGGGTCGGCCATCGCACACCCGGGCATATTGGGGGATTCAAACCCTACTCGTCGAAGTGCTCATCCAGTAATTGAGCTTTTTCGACCAGGCGAATGAATTCGGCACGGTAGCCTTCCCGGTCGGCGCCCTTCACCTGATGCGCTCGCTCGATGATCTGCCCGTAGCTGGCGTTGCCCTTGAACTCCGAGTTCCGCAACAGCATGCCGAACTCGGCGACCTCGCTGGCAAATTGGAAGTTGTGGGATGGCCGCAGTCCATGGAATTCAGAGGCCTTGACCGAACGAACGAGTAATTTGCTCACATCTCCGTCCGGCTGCTTGTAGCGTAGCTTCACCGTCATGAGATCATCGCTGTCGACCAGTTGGGTTTTCTGGTATTTCAACTCTCCGGTTACAGGTACAGGCTCGTCCGACCCCGCCGGAATCAGTTCGTAGAGCGCCGTGACGGTATGCCCCGCTCCCAGCTCGCCGGCATCCTTCAGATCGTTTTCGAAGTCCTCGCTGGCCAGTATGCGATTTTCATAGCCAATGAGCCGGTAGGCTTTGACCTGGGACGGGTTGAATTCGACCTGAATCTTCACATCCTTGGCAATGGTCAGGAGCGTGCCTCCCATTTCATTGACCAGCACTTTCTTGGCCTCGAGAATATCGTCGATGTAGGCATAGTTACCGTTGCCCTTGTCGGCCAGTTTTTCCATCTTGGAATCCTTTAGGTTGCCGGTGCCGAATCCGAGCACGGTCAGAAAGATACCCGACTCACGTTTTTCCTCGATCACACGGATCAGCGCGCTGTCGGAACTGACGCCCACATTGAAGTCACCGTCTGTCGCCAGGATCACCCGATTGTTACCTCCCTCGAGGAATCCCTGTTGCGCAGTCAGATAGGCCAGCTCAATGCCCGCCCCGCCGGCAGTGGAGCCACCGGCCTGAAGCCGGCCGATCGCCTCGTTGATACGTCCTTTATCGGAGGTCGGCTCCAGGACCAGCCCGGCGGCCCCGGCATAGACCACGATCGATACGCTATCCTCCGGCCGCAGCTGGTTGACCAGCAGGCGCATAGCCGACTTGAGCAACGGAAGCTTGTCGACGCTGTTCATCGAGCCGGAGACATCCAATAGAAAGACCAGATTGTTGGGCGGTAGATCCTTCGTATCCACCTTCAGGCCCTGGAGCCCAACCAGCGCCAACTCATGATCGTTGTTCCAAGGACATGAGGCCACCTCCAGTGAAATCGCAAAAGGATCTTCGCCCTGCGGCTGGGGATAGTCATACTCAAAATAGTTGACCATCTCCTCGATGCGCACCGCATCCGGCGGTGGCAACTGGTTGTCATTCAGGAACCGCCGCACATTGGCGTAGGCCGCCCGGTCGACGTCGATCGAAAATGTCGACAACGGATTCTCGAGAGCCATCTTGAAGGCGTTTTCCGGAATCCAGTCGTATTGTTCGGTATTGAAACCTTGCGGTGCGTTTACGGCCAGCAACCCTTCGCCAGACCCCATGAGCTGCGGCACAGTCACCCTCCTATCATATCCGTACGCGTCCTTTCCCTTGGCCACGATACGGGACGATGGTCTGGGCTCAGCGGTTTTCGCGAAGTTGGCTTTTGGCTTCCTGAGCCGCATCGACGGGCGTTCAGCCGGCGCGGGAGCGCGGAATTCCGGACTCTCTTTCGGCAGGACCGTAAACACGACAAACAGACTGGAGAAGAAAATGAAACACACGGCAATCACGCTGGCAGCCAAGGCCGACTTGAATGGCGGCGTGAACCAAATGTTGCCCAGACTGATCCTGGGTGTGCTGTCATGCCGCTGTAGGGATCTCCATGGACTCAATTCCTGCGGTGCCGGCGCGGCATTCAGCGCTTCGCCCAGTATGGACAGGATGGCCCGTTGTGTATCCCGTTCAGCGCGACAGCCGGCACACTCTTCCAGGTGCGCGGTCAATGCATCCATATCTTTCTTGCCGAGTTCGCCATGGATGTAGGCGATGAGTTTTTTTTCAAAATATTTGCATTTTTTCATGATACCACCCCTGCCTTGCGCAGGCTTTGGCTTAGCTTTTTGGTTGCGGTATGAAGCAGGGTTCCCACGTAGCCCTCGGAGCGATTCAGAACTTCCGCGATTTCCCTGTAGGTCATTTCCTCCTGCATGCGCAGTACGAGCACCTCGCGCTCCCTGGGCCTGAGTATGTTGAGATGCTCCAATACCAGGGCATGCCTTTCCTCATGCTCGCGCCGGTCATCGCAGTCTGCGGCATAGGGTTCCGTCTCTTTCGATTGCCGCTCATGGAGCAACCGCCGGCGGGACTCCTTGCGGATATAGTCGACCGCCGCGTTGTGCGTGGTGCGGAAGAGCCATCCTTTGATCGGTACGCCCCGCTGCTTGACCTTGTCCCAATTGCCGTGCAGCCGGATGAATGCTTCCTGCACCACATCCTGCGCTGCTTCTTCGTTGTTCAACACCCGGGTGGCGTATCGCAACAGGGCACCTTGGTACTGATTCATGACATCCTCCATGTTTGCCTTGTCTGGTTCGTTCCTGCCAGACCTTGGAACCTGATCCATCATCGTGTGATCCTTTTCCCGTGTTGCTTCATGGATAATACGCCTGTCACTGCCATCGCCTTTGCATAAACCCGGATAACCCGTGCCTTATTCCGATTGTTGTCAAATCCGGATGGTGAATTCGAGGAGATTATGCCAGCCTTGCGTCCGTAGAAATGAAAGCCCAACCATGAACACGCTACGACAAAACGCAATTTCGAACGCTTGCTCAGATACACAGGACTGCCTGGTGATCGGAGCGGGCATCAACGGGGCCGTTGCCGCCGCCGCGCTGACCAGCCGGGGGGCGAAGGTGACGGTGGTCGACAAAGCAGACTTTGCCTCGGTCACCTCGCAGGAAAGCTCCAATCTCGCATGGGGTGGAATCAAATACCTGGAGTCCTACGAGTTCGGTCTGGTATGGAAGCTGTGCAAATGCCGCAACCAATTGATGAAGGCCTATCCCGGGCAAGTCCGCGAGATCCGGTTCTTTACCAGCATTACCAAGGGTTTTCGTAAGCCGCGCATCATGCTCTATCTGGGAGCCCTGCTCTACTGGTTCATGGGTCGCTGCCAAACCCGGCCCCCGCGACTGCTCTCGCGCAAAACCATCCGTCGCGAAGCACCGATGGTCAACACCTCGCATCTGATTGGAGGACTGGAGTATTCCGACTGCTATCTTATCGAGAACGATACTCGCTTCGCTTTCGGATTTATCCACCAGATGCTGAAGGCCGGTGGAAGCGCCATTAATTACATGGAACTCATCTCCGCCGACTGGCGCGACGGATGCTGGCACTGCGCGCTGCGCGACCACGTTTCCGGCGAGGCGATCGGATTGCGGGCCAAAACCATCGTTAATGCCGCCGGCCCATTCGCTGACCGCATCAACGCCATGCTCGGGATCGAATCCGACTTTAAACACATCTTTTCCAAGGGTGCGCATATCATCGTGCCGCAAGTCACCAGGACCGAACATGTGCTGACCTTCTTTGCGTCCGACGGGCGGCTCTTTTTTATGGTGCCCATGGGCAACCGCACCTGCATCGGCACCACGGACACCCGAGTGGAGAACGAAATCGCCGAACCGACCGATGACGATGTCGAGTTCCTGCTCGCCAACGCCAATACCCTGCTGGATATGAAATCACCCCTAACGAAGAATGACGTCATCGCCACGCGTTGCGGGGTGCGCCCATTGGTGGTCAGGAAAGCGGCGGAAATCGGCAACACCGATTGGATGGAGCTTTCGCGCAAGCACGAGATCGATGTGAATGCGGGGAAAAAGATGTGCAGCGTCTATGGTGGCAAGCTCACCGACTGCCTGAACGTTGGCGACGAAATCGCGGAGATTATCGAGTCCTTTGGCGTTGCGCTGAATCAAGCAACCCGCTGGTTCGGTGAAGATACCACTCCGGATGAAACAGATTCCAGAGAACCCGTCATCGGACCTATTGGGCGGAGGCCCATCCAGCGCATGGCCGAAAACGAAATGGTGGTGCATCTGGAGGATTTTCTGCGGCGGCGTACCATGCTTGAACTGACGATCGGTCGCGAGGCATTGCGTACCGATCCGGGATTGCGAGAAGCTGCCGAGATCCTTTTCGGTGACCATGCCGAAGCAGAGTTGGAGCGCTACCTGAGGTAGCCGGAGCGGGTCGATCAATCAAACGCGGGAAGCACGTTTTGATTTCCCAGGCAGGCATTGTCGAGTACACCAACGCGCACCCATTTTTGCCATTTCAGATCCTTGCCGGTGGCAAGACGCCTGAGACTGCGGACCAGTGCCTGGAACTCGACCATATCGACGGCATAGAACAGCAACCATGCGGCAGGCGCAATCCATAGGAGGTTCCGATGGAAGCGCACCTTCGGGTCGGTCACGATCTGCATGCCGACCACCGTGGCCAGCAATGCGATGACAAAGGCCAGCGGCATGTAGTCACTGGTAAGGATGGTATATGCAAAGAAAACGCCCAACATCACTACTTCTGTCAGAAGCAGCAGTTCGGCATAAACCGCGATCGGCAGGACCGCAAAGGTTAGATAGGGATTGTGTGGTTACAAAGAGCCCTCAAATCCGACGGTCCTTCCGTGTAGACGACCGCATCGCATGCATAGCGGGTTTTATAGCCATGGGACAGAATCCGCGTCGACATCTCGATGTCCTCGGTAATGATGGAATGGTCGAACCCGCCCATTTCCATCAGGACATTCCGCCGGTACGCCGCAGCGGCACCGCCAATAATGTATACCGCATTAAAGAGGGCGTCGGCCCGCTTGAAGAAGAAGCCGTAGAGGTACTCCATCTGCTGCATCCATTCGATCGGCTTCTTACGGTTGCCGACAACCACGTTGCCCGCAACGCCGCCGACCGAGGCATCGTCAAAATGCTTCACCATGTTCGCGATGGTATCCGGCGCCATAACGCTGTCCGCATCAATCGTGATCACGATGTCACCCTCGGCATGGGCTAGGGCGCGGTTCATGGCGCGGGCCTTGCCTCCATTGGGAAGGTTGAGGTATTTGATGGCCGTCCCGGTGTGCTCGGTCCGGTCATAGTCATCAATGAACCGTACCACTCTTTCATGGGTGCCGTCCGTCGAGCCGTCGTTAATCACCACGATCTGGAGCCGGGCATATTCCGTATTGAGTACCGAAGCGATCGTTTTAACGATTCCAATCTCTTCGTTCCACGCGGGAATCAACACCGAAACGGAAGGTGTGTGGCCTTCCATCCGCTTACTTTGCATCCGGCACTTAATCCAATAAAACGGCGAGCAGGCCAACTGGAAGACATACTTGACTAGCAAAGGCGTCAGCAGGACCACCATGGTCAGGCGAATGCCGTCGAACCCCGCGACCGGTTGGTACTCCCGGGTGGCCGCCAAATAGATAACGCCTCCCGTCGCCGCATAGATTCCTGCGACGAAGAGGGCGAACATGGATTTATCCTTGATAGACTGCATAATGATTTTAAAGGATCTTTAAAGCATGTCATATGCCAACCAGTAGCGCGGCGACCTTCCCAAACCGCAAGAAAGCCGGTGCTTATAGGGGAATGGCCATGGGCGGGCAACAGGTTAGTGAAATAATTTTATGCGGGAAGTATGGTTCCACTGGCGCGGCAAGCCTGCCGGAAACAGGCATTAATCCATTATAATCGCCCCATCGAAGACCAGAGGGTTCCCTCAAACCCACAGCTGGCGGTCGAGTGTGCGGTACTGGATGGCTTCGGCAATCTGGTTCGGCTGGATGGTTTCGGCGGCGGCTAGATCAGCGATGGTGCGGGCGACCTTGAGAATGCGGTCGTAGGCGCGGGCGCTAAAGTTGAGGTCGGACATGGAGGTGCGCAGGATTTGCTCGGCATCCGGCTCCAGCCGGCAGACCTGGTGCAGCGTCTTACTACGCATGTTGGCATTGCAGTGGGTGTCGGGCTGATCCCTGTAGCGCTCCTGCTGAATTTTTCGGGCGCGAACGACGCGTTCGCGAATGTCGGACGAGAGCTCCCCCTTTTCGAGCTGTGTCAGTTGCGCGTAGTCAATGGCGGGAACTTCGACATGGATATCGATGCGATCCAGCAGCGGCCCGGAAATCTTGCTGCGGTAGCGCGCGATCTGCGTCGGCGAGCAGCGGCACTCGCGCTTGCGATCAGTCTGGTAGCCGCACGGGCACGGATTCATGGCCGCCACCAGCATGAAGCGGCAGGGATAGGTGACGCTGGCGGCCGCACGGGCGATGGTCACCTCGCCGTCCTCGAGCGGCTGGCGCATTACTTCGAGTACGCTGCGCTGGAATTCGGGAAGTTCGTCGAGAAACAGCACGCCGTTGTGCCCCAGGCTGACCGCGCCGGGCATCGGGTTGGCACCCCCGCCGAGCAGACCGGCATCGGAGATGGTGTGGTGCGGCGAATGGAACGGACGGCGCGCTACCAGTGCCTGATGCGACTTGAGCGAACCGGATATGCTGTGAATCTTGGTCGTCTCCAGCGCCTCGTCTAGCGACATCGACGGAAGAATGGATGGAATCCGCTTGGCAAGCATGCTCTTGCCGGTTCCGGGCGGGCCGATCATCAGCAGGTTGTGGCCGCCGGAAACGGCCACTTCCAGTGCGCGCTTGGCGAACTCCTGCCCCTTCACATCGGCAAAATCGTCCTCGTAGATACTGTTGGCCTCGAAGACGGAGCGGATGTCGAGGTGGTAGGGATCAAGCTGGATGTCCTGGTTGAGAAAGTCGGCCGCCTCGCGCAGGTTACGGACGGGGAAGACCTTGATGCCGTCGACCACCGCCGCCTCTTCGGCATTTTCGGCGGGTACCATGACGGCCTTGCAGCCCTCGTTGCGCGCCTTGAGGGTGATCGGTAAAACGCCGCGCACCTTGCGCACCGCGCCGCTGAGCGCCAGCTCGCCGACTATGCAGATGCGAGGAAGAAGCTCGGTTTTCAGGTCATCGAGTGCGGCAATAATCCCGAGCGCGATGGGCAGATCAAAACTGGGCCCCTCCTTCTTCATGTCGGCCGGAGCGAGGTTGATGGTGGTCCGCCCCATCGGCGGGCGGAAGCCGGAATTGATCAGCGCGGTCCAAACGCGGTCGGCACTTTCCTTTACGGCGGCGTCCGGCAACCCGACGATCACCACCTTGGGCTCGCCGTGTCCCGTATTGACCTCGACCTCAATCGGGAATGCCTCGATCCCCACGACCGCTCCGGATTTAATCTGTGAAAGCATGTATCCCCCTTCGCCTAACTGCAGTTGGAAAGACTCTAGACTGTCCACCGCATGAGTAGCCAGAAAAACTTCGTGCAAGTAATACGTCTTTAAGTAAAGTTAGGATGTTTTAATGCAAGATAACGGGAATGGCTACGACTGAAGTCCAATAATCAGAACCGGAGCGCGGAGCGTCAGCGACGGATTTCCCATTTTTTGAACTCATTTTTCCAGACATTGTCATAGGGGTGGCCTAAGTTAGGACTGCTTGGAAAACCGAGATTCTTGGAATCGATAACGGGAAGAAGATTTTTTTAATATGAGCGCACACCACGACACCGAAGACATAGAGATCCAGGTTGTACCCGAACAGGACGTTCCGGACATCCTCCCGATCATACCTCTCAAAAACTTTGTCCTTTTCCCCCAGATGGTCGCTCCGCTGGTGATCACGTCGGACGAGTCGAAGAAACTGGTTACCGAACTGTCGAACCGAACACCGCATTTCATTGCGGTGTTGCAGCGTCGGAATGAAATTGACGAAGCAAACATGAAGAAAGCCGACATCCACCGTGTTGGCTGCGTTGCCCGTCTGATCAAGACGCTTAACTTTCCCGATGGATCGACCCACATTCTTGTGGAAGGGCTATCCCGCTGCGAGTTGGAAGATCTCATCACCGATGAGGAGTATCCCACCGCCCACTATCGTATGATCGAAGACAGCAAGGATGACTCGATCAAGCTGGAGGCCCTCGCGCGAAATGCCTCTGAAAAGTTCCAGCAGATCGTAACCCTGTCGCCCAACATACCGGATGAACTGACCATTGCCCTTTTCAACATGGGCGAACCCTCACAGCTTTCTGATCTGATTGCCACCAACCTGCCCGTTCCCATCGCCGACCGGCAGAACCTGCTGGCGGATAACAATGCGGCCAGCCGGATCAACACGCTGATGGAATTCCTCAACCGCGAATACGAGGTGCTGAAGCTCGGCAATAAGATCCAGAGCAAGGTCAACGAAACCTTTTCCAAGACCCAGCGCGAAATCTATCTCCGCGAGCAACTCAAGACCATCCAGCAGGAACTCGGCGAGGATGATCCGCAAGCCGCAGAAATTCTGGAATTGGAAAAGAAACTTAGCGAGGCCCAGCTTCCTGAGGAGGCGCGGAAGGCCGCCGGCAAGGAGCTGGAACGACTTAAGGCCGTTCCTTCTGCCTCGCCGGAGCATGGCGTCATCCGCACCTATCTCGATGTCATGGCTGAGCTTCCGTGGAACCAGGGCACCGACGACCACCTCGATATCCTTGCCGCCCGGAAGATTCTCGACAAGGACCATTACGGCCTCGAAAAGGTAAAGGAGCGCATTCTCGAATACCTCTCCGTCCTCAAGCTCAAAAAGGATATGAAAGGGCCAATTCTCTGTCTCGCCGGTCCACCCGGCGTCGGCAAGACCTCGCTCGGGAAGTCGGTCTCCCGCGCGCTGGGTCGCGAATTTGTACGCATGTCGCTCGGCGGTATGCACGACGAAGCCGAGATCCGTGGCCATCGCCGCACCTACATCGGCGCCATGCCCGGTCGCATCATTGAAAGCCTGCGGCGTTGCGGTGCAAATAACCCGGTCTTCATGCTCGATGAAATCGATAAGGTCGGCAAGGACTTCCGCGGCGATCCCGCCTCCGCCCTGCTCGAAGTGCTCGATCCGGAGCAGAACTCAACCTTCCACGATCACTACCTCGACGTGCAGTTCGATCTCTCCAAGGTCATGTTCATCACCACCGCCAACATGCTCGACACCATTCCCGGCCCGCTGCGTGACCGCATGGAGGTTATCCGCCTGCCCGGGTATACGCTGCAGGAAAAAGTGCAGATTGCCCGCCGCTACCTCGTGCCCAAGGCCATCGCGGCACACGGCCTCAAAAGGACACAGATCAAGTTTACGCCGGAAGTGCTCGAACGCATCATTGGTGGCTACACCGCTGAAGCCGGCGTCCGCAATCTCGAACGGCAGATCGCCAATGTATGCCGCAAAGTGGCCCGCGGCTTCGCCGAAGGCAAAAGCCGCCCTGTCGAGGTCACCCTGCGCAAGCTCAAGGGGTTCCTTGGACCGGTGAAGATCGAAAAGGACGTGGCAGAGAACGCGTCCATGCCCGGCGTCGTCACCGGCCTGGCGTGGACGCCCTACGGCGGCGATATTCTTTTCATCGAAGCCACCCGCATGGCCGGAAAAGGACAGTTGATTCTCACCGGCTCGCTCGGCGACGTCATGAAGGAGTCGGCCCGCGCCGCGCTCAGCTATCTCAAGTCCAACGCCTCCACCTTCAAGCTGGATGAAGAGCTGTTTGCCAAGAGCGATATCCATATCCACGTTCCTGCCGGCGCCACGCCGAAGGATGGCCCCTCTGCCGGCGTTGCCATTGCGCTTTCAATCCTTTCGATGCTGCTCGATAAACCGGTGCGGCCCGACCTCGCCATGACCGGCGAAATTACCCTGCGCGGACGAGTCATCCCCGTCGGCGGCGTGAAGGAAAAGGTGCTCGCCGCCGCGCGCGCCGGTATCAGGCACGTCATGCTTCCGGAAAAGAACAAGGTCGACCTTGACGAAATCCCGGCCGAAGTGAAAAAGAAACTAACCTTCAAACCCGTTAAGAACATCGACCAGGCCCTGCGCTACGCGCTGAAGCTTTCCGAACAAGAGAATTAATTTAACCACAGAGGACACAGAGAAACACGGAGGAATGGTCTCTGTGAACCTCGGTGTCCTCTAGCGCTGAGCAAAGCAAAATAATTTGCGGTAGCAAATAACGAACGAAGTGAGTGATTCACCGGGTGGTAAGGATGAAAAAAATACTGTTGCTGGTTATCGTGCTTTCCTGTGTTTATAGCGGATATGCCGAACCCATTCCGGCCGATGATATCCTTGGCTTTGTACGCACCAAGCTACCGGACGATCCGCTCAAGCTGACCGGATCGCTCAAGGTCAAAGCACGGAATGGCTTCACCCAAGCCAGCCTGCCGGTCGTGATGGAGCTGGATTGGGGTGCGACGGTGCCGACCGCTACCTACCGGATTGATAAGGAATCACTGACCATCACTTGGCAAGGCGACCAGCCACGCTATGCGTTTTCCAATCCTGCCAATCAACCGACCTCCACGATTCTCGACACCGGCATCACCTGGGCCGATCTGAGCTTTTCCGTTCTCTGGTGGCCCGGTTCGAAGCTGGTCAGGGAGGAGAAGAAAATCAACCGCGACTGCTACGTCGTCGACGTCCCGGTGCCTAATTCAAATAACACGGTGCGCCTGTGGATCGAAAAAAAAATGGGCATGCTGCTGGAGGCCCAGACCCTCGATGCCCGGCAGAAAGAACTCAGCAGGATGAAAATCAAGAGTATCAAAAAAATGGATGGCATGTGGGTCGCCAAGGATCTCGAAATCCGCGACAAGCAAACCGGCAGCAAAACGACGCTGCAGATTTCCGACCTTGAATGGAAGAACTCCAAGCCCACAGTAGCGGCATTCGACCCCGCCGAATCCGTGAACGAGCTGGCCGTTGATCTCTACAAAAAGCTTTCTGCCAAAAACGATGGGAACCTTTTCTTTTCTCCGTATAGCATCTCCTCTGCATTGGCGATGACCTATGGCGGTGCGCGCGGCGAAACGGCTGAACAGATAGAGCAAACGCTGCACTTGGGCAGACAAGATGCCACCCACTCGGCCTTCTCCTACCTACGCAAGACGCTCAGTAGCATACAGAGGCAGGGACCTATTCAATTCAGCATCGCCAATGCGCTCTGGCCGCAAACGGACTATGCGTTCCTGCCCGACTACCTCGCCCTCACCCAAGAGTTCTACGGCAGCGAAATCCACCCCGTCGACTATCTGTCCGATTCCGAAGGCGCGCGCCAGCAGATCAACGGCTGGGTCGAGGAGCAAACCCACGACAGGATTCAAGACCTGATCGGTGAAGGCATGCTTTCCCCTCTCACCCGTCTCGTCCTCGCCAACGCCATCTACTTCAAGGGAGACTGGGCCAGTCAATTCAAGAAAGAGGACACCCAACCCTCCCCGTTTACGCTTCCGGGGGGAACCAAAGTCGACGTTTCCATGATGACGCAAACCGGTGATTTCAAACTGGCCCGCACGGATACGCTTCAGGCGCTCGAGCTCCCCTATGAAGGCGGAGACCTTTCCATGCTGATCCTGCTTCCGAATCCCGGTGAGAACCTGGCACTGCCATTTCCGAAGGATCTCGAGTTCCGTGAAATGGAAGTGATGGTTCAACTGCCTACATTCAAACTCGAGGCGAAATTTTACCTCGGCGATACCTTAGCCTCTTTGGGTATGCCGCTCGCCTTTTCAAAGCAGGCCGATTTTTCCGGCATGGACGGATCGCGCAATCTGTTCATCGATCAAGTGATCCATAAAGCCTATGTGGAAGTGAACGAAGAAGGAACCGAAGCGGCGGCAGCCACGGCGGTGGGCATGCGCACTACCAGCATGCCGCCTATGTTTGAAGCGAACCACCCGTTCCTCTTCCTGATCCGCGAAAACTCAACCGGCACGATTCTCTTTATCGGACGGGTGATGGATCCTTCAAAGTAGACGCGTGCTTCCAGCCGCGTTCGGCAACACACACAAGTGCATCTATCCATTGCAAACATTAACTTTCGCACAACCCCACCCCAACGCGGCTGGAAGCCGCGTCTACAATAAAAAGGAAACCCATGAACCCAACAGCAAAATTGTTTCTTTCCATCGGTTCCATCAGCGGAGCACTCGCTGTAATCATCGGCGCTTTCGGCGCACACGGACTGAAGGACAAACTCTGCGAGCAGATGTTAACCGTCTACAAGACCGGCGTGGAATATCATTTCTACCACACCTTCACACTACTCGGAATCGGCCTGCTTGCGCTGCACTACGAATCTAAATTATTAACAGCAAGCGGCGGGTCTATAGCCATAGGTATCCTGCTTTTTTCCGGCAGCCTCTACGCCCTCTCCACCAGCGGCATAAAAGTACTCGGCGCCATCACCCCCATCGGCGGCCTATTCTTTATTGTCGGGTGGGTGTTGCTGGCATTGGCCGTCGTAAAATCGTAACCGCCCGGTCAGGGACCGGGGCTACATCGGGCTACATGTTGTAGGCCGGGCACCCCAACCGGCGCACGTCTGCACCGTTAATAACTTCAAGCGCTCCGCGCCCTTCAATTCCTCACCAATCCACGGCGCGATGACAGTTTGATTTATTGAAAGACCGGATGCAATTTCCCGGATGTATTCCGTTTCGTGCAGCCCTTTGGCGCAGAGAACGGGATCGGTCGTTCCGGATACCGCAAAGCTGCGGTTGATAATCCAGCCGAACGGTTCGATACCGGCACGACGCAGATCGCGCTGCAGGTCTTCGGCCTCGTGCGTCGGCGTGGCTTCGGGCAGAGCAACAATCAACACCTTCGTGAACTCGGGATCCCGGATGCGCGGCAGCAGTTGTTTCACCTCTTCGGGAAGATCGTCGGCGGATTTGGCCACCTCGCGGTGATAGGCTTCCGTCGAATCGAGCAGCAGGAGCGTGTGGCCGGTCGGTGCGGTATCGAGCACGATAAACTGATCCTCGCCTTGTGCCACGGTGCGGGCAAATGCCTGGAAAACAGCGATTTCCTCAATGCAGGGCGAACGCAGTTCTTCTTCGAGCAGCTCCAGGTCTTCAGCGGAAAGTTTGTCCCGGTTTTTATCAAGAATGTCCGCGCAATGCTGCTCGGTCGCTGCTTTGGGATCGATGCGGTCAATCGTCAGGTTAGACAATGCTTCCCCGATCGTTTCCGCAATATGGGCGGCCGGGTCGGTGGTCGACAGCAGGACGGAATGGCCGCGCCGTGCCAGCTCGGCGGCAATGGTCGAGGCCATCACGGTTTTACCGACGCCGCCTTTTCCCATCGTCATAATGACACCGCATTCCAGTGCTTCCAACGATTCGAAAAGCGCATCCCATTCCTGCACCTTCTCCAGTGATTTCGGTAATGCTTCTTGCAACGACTCCGGTGCATTCAGCCAGGCCGGATCGGCTTCGCCCTTCGCAACGGCCTTCAGCGTATCCACACCCATCACCCCGTGCGGACGGAAGGCCACCTTCGTTTTTTCCACGTCACGGAAAATTGCGGGCATGCCATCGATAGCCTCCTGCGACTTCTGCGTGAAGGCCGTTGCAACGGAATCATTCCCCGCCCCGATAAATACGCCGTTCAGAATGAGGTGCTGATTAGTCAGCCCCAGCTCTGCCAGTTCCGCACTGGCACGGGCGGCTTCGCCCAGACTCATCGGCTCGGCTCGGGCCACGAGGGCGAGCAGGGTTTGCGCCGGATTTTTGAGCGCGGCGAGTACCTCCTCGTACAGTAATTTTTGTTCGGACAGTCCTGAAACGGGACCGAGGCAGGAGCTGCCGGTTTCGTTTCCGGCAATAAAGTCGTTCCACGCCGACGGCAGGTTGAGCAGGCGCAGCGTGTGGCCGGTCGGTGCCGTATCAAGCACCACGTGGTCGTATTGGCTGATGACCGATTCGTCGCCGATAAACTTGGAGAATTCGTTAAAGCCGGCGATCT
>CAXMPN010000014.1:0-237 GCA_964195195.1 Pontiella sp. | reverse complement strand
GACGGCTTCGGCGGGCAGTACGCCGCGATACGGTCCGACCATGCGCTCTCGGTATTCCGTTGCGGCCTGCATCGGGTTGATGTTCATTGCATCGAGCCCGGGCACACCGTTGACCGGCACCGGCTTCGAGCCCAGATCGGTATCGAGCACTTCGTGCAGGTTCGAGGCCGGGTCGGTGCTGATGAGCAGTACCCGCTTCCCCCGCCCCGCCAAACCCACGGCGACGGAACAGGACAT
>CAXMPN010000013.1:18287-22409 GCA_964195195.1 Pontiella sp. | reverse complement strand
CCTACCTCAAGAAAGGTAAGGGGCAGGGGG
The DNA here is from genome assembly GCA_964195195.1 of Pontiella sp. Classification (GTDB taxonomy): domain Bacteria; phylum Verrucomicrobiota; class Kiritimatiellia; order Kiritimatiellales; family Pontiellaceae; genus Pontiella. The sequence continues at coordinate 22,379 of CAXMPN010000013.1, read as the reverse complement.
TTATCGTTGAAGGCCATGCCGACGAACGCGGCAGCCGCGAGTACAACCTGGCTTTGGGCGAACGCCGCGCTCTGGCGGTACGGGACTACCTGATCAGCCTGGGAGTCGATTCCTCCGTGATCCAGACGAAGAGCTACGGCGAGGAGATGCCCGACAACATGGGGCACGACGAGAACGCATGGCGAAACAACCGCAGGTCGGTCTTTGCCATCTACTAGCAACCCATTGCAAGGTGCGGCGATCAGCCGCACTTTCTTTTTCCCATGCCGGAGTATCTCCCCACGATCCTAGCCCAGCTCGATTTCTTTGGCAGTGCCATCGGCGTGGCGGTATCCATTGTGGTCTCCTTTGTACTGATCACGCTGGTCGCCAGCTACTTTCGCTTCCAGCGCATCCTGGAGCTGGCGGAGAAAGAGCAACCGGAGGAGGAGTCGGGCGTGATGTCCAGCGATGTGCTGCGCGTCCAGTTTGCCCGCTATCTGACCGGATGTTCCCGTCGGGGAACCTCCTTCTCCATCGCCCTGGTTAGGCCGGACAGCCCGGACGTGCCTGTGCATATGGGTTCCCCCCTGGCCGATGCCATCCGTCATGCCGTGCGGCAAGGCGATACCATATGCAACTTAGACGATCAGACCGCTGTCTTGCTTGCGGAATCCGAGCCGGAGGATGCTGAGTCCATTCTTGGCCGGGTCGTCCAGGAGGTTTCCAAGGAGCATCCTGATCTGTCGAATGAGCCGATGCGCGTGGGTATAGCCTCCTATCCCGGCCATGGGGTCCGTGGCAAGGAGTTGATCGCGGTTGCGCTGGAAGGCTTGGAGCAGACCGCCGTAGAAACACCGATTGTAATGCCCGAGATCATCATCGTGGATCCCGAAGAAGAAGAGGCGGATGAGGAATCGGAAACGGATGAGGAGCAGGAAGCGGATGTCCATGTAGCGGAGGTCGGGGATGACCATCCGGACGATGAAGATGAAGAGGAAATGGAATCCAGTGGCTGGAGAGGCCGGCGCAAGGATGCCTTGCTCGATCCGGTGACCGGTGTGCTTAAACCGTCGGCGGTATCGGCCTATATGCAACGCTTGATGAGCGAATTGCGCTATAAAAAGAAGAAGGTCGCGCTCTTCTGCATCGGGGTGAACAACATGGAGCACATCGCGCGTTTCCATGGCGATCAGGCCACCGACGACATCCTCGCCGGGGTCAGCAACATTTTGCAGGAGTATCTGCGGGCAAGCGACTTGATTGGCCGCCACGAAAAATATGCTTTTCTTGCGTTGGTCCAGTGCTCGATGGAGGAGGCAGAGCTGATCGGGCGGCGCATCAGCACACTGGTGCATCATGCGGAATTCATATCCGACCGCAAAAAGATCAAGACCACCATTACACTGGGCGTTTCCACCTATCCCGAGCACGGCCGCAACCTGCACCAGCTCTATACGGCCGGCCAAAAGGTACTCGATCACAGCCGTGCAAACGATATTCGCGCCTATGCCGTGTACGATCCGGTTATTCATGATAAGGTGCCGTCAAAACCCATGAAAAACATCAAGTCGCTGAAGGCCTGATTGCTACGGAGGAGACTATGAAGCTGGGTGTTAATATCGATCACGTTGCAACCTTGCGGCAGGCGCGCGGAACGGTTTATCCCGATCCCCTGGATGCGGCGATTCACTGTGCCCGTGCGGGTGCACACAGCATCACGGCCCACCTGCGCGAAGACCGGCGCCATATCCAGGACGACGATATATTCCGGTTGAAGGAGCTGCAGTCCCTCCCGCTCAACCTTGAGATGGCCAATGTTGAGTCCATCGTAGAAATTGCCTTGAATGTTGCGCCCGCGGAGGTGTGCCTGGTGCCTGAAAAAAGGCAGGAACTGACCACCGAGGGCGGGCTGGATGTGCAGGGGCATTTTGAATCGCTCAAGACCACGGTGGCATCCCTCTCGGATGCCGGCATCGTGGTGAGCCTATTTGTCGATGCCGACGAAAACACGCTTACCGCGTGTAAGGAGATCGGCGCCCCGGTGGTAGAACTGCATACCGGTGCCTACTGCGATGCCGAGGCCAACGAACGCCCCGCTCTGCTTGAACAGCTGATTTGCGGTGCGGACCATGCCCATTCGCTGGGTCTGAAGGTCAATGCCGGTCATGGTATCAACCGTGAAAACCTGGGAGGTATCCTCTGCATCCCGCATCTGGATACCCTGAACATTGGTCACAGCATTGTTTGCCGCTCCGTATTCCACGGGATGGAAACGGCGGTGAAAGAAATGCTCGAAGCCATGCAGGAGTATGAGGGGGAGTGAATCCTCCGTAGTGCGTATTACGTTTTGATCACACAACCCGTCACCGATACGTTCCGCGCAATACGAAAAAGACGCTATGAAACTGGTCACATCCAATCAAATGCGGGAGCTGGACCAAGCCGCCATCGCCTCGGGTATTCCCGGTGACGTGCTGATGCAGGCCGCCGGCGAAGGGTTGGCCGCTGCCATTCGGAAGCTGGCCGATCTGCACCAGCTCGTTGATGCGCCCGTCTTGTTCGCTGCCGGTTGCGGCAATAATGGCGGAGATGCTTTTGTGGCCGCACGATGTCTGCAAGAAGACGACTGGCCGGTCGAATGCTGGCTGGCCGGCCCGGAAGACAAGCTTCAGGGCGATGCCCTGACCCATTTCAAGCTCATGAAAAAGGCCGGCGTGCCAATCCGGGTGATGGAGCACTCCGCCGATTGGGCCCATGCTGTCGAATGCGGCACCGATGCCGAAATCATCGTAGACGGGTTGCTGGGCACCGGCGCTTCCGGTGAGCCGCACGGGACGATCGGCGATGCCATCGCTTTTGTCGAGGGACAGGCCGATCGCGCGTTGGTGATTGCCGTCGATGTACCTTCAGCCATGGCGGTTCGCGCCGACCTGACTGTGACCATGGGACTCCCCAAGAGCGATTGCGTACTGCCCGAAAATGTGAATGCCGTCGGTAACCTGGAGGTGGTCGATATTGGTATTCCCCCCGAATTCGTTGCCGCAATCAAGGGTGATACCGACGTCGAGCTGATTCAGCCTTCCGATCTGGTTCCATTGTTTCCTCGCCGATCGCGCGATACGCACAAGGGAGACTATGGCCATGTGCTCTGTATCGGAGGCTCCAAGGGATTCAGTGGCGCCATTGCCATGGCCTCGAAGGCGGCGCTGCGGTCCGGAGCCGGGCTGGTATCGGCGTTGGTGCCGGAATCGATACATGCACTGGTGGCATCCACCGTGCCCGAAGCCATGGTTCATTCCGTGCTGCCGGAGATCCAGTGGACGTCGATCCTGGCCGGGCCGGGGATGGGACGAAGCGCCACCACCCGCGAGCAGATTCTTCAATTACTGGAAACGTCGACCGTACCGATCATTCTCGATGCCGATGCGGTATGCGTGCTGTCCGATCATCTGGAAGCGGTCGCTTCGGCGAAATGCCCGGTCGTGCTCACACCGCATCCCGGCGAATTCGCTACGCTGTTTGGCCTGAAGGCCGATGAGGTGCAGGAGGATCGTATAGCACTGGCCAGAATGGCTTCAGATCGACTGGGGGCCATCATCGTCCTCAAGGGAGCGGGGACCGTAGTGGCGGCTCCCGGCACGCCCTTGGCGATCAACATGACCGGCAATCCGGGCATGGCCTCCGGCGGTTCCGGCGATGTACTGGCGGGGATGCTGGCCGGTCTGGTGGGGCAGGGTATGGCGCCGTTCGAAGCCGCCTGCGCCGCTGTCTGGCTCCATGGGCATGCCGGCGACCTGGCCGCCGCCGAGAAGGCCCAGGCTGCGATCATTGCCTCGGACCTGATCGATAAGATTCCCGAAGCCCTGCGTGCCGTTTCCTGCAGATGATGAAAATACTACGTACTGCGTAATCCGTACTGGTTTCTCAGAAACAGCTCGCACCATTTACGGAATACGCAATACGGATTCACCTTTCTCTTAATCTTCGCGTAGGCTTCCAACATTGTCTTCAGGGCACCCGTTGGAAATGCGGTCCATCTCAGGGACCAAGCGACGCGTGTATTTCCCCGTCCGGTGGCATGGATCAAGCCAGGTCGAAGATCAGGAACTC
>CAXMPN010000013.1:547-18277 GCA_964195195.1 Pontiella sp. | reverse complement strand
GATGTTTTTCTCATCACGGAGGGCCGCACCATCGCCCGCCTCCAGGTCGGTGCCATTCACGCTCAGCCGGCCCTTTACGAGCTGAATCCACAGATGCCGATCTGCTTGAGCGGCATACTCCAGCGACCGCCCGTCATCGAGCAGGGCACCGAAAATCTCGATATCCTGATGGACGGTCAAGCTGCCGTCCCTTCCGCTCCTCGAGGCCAGCAGCACCAGTTTGTTCGGGACGCGTTGTTCGGAAAAGTCGCGTTGCTCATAGCTGGGCGGTAGATTGATTGTTTCGGGGCGGATCCAGATCTGCAGCAGATGGGTGGTTTCCGGGGAGGGATTGAATTCGCTGTGGGTCACGCCGATCCCCGCCGTCATCCGCTGCAGTTCGCCGGGACGAACGACGGATCCGGTTCCCATGCTGTCCTTGTGTTCCAGTTCGCCTTCGATGATATAGGTGATGATCTCCATGTTTTCATGGGGATGCGTTCCGAAGCCCTTGCCGCCTTGTATCCAGTCTTCATTGATAACACGGAGGGCCCGGAATTGGGTGTGCTCGGGGTCGAAATAGGAGGCAAAGGAAAATGTATGGAAGCTTTTCAGCCATCCATGGTCGGCATGGCCCCGATCCTCGGACTTGCGTACATCTATCATGTTCGACCTCCTCGGTAGTGTTCAATGAAAGACCTGCCGGGCCATCGAAGGTTCCATGCCCGCCGGCCATCAAAAATGCGTTATTTATTCAGCATTTGGTCCGGCTGGTGGGTGGCCTGCACCACGGTCTGCCAAAACCAGTTTTGCGGATCAATCGTCTTGCGGGCGCCGATCAACGGGATCGGTAGGTGGACCAGGCGGTCGTGGTGAAGCCCCACAATCATGTTGGTCTTTCCCGCCATGGCGGCATGGACGGCATTGTTGCCCAGACGTAGGCAGTACCTGGAGTCGTTCGCATTCGCACGGCGGCTGCGGATGTTGTAGCTCGGATCGAAATACTTGACGTTGACCTCCATGCCTTCCTTCTTGAAATAGGCATTGATCTCTTCGCTGAGCAGGTCACCGACATCCTGCAGTTTCTTATTGCCCGACTTATCTTTACCGTGCGTTGCATCGAAAAAGTGCTGTCCCGCACCTTCCGCCACCACCACTACCGCATGCTCCTTATTCAACAGACGGGTTTTCAGGTGGGACAGGAATCCATTCGGTCCCTCGAGATCGAACGGCACCTCCGGAACGAGGCAAAAGTTGACGTTGCTGTTCGATAGCGTGGCGCTTGCAGCGATCCATCCGGATTCGCGGCCCATCAGCTTAACCAGTCCGACGCCGTTGCGGTAGGCCTTCGATTCCGAATGCGCATTGGTGATGATGTCCCATGTCGCCTCCACCGCTGTTTCGAAGCCGAACGAACGCTGGATCAGACTGACGTCGTTGTCGATGGTCTTGGGAATACCGACCACAGAGATCGGGAGATTGCGCTTCTTGACACCTTCAACGATGGCGTGCGCGCCGCGCTGCGTTCCGTCGCCGCCGATGGTGAAGAGAATATCCACACCGTAGTGGATAAGGGTGTTGATCATCTCGTCGGTATCCTGCGCACCGCGCGACGATTTAAGGATGGTTCCGCCCTTTTCGTGGATCTCATCGGTGTTGTTCGTCGTCAGCTCGATCGGGTAATGGTAGTACTTCGCCACGAGACCCTCGAAGCCATACTTGAAGCCCAACACGCGTTTGACCCCGTAGCTGTTGAGGCTGCAGAAGGTCAAAGCGCGAATTACATCGTTCAACCCCGGGCAGAGCCCTCCGCAGGTCACAATGCCGACCGTGGTCTCGGCAGGATTAAAAAACAATTTTTCGCGCGGGCCCGCCAGTTCGAAGTATTCAATGTCCTCGATCTTTTCGAGCGGAGCGAAATCCTGAGTCCGGTCGCCGGTGGAAATGGCCTCGCCGTTGTAGAAGCGGCTGATCTGGCCCTTGAGCGGTGAATCATATTTTGCCGGACCCAGTTCTTCGGCCCGGATCACATTAAACTCTGCCATGGAGGATTCTCCTAGAATTGGGACAGGAAACGTACGTCGTTTTCGTACAGGTTCCGGATATCGTGAATGCCGTAAAGAATCATGGTGATGCGTTCAATGCCCATTCCGAAGGCGAAGCCGGTGACCTGCGCGGCATCGTAGCCGACCGCCTTGAAGACGTTGGGGTCGACCATGCCGGCGCCGCCCATCTCGATCCATCCGCTGTTTTTGCAGACGCGGCAGCCCTTGCCGTGGCAGACGTGGCAGGTGAAATCGACCTCCACGCTCGGTTCGGTGAACGGGAAGAAGTGGGGCCGGAAGCGGCTCTTCACGTCCGAGCCCATCAATTCGCGGGCAAAGTAGGAAAGCGTCCCCTTGAGGTCGGCGAGTGAAACCTTCTCGTCCACATAGAGACCCTCCACCTGATGGAAGTTGGCGCTGTGGGTGGCGTCGGGCGTATCGCGGCGGTAGCAGCGGCCGGGGGAGATGATCCGCACCGGCGGCTGGTGGGCCATCATGTAGCGTACCTGCACCGGCGAGGTATGGCAGCGCATCAGGTCGCCGTTTTCCAGATAGAAGGTATCCTGCTCGTCGCGCGATGGATGGTCCGCCGGGGTGTTGAGCGCATCGAAGTTGTTCCAGACGGTTTCCACGTCGGGCCCATCCGCGACCGTGAATCCCAGGGTTTGGAAAATCCGGGTGATGCGGTCGGTAATCTGGGTGATCGGATGGCGCGTTCCGAGGGCCTGCCATTGGCCCGGTTGGGTCAGGTCGAATCCGGCGGCAGTGGTGCCGCTACCTGCCAGCGCGGCCTGTTTGGCCTTGATGATCTCCGCCAGCTCGTTCTTCAGTTCATTGACGGTTTTGCCGAACAGGGGTTTTTCTTCGGCGGGAACATTCTTCAGTTCCATCATCACTTTTGGCAGCAGTCCCTTGCGCGCCAGATATTCAATGCGAACCGCCTCGACCGCGTCTGCATCCTGTGCCGCCTGCGCTTCTGCCAGCGCTTTGCTCTTAAGCTCAATCAAGTCCTGTAGATTCATTTTTTGCCCCGTAACCGCTTTTCAGTAAACAGCGCACTATCTTCCAGTGTCAGGAAAATATGGCAATTGATTTTTTGCGGTATTTCCGACCCGGTCATGATGGTACGGCGTGTCCGAATCGGGCAACATGCGCAAGAATCGGCGCGATGAGCGACGTCCAGCACCTCGCATCAGCGGCCCGGCTTCGCTGGATCCGGCGGCATGCGTTTGTTAGGTTTTGAGTATCTTTATTGAGTAAGCACTTCATATTCGAACCAGTCAAATTGAGCAACGGTGTCGCTCGAGTGACCATGGGCCGTAGCGTACATCGCAAGATACACTCCGGTAAAACGACCACCGACCTCCGTCGAGAGATAGCGGCATTCCCCTTGGGCTAGAAAGACGGGTGAAGCCTGGTCCGATACATATCCCAAACTGTACTCGGATTCGTTCCCTTCAATAATCAAGGTTACCGGTCCCTCCGGAATGGAGATTGAGGCCACTTCTGCTGCCAACCTACCAATGGTGCGCCGCACCATCAGACGGCAGGCCTGTTCTCGGCGCACGAGCGCTACCTCATAATGATGAGCCACATTTTGAAATACGGTGATTCCTGCTTCTTCCTGTTCAGTGAGCGGGGCGAAATCAAGACGGGCAGATGCCCGGAAATTAAAGTGCTGTTGCCTCCGTCCAACCCAGGATTGGCCTTCCATGGTGTTCAAATCGGCTTCAGCGCAACGGAGTATGAGGTGGCTGTTTTTCTGTGACCAGGCATCGCCCACAGGATTGCAAAGGAAGTTCCAGTGAAGCGGCAGATTCTGATCATCGAAATGGTCCCGCGTCGAACCAGACGGTTTCTCCACCACAGGCAAGCCATCGGATCCTTCCATTTCCAAGGCGATTTGACCCTCATTGCCGATGATCGGCCATCCGTCTTCCCAGACGACCGGAGTCAGAAACGTTTCACGCCCCAGAGTATGGCAGGCATGGAACCCCTGAGGCCTGATGCCGAGGCACACCATCCACCAGTTGCCGTTCTGGTCTTGCACCAGGTCCGCATGACCCGTGGCCTGAATGGGCAGATCGGTACTGCGGTGTGTCAGGATGGGGTTGCGAGGACAGCTTTCCCAGGGACCCAGTGGGCCTGGGCCGCGAGCGATCGTGACGCAATGACCAAACTCGGTTCCGCCTTCGGCAATCATCAGGTAGTAATGCCCGTTGATCTTGTAGACATGCGGAGCTTCGGGATACTTGCCACCGCAACCCGCCCAGGTAGTAACGGCCTCTGTCACCGCCTTGCCGGTTGTGATATCGATCTCTCTCTGGGCAATGCCTTCCAGGCCCGTGCAGCTGAGATAGACGCGTCCATCATCGTCCCAGAACAGATCCGGGTCTATCCCGCTTTGATCGACCCAAATCGGCTCAGACCATTCCCCGGCCGGATGATCACTCCAGACGTAGAAGTGTCCGCCATTGCTCGCGTTGGTTGTGATCATGTAGAAGCGTCCGTTGTGGTAACGAACAGTGGGTGCATAGATGCCGCCGGATATACCGGCTCCGGAGAGAGGAAGCTGCGATTTGCGTGTGAGACAGTGTCCGACCTGTTCCCAGTTCACAAGGTTTCTGCTGTGGAATACGGGAACCCCGGGGAAATACTCAAAAGAACTGGTAACCAGATAGAAATCATGACCCACCCGGCAGATGCTCGGATCAGGATAAAAGCCCGGAATCACAGGGTTAGAAAATATCATCAATACCTTCCTTGTAGAGCCAGCGTTATGGGTGATTTACGGTGCGCATAAACTTTGATCTACTCGGTGGGCGTGTTCACCGTAAAGCCCAGGTGCGGGTTCGACATTATGATCTGTTTGTCAGGAATATCGCTTTCTTTGGCAAATCTGATGGCGGTCTCTTCTGTGTCAAAAAGGTGCATTCTTCCTTCGGTACGTTTATCTCGTATTTTATGGATTCTTGAAATTCGAACTCCGTATCCAGTAACGCGCTCAATTTTTAACCCGTTCTCTTCTAACCATGCCTGGTGTTTATTCTTCATCTCCTTATCCAGCATGTGATCTGTCCAGGAGGTGTAAAAAAATGTCCCATCGGAATTTGTGATTTTCGCCCAATCTCCACATTGAATGTCAGCGATGGTGATTGCGGTGCGATTGTCGGCCACTAAATAACCAATAGCGAGGATGATTAAAACGTTGATCCACAATAGATTTTTTTTACTCATAATTTTTCTCTCGAATGTGAAACGTGAGCTCCGGTGCATCGCCTGGTTAGGCCCTGATCTGCGTTTGCCATTGCCACACTGGGCCATCGTCCGGATCCGTTACCTCGCCAAAGAGCTTAGCGTCGGTAACAATTCTATATTCACGAACACCTGCGAACCCACCCCTTGGCAGGTCATCTCTACGTATTAGATCCATTGCGTGCATCTCCTTGTTCCGCTAAAGCCGACCGGTATTCGTATTCCGGACTGACCTCATTTTCGTGCTTCGGTCGATATGGTAAATTCCGAGCTTTTTCTCAGGGTTTAAAGCTTGCTTGGTGCGGCGCTGTTTTTAGTTTGATGGTGGGAGCGGGCCAATGACGGATAACTTTCCTCCTACTCGCCTCCATCGAGACGCTTAACGCCCTCCAGTAACGGATGCCAGCCGGAAACGAGAGATATCACCACGCTGCTGCCGTCCAGTTCAGTGGAATTGCTGCCGCTTTCACTGTCTACTGTGGACTTATAGCCGAACGTCAACTGCAGGCTATCATTAATTGGATACCCGAGGGTGAACCCTACGGACAATGCGCTGACGGATTCGCCGGTGATCCCGTTTACGGTAGGCGCACCCCCCTCGTAAACCACCGCATCAAGCGATCCCCATAAATCCGAGGAAAGGTCCCGGGTTAAATGGAGGTCGAGCTCGAAGGACGGATCGCTTTCCAGCGTTTGGCCACCAAAGCTATCATTATCCCCGAACCACCATACGGAAGGGAATGCTTCGAACGTGGTGCGTTTCCCGGGCACCCATGACCCAATCTGATAAATGATCGGAAATCCCACCCGCCCGTACCAACGGTTCTGGCCGATGTTGAGGGATTGATCTTCATTGTATTCGCCGAGTGGAAATGCAAGATCGATCACCATATCCAATGAAAATTTCGGTTCGTACCTCAGCAAGTCGGGAAGGTTCCTAATGGCTGGAGGGCCGACTAGATTGATGTCGAATTCAAACAGCGGGTCTCCATACCCTCGCGCAGTTTCCGTTGTGGATAGGCCGCCCCCCCCACTCACTGTACTGGACAATTTACCCATTGGAACAAGTAGGGCGAGCATCGTCGTGCGGTCGAATACGGGTATTATTTTTGCATACCCGGCAATAAACATATCCGCCTCGAACGATGCCCCAGGAACTACAGTATGAGATTGATCAAACGGATTTGCATTTCCCTCAACCGACATACTGATCAGCGGTACCACATTCATTCCGGATAAGGTTTTCCAGTAGAAACGCGGCGGCACTTCGGCAGAGACCTGCTGAGTAACAGCCAGAATAATAATGACCATGCCCGTTTTTATCCCATGCGAAACCATACAAAACTTTTTAATCCGACCTGGAAATTGAATGCTTTGGTTCATAATCGAAACTCCTTCTCTGATGGATGGGTAAAATAAGTTTATTTGGGATCCGCCAACATATCAGTGGGCGGCACAAACTGTTTTTTATAAATCAGAGGAGGATATCCAACGTCATCCGGAACACGGGGCGGCATGGTGTCTTCATTGGTTTCAAACATGGATCGGCTGGGAATGATTACGTTGTTTGCTTTAACGTAGTCTGACCATTCGGATTTCAACTCGGCGACTTTATCCGGGTATTTGGCCGCGACATCAACGCGTTCAGATGGATCCTCAATCAGATTGAATAATTCCCAATCCTCCTTGCCGAACGATTTATACTGCCAGCGCAATTTCCAGTCGCCCTTTCGAAGTGCCCGGTTTCCAAACAACTCCCACGCCATCACATCCTTCTCGTCACGCAGCTGGTTGGTCTTCCCCGACAGAAGATTTACCCATGACTTTCCGATCAGCGGCGGCAGTTTTTTGTCGTTTTTTGTTTCGGGATAGGAGATGCCCGCTATGTCCAGCAGAGTCGGCATGATGTCAGCCGTATGCATGACGTTATGATCTATAGAGCCCCTTTCGAGCTCGATGCCAGCGCCGGACACAATCAAAGCGTTTCTAATTCCCCCTTCGGCAAGGAAACCCTTGTACTGGCTGAAGGGGGTCATTGAAACCTGAGCCCACATAGGGCCATAACCGACGAAAGAACCAGGGTCGCCCCATGCATTGGGATGGGTCTGCGACCATTTGGCCGCGGCCAGCAACCAGTCTTTGGTGCCCTTTGTTCCCGTAATCATCTTGAATAGGTCGCTGCCTTCCGCACCATTATCGCCGAACACGATAAAGAGTGTATTGTCATATTCGCCGATTTCTTTCAGATGCTTAATTAGCCGCCCGATATGGAAATCCATATTTTCCACCATGCCGGCATATAACTCCATTTTTTTTCCGAGTAGGGCGAGTGAAGCCGGGGCAAGCACACTGGGTGTGGGCACAAACCATAACCGTTCCGCGAGCTGCGTGCCTTGAGGCATAATGCCTAAATCGATCTGGCGCGTTAAACGTTCCTGACGCAGGATATCCCAGCCCCTATCGTACTCACCAACGTGCCGGGTGCGCCATTCACGCGGTAGATGATACGGATCGTGGGGCGCTTGATGGGCAACATAGGCAAAGAACGGTTTACCGTCTCCCCTTTGCTCATCGATAAATCCGATTAACTTATCGGTGTAGGTGCGCGTCGCGTAATAATTTTTGGGAAGACTCTCCAGATAGCGACCGTTTTCGGTGAAGACCAATTTGGGCGAGGCAGACATGACGTTCTGCATATCCCAGTAATTCCCGCCACCATCCAGCAGGCTGAAGTCGCGTTCAAATCCGCGGGCGGCCGGAATTTTGTCCGGTGCTTTGCCCATGTGCCACTTGCCAACCATATAGGTGTGATACCCGGACTCCTTCAGTAATTCAGGGAGCGTCATCACCGAATCATTCAGGAATCCTTCATAACCGGGAACACCCAGTTGATTGGGGGCGGTCCATTCCGACATATTGCCCAGACCATTTACATGGGTGTCTGTTCCGGACAACAACATGGAGCGGGTGGGTGAGCAACTGGCATGCGTGTAGAATTGGGTAAAACGGACGCCGTTGGTGGCCAGCGCATCTAGGGCGGGCGTATTAATCTCGCTACCGAATGCCCCCATATCGGAAAATCCCATATCGTCGGCAAGAAGGATGACGATGTTCGGTCGGGGACTCGCGGCCAATGACGAGCTCCCAAAAGGCAGTCCGGCCATCGCGCACAGAAGGAGGGTTGTTAATCGGCGGTTCATGCAAGGCTCCCATGTAGTTATGAAAGCTACAGCTTCATCAATCGGATAACGCACCCGGTCTTATTCAAATTCAACGATAAACTGTAACCTCGTTACCGCTCTTTTTACTCTTCGCACCCCAAAAATCAACCCATCATTGCACCATGGAGTCGGCGGCGAGTTGCCTCAAATTAAATGACACCGCAGCGTCCGACGAGATGCTTATTCCTGCGACTCCGCGTTGCTGGGCAGCGCCACAACAGCAGCCTATTCGCCGAGATAGATGAGTAGTTTGTCCTGGCTGAGAGTGACAAGATCGCCGATGCCGTCGCCGTTGAGATCGCCGGATTCGAGATCGTGCGGTTCCGTGCCGCGGGAGCTGCCGAGGTCGGCAAAGTCGGAGACGAGAAAGACCTCGAAGGCCAGTTCCATTCTGAGTTTGCCGTCTTCCTCGCTGATCAACTCGATGGCGCGGTTGGCGGCATCGATCAGGGCAATCATGGGTTCGGGCGGCTGGCCGAGGTGGACGAGTTTGGCATAGGCCAGCAGCGGGTTTTCGGAAGGGGATACATATTCGGCCGCGGCCACCGCTTCGAGCCGTGTGCCGTTGCCCATGATTTCGCTGACGCCGGTGCGGTCGAAAAGGATGATGATGTCCTGTTCCTGGTTTTGCAGCTGGACCAGTTCATAGATAGTCGGATCGGCATCGGGGATATGGATCTTGCCCCACGCCTCGCCCTGGTCGGAAAAATAGACGAGATCGCCGGAGTTGCGGTCGTAGAACATGGTGCCGGAGGAGCCGTCGGCCAGTCGATAGCTGCAGGATGCGATCAGTTCTCCCTGCGGGTTTTCGGGGTTGTATTGCCGGACGGTTTCGTAGTGGTCGCCGGTCCAGTCGAAGCGGCGGGCAATGGCCCCTTGCGACACGGTCAGCGAGGTTCCGTCACCGGTGTCGCCGAGACGGACGTTGGTCCGGGCGAGCGGCTGGGCGAGGGCGCGGAACGATTCGCTGGTGAGGTCCTCCAGCCGGCCTTCGCAGAAGATCTTCATCTTCGGAGTGTCGTAGGGCATGAAGAAGATCAGGCCGGTTTTCCCCTCCGGCAGGCGAAAGGCGAGCAGGTCGGCGGGTTCGTTGCGCATTTCAAGCGGATAGATCGACACGGTGTCGTCTTCCGTCGATAGGGAGACGAGCTGTAGCTTCCGTTCATCGTTCTTGCAGACAAACCAGGCTTCGTTAGCGGCTTCGACGGCGCACCCGGCGAGTACATCACCGGGCGTATTCAGAATTTTCGGGAAGGCTTCCAGGTCGGAGGCGGAATGGGTGGCGGCGATTTTTTCCTTTTTGCTCATGACGAGGATGTCGCCATTGGCCATGCGCGAGATGCGTTCCACTTCGGACAAGGTATCGATCCGCACCGGTTCCGGATCGAGGCCATCGGTCCGGCCCTGGTAGAGATGCAACCGGCTCAACTCGGGTGCGGCCACGAGCAGGTCTGCATATCCATCGTCGTTAAGGTCGCCCTGCACCCAGGCCGGTTCCGACTTTTTATTGGTTCCTTCAAGCCCGAGACGACGCGGGGCGGTTTCCTGTGCGGCCATGAGGGCCGGCTGTCCCTTTTCCTCGAATTCATAGGTGCGGAAGGCGAGCCGGTTTTGCAGCACCAGGCCCAGCTGCGGGGCAGCGCCCTCGGATTGGAGAATATCCATGTATTGCCGTGGCGGCAGGTCGACCGGCTGCCCGATGCCGTAGAGGCCCCGTCCCCGTCCATAGTGAATCGATATCGGATTGCGGACGCTGTTGAAGTGGAAGGCCAGATCCGGCGTGCCATCGCCATTCATGTCTATGATGTCGCCATAGTAGCAAGTATCGCTTGAGAAGGTCAGGGTCTTCATTTGCTGGAAGGGCCGCTCCTGCGAGTTCCAGTGCAGATCGGCCTGATCGCGGCGGCATATGAGAATGTCCAGCGCTCCATCGCCGTTCATCTCGCCCAGCTGGATGGTGGAGACCGTCGCGAGATCCTTTACGAAAATGCGCTCGGGCTCGCCGAACGTATGATCCTCCAGCTGATAACGGATCTGCAACCCGATCGCGGTTCCGAAGGTCACGAGGTCCGGTCGGCCATCGCTGTTGAGGTCGCCGACGCGGAAGGCTTTGATGCCCTGGTCGACGATGAATCCCCGGCTGTCGAAGCATTCCTTCAGTTCGGGGAGATCGCCGGCGTTCTCGGCATCGGGTTTGCGCAGCAGGATTTCGAGCCGCGAGATATGGTTGTTGGCAAAGAGGATATCATCGCACCCATCGGAATTGACATCGGTCACGATCAGGCGGGAGGAGCCCATTTTGAACGTGTAGATTTCCAGCGGCTGGAATCCGATGGAGCGCTGTGTTTCGTTTACCTGCGCCTGGACGCATGCGCCCAGGAAAACGGCGGCCAGTAAGACGACGATGTATTTTTGAGTTTTGAATTTTGAATTGTGATGGGCGGAACTCCCCGTGAGGAGGCACGTTGTGCCCCCAATGGGGAGACTCACGTGCTGGCTGCGTTGGTCTTTTTGACCGGCCGCGGTCGCAGACCCGGAAATCGGAAATCGGAAATCAGCATTCGACCTTGATGTCGATTCATCTAAACACACTGTTCTGGCATAAACGTTGGAATTCATGGTGGCCTCAGTATTTCAAAATGATCCGCTGGTGCAGGCCGTCGCCCGTTTTTTCGGTGTACTGGTACGTGCTATTGAAGAACGAGGCGATGTGGTCGGACGGAGGCAGCTTGTTAAAGTCGGGTGGGGGCAGGGGGCCGCCCTGCAGTGCCCATTTTTGCTGGATGAGCCGGATCCGGTCCGGCTTGGTCAGTTCATGGATGAGGGCCGCCATGCACTTCTTCCAGTCCACCGCGCTGTAGCCGAACGCGGTTTGCGGAACCGCCTGCCGCAGGCCCATGACCAGTTCGGTGCGTTCAAAGGCGGTGCTGGGAGCCGTTCCGCTGCTTTCGCTTCGGATGACCTGGCGCAGTGCATCGGGGCTTCCGTAAAGCAGATAGTTTCCCATGACCGCGAAGGAAATCGCTTCGGCGGGGGGGGTGTTCTTGCTGACATACAGCGCGTGGCCCAGGAAGTCGATGGTTTCGAGCAACATAGCCACCTGAGGTTGCAGGGAGGGCGAGGCTAAGGCAGTTTCGAGGCCGTGTTTGAAGGCCTGGCTGTCCTGGAGGTCGATGGCCGTGACCGATAGCAGGGTTTCCCCTTCCACGGAGGAGAAGGCGAAGTAGCGGGTGCCGAGATGGACCAGCAGGTCCTGTTCTACATCGATGCCCGTTTGCTGGCGCAACAGGGCCAGCATCATGTCGAACTGCGGCTTTGCGGAAGGCATGGCCACCGACAGGACGGTGGGGATTTCCTGCCAGAAGCGAAGCAGGTTAAAGCGGCCGACTTCCATCATGGCGATGTTTTCCGGAATGAATCCGACCGCCGGCAACTCGGTGGGCTGAAGGTCGAGGAGGGTGAAGATGCCCTTGTCGAGGCTCGTGGCGGCCAGGGTGGTGTCCGCCACCATTTTGGTATCCTCCAGCTCGATGCGGGTAGTGAGCTTTTCGATGCCCATGAGCCCGAGCGATTCCAGCAGCACTTCCGAGTCGGGGGACATCGGCGATGGTGCGGCGTCCTGTTCTTTCAGCAACTCGTTGCGGATGAGCTCGGCCAGCGGCAGATTAAAGCTGAGCACGGGATTCCCCTCCGGTTCCTCCACCGCCTCCTTCTTGAGCTGGATGCTCGACTTCTCCACCCATTCACGGGAGCTGCCCATGACCAGCGTATGGTTGAGGTGCGCCTGCCATGAGGAGTCCTCCACCGGCGTACCGCCGGCTTCGATATGCTGTATCACCTCCACATTCTGGAAGGTATCCCGAATGATTCTGAACGGGGCATCGCCGACCTCCGCCAGTTTTTCGTCCAGCACGAGGCTTCGCTGAAAGTCTTCCTGGCTCATTGCGGCGATGATGTAGGGATCTTCCTGTTCCATGTTGAAGGTGAGGATTACCTCGCCCTTGAGCATTTTCAACTGCTCGAGATACATTTCATCCTCGGCGGTTTTCTCGCCATCGAACAGCAACTCCTCCCAGGTTTCCGCATCGGGATGGCCGATGAAATCCTGAAACTGGCGGTCCGCCCAAAGCAGGCCCACGGAGGACTTTTTTAATTTGGACAGGAAGTCGGCGACGTTTGAAACGCGGATCGAAATCGGCGCATCGGC
This sequence comes from Pontiella sp., assembly GCA_964195195.1. Lineage (GTDB taxonomy): Bacteria > Verrucomicrobiota > Kiritimatiellia > Kiritimatiellales > Pontiellaceae > Pontiella. The sequence continues at coordinate 5,570 of CAXMPN010000013.1, read as the reverse complement.
GGGGATAAGGGCGGTTCGTTCGAGGGCGACCGAGGCAAACGGGAGGGCCAGCAGCAGGGTCAGGACGGTAGTTCTAGGGAATCGGAACATGTTCGGTCTCCATGGGTTCGGCTGAAAACGTGCCCGGACGGCGCGGCGGGTCCGGATAGACAAAGCCGGATTCGGGATTGGCTGCGTCGTAGGCAAAGGCATCGATGTGGTTGAGGATGTAGGTGACGTGGCGGGCGGGGATGGCGAAGTTCAATCCTTCCATGGTGGCCACGCCCATGTTGATGATGCCGATCACCTGTCCGCGGGCATTAAAGAGGGGGCCTCCGGAATTGCCCGGATTGACCGGTGCATCCACCTGCAGGTAAAGGATGCCGCCAAAGTTGCGGTGCGTTTGGCTCAGCACGCCTTCCGTCACGGTACGCTCAAGGCCCAGCGGGTTGCCGATGGCGAACACGGTTTCGCCAATGCTCAGCTTTTCCCCGGGGGCAAAGACAACCGGAGTGATTTCGGTGTCATGCTCCCTCAGTCGTAGCACGACCAGATCGTGGAAGGGGGCGGTGGCCACAATTTCAACCTCCTTGTGCACGACGCGGCGCAGGATCTTGCCTTCCTGCAGGAACTGGGTGACGGATATCTTTTTTTCGCCGGCGATGACATGGAAGTTGGTGATCAGGTAGCCGTCCTTGTTGATGAAGAAGCCCGAGCCGAGGCCCCCCGCCGTTTTCACGAGCACCACGGCGGGAGCATATAGTTTGGCCGCCCCGGCAGTGGTAATCCGTTCGGGAACGGCGGCGGTATACAGCTGGTTGCTGACTACGGGTACGGTTCCCTCGGCGAGGGGATCTTCGTAGGTGGCCAGGATCTCGCTCTTGGGAATACGCAGCACATCGAAACCGAGGTCGAGCACGGTGGCATCGTCGGTTTCTTTCAGGATAGGGGCCTGTATTTGTGCGCCGCCCTTTAAAACCGTCTCTTGGGCGAAGCAGGCCGAAGCGGTCGCCAGCAATAGGTACAGGTATGTTTTCATAAGTCGTCCAAATGGTTACATATGTGGGTGAACTTTAACTAACGGTGCGGACCGTGTCACCCGTAAAGCTGTCGCACTTCGTCTACGATGATCCTGATGCCCATTTGGGGCGCGTGCCCGAATCGCACGGCTGCCCGGCATTATTTTGGTGGTCGTCGTGTTTTATTGATCTGGCCCAGTCAACTGGCTTAAGGTGCGTGCTTCGTTTTAAATCAACTCGTTATTTTTAAGGGCCACTATGTTTACACGTAAAGAAGAACAAGCACCGCTGCGGGAGGATATCCGCCTCTTGGGAGGATTGCTTGGGGAAACCCTGAAGAATCAGGTCGGCGAACGCTACTACGACATGGTCGAAGAAATCCGCGCCCTTTCAAAATTATCCCGCCGGGAAGACAACATAGAGGCGGAAACCAAGCTGCGGAGCCTGACCGAATCGCTCAAAGATGAAGAGATGCTGGTGCTCTCCCGCGCATTCAGCCACTTTCTCAATCTCGCAAACATTGCCGAAAATAACCATATGATGCGGGTTCATCGAAACCATGCCGAGCATGCCATGTCGGACCAGATCCACCTGCTGGAAGAGCTGTTGCCCTCCTTGCTGGAAAAAGGGATCGACCCCACCGCCATTTTCGAGACGTTCTGCAACATGGAGATTGAACTGGTGCTCACGGCGCATCCCACGGAAGTAAAACGCCGTACCTTAATCCAAAAATACGGACGCATCTCCGATCTGCTCACACAACGCGACCGGCTCAACCTGACGCCGTTCGAAAAACAGGAAACGCACGAAAGTTTGGAAACCCTGATTACCAGTGTCTGGCAAACGGATGAAATTCGCCGCGTTCGGCCCACTCCGATTGAAGAGGCGAAATGGGGATTCGCGATTATCGAAGAAAATCTGTGGCACGCCGTCCCCCGCTATCTGAAAACGCTCGATCACATGGTCTCCCAAACGTTGGGCAAGTCCCTGCCGCTGACATGTTGTCCCATCAAGATTGCCTCATGGATGGGCGGCGACCGGGACGGCAATCCAAACGTCACCGCGGAAGTAACGCGCGAAGTTTGCCTGCTTTCGAGGTGGATGGCAGCGGACCTCTACCACCGGGAAGTCAACAAGCTCGTTCAGCGCTACTCCATGGAGCAGTGCAACGAGGAGTTGCGCTCGCTGGTTGGCGATGTCCGCGAGCCCTACCGTGCTCACCTGCGCACCGTGCGCAACAAGTTGCAGCGGACCATGGAATGGTGCGAAGCCCAGCTGCGGGGAGGCAAAGGCCCCGAACCGGAAGAAATCTATCTACACGTTGAGGAACTACTGGAACCCCTGAAGATTTGCTACCGGTCCCTGATGGATAACAAGGGTGCCTTGGTGGCGAACCGCGGCCTGCTGGACCTGATTCGGCGGGTGGGTTGTTTCGGGCTTGCGCTGGTGCGGCTGGATATCCGCCAGGAAGCGCCGCGCCATGCCGATCTACTCAATGCCATCACCGGGTATCTGGGTCTCGGCTCGTACAAGGATTGGACTGAGGAACAACGGCAGGAATTCCTGATCCGCGAATGCCAGAGCCGCAGGCCCTTGCTGCCGAAGGAAATGCCGCTGACTCCCGACCAACAGGAGCTGATCGATACACTGCGTATCTGTGCCGAGCTACCGGCCGATGGTCTGGGTGCCTATGTTATTTCCATGGCGAGCTGCCCCTCCGATGTGCTTGCGGTCCGTCTATTGCAGAAGGAGGCCGGCATCAAGGAACCGATGCGTGTGGTTCCCCTGTTTGAAACGCTGGCCGATCTGGACCATTGCCCGGATGTGATGGATCGTCTCTTTTCGATTCCATGGTACAAGGCCGATATCAAGGGCGATCAGGAAGTGATGATTGGCTATTCCGATTCCGCCAAGGATGCCGGGAAACTGGCCGCGAGCTGGGCGCAATACAAGGCACAGGAATCGCTCGTGAAGGTCGCCAGGAAACATGCCCTCCGCATGAACCTGTTCCATGGTCGGGGCGGCTCGGTCGGCCGCGGCGGAGGCCCGGTGGAACATGCCCTGCTGGCGCAGCCGCCCGGAACGGTGGATGGCCGCATGCGGGTGACCGAACAGGGCGAAGTGATCCAGCAGAAATATTCCATACCGGAAGTCGCCGTGCATAACCTGATGCAATACACCTCCGCTGTGGCGGAAGCCACGCTCGCGCCCCCGCCGGAACCGAAACAGGAATGGCGCGATCTGATGGAACTGATGTCCGACGTTTCCTGCCGTGAATACCGCGGGGTCGTGCGCGGACACGAAAAGTTTGTGGACTATTTCCGGCAGGTTACCCCGGAGCAGGAACTCGGCCGCCTCTATATCGGAAGCCGGCCGGCCAAACGGAAAGCGGGCGGTGGTATTGAAAGCCTTCGGGCCATTCCCTGGGTCTTCGCCTGGACGCAGATACGTCTGATGCTGCCGGCATGGCTTGGCACAGGCGCCGCGCTGAAGCTCGCCATTGAAAAAGGCAAGGAACCCCGGTTGCGGGAAATGATCGAGCAATGGCCCTTCTTCTATTTCTTCATGGATATGCTCGATATGGTCCTGTCGAAAGCCGACCTGCGGGTTTCGGCCTACTACGACGACTGCCTCGCGAGCGACGATGTGAAAGGGCTCGGCAAAGAGCTGCGGGCCAAGCTGCAAGCCACCATGGATGCGGCAGCACATATTGTGAAAGACCTGCCCGTCGAAGAAGAACGGCAGGTGCTTCGGGCGTCCGTCTTTGTGCGCAATCCCTATGCCGATCCGCTCAACCTGCTTCAGGGCGAAGTGCTGCGCCGTATCAAGAACAACGATTCAAAGAAGGTGGACGTGCTGGAAGACGCCTTGATGGTAACCATCGCCGGGATCGCCGCCGCCATGAAAAATACGGGATAGGCATCCGTGGCCTTCTTAGTGCGCGGCAGTTGGTTTCACGTTCTGCCCCGGACAGGCCAGCACCCCATCTTGACAAAAATTCGGCCAGCCACTATATCTTTTCCTATTAACTGCGCTCCAGAACGACCTTTTGGGGCGAGTGCCCGAATCGCCTGCAAAGCGATTCCTATCACTTAAATAAGGAATACGATGCTGCCTAACTCACTTTGTAAACCGTTGATCGCGTGTGGATGTCTATTTCTGTTGTTGGCTTGTAGCAAAGGCGAACCCGAGTCAGCCGTGGCGCCGGTTGTGTCCGATGTGGTTGCGGAGAACACGACGATCTTTGAGCCGGCGGTGCCGGAATTCCCGGAGTTGAGTTGGAAGCTGATCCGCGAATTCAACCTGCCTTTGAACAATCCGCCGCATGTCCGGCCCGCGAAGGCGGAATTCATGCGGGCGGAGGATACCGTCCTGGGGGTGATCCTGGGCGATGAAGCACGTGCCTACCCCTGGGACTTGATGGCCAATTATCACGCGGCGAACGACTACCTCGACGGACAGCCGATCATCGTGAACCTGTGTGAGGCCTGTAATGGTGGCGCCGCCTTTCTTGCGACGGTGCCGGGCACGGTCATCGACATGCGGCCGCGCGGTTTGAAAAACGGGACTTGGTACGGCATCGATTTTCAGACGGGCAGCCTCTGGTACCCCTTCGTCGGGGAAGCCTTTGAAGGCCCTTTGAAGGGGACCAAGCTGGAACGGATCCGGGTCTATTTTTCCTCATGGGGCGACTGGGTTCGCGATCACCCCTACACGACGGTTGCGGTCTCCACGGAGGAGATGCGTATGCGTCCTCACGGTCGAGCGGGCCGGATGGCTACCCGTGCGACGTTTAATCCCGAGTTTTTAGCGCGCATTACGGATCCGAGACCGAATCCCAAGCGAGATCTGTTGCCGGGTTATACCCTGGTCTTTGGCTTGATTCCTGGAATCGATGAAACCCCGGTGGCCTTTACGATCGAGTCAATCGGAGAGACCAAGTCGCTGATTCAAACCGAGATTGCCGAAACGCCCATCCTCTTGATGCTGCAGAATCAGTATCAGATCGGGGCCTACAAGCGGGT
>CAXMPN010000013.1:0-537 GCA_964195195.1 Pontiella sp. | reverse complement strand
TAAAATTACCTCGGAGAGCCCGTTGGTGATGACCGATCAGCTCGGCAACCAATGGAATATGTGGGGGCGGACGATCGAAGGGAAGGATCACCCGAGTGAATTGGCTTTGGTCGATGGATACCTCGCAAAATGGTACGAATGGATCGAGAATTTTCCGGAAACGGAGTTGGTTGATCCCCAGTAAATCCCGGGTCGTTCCAGGTTCCCTCGTTTTTACGGGTCGTCCAAACGGCTGAATAGGTGGCCAGGCTTTAACCCACGGCCCGGACGGGGTCACCCGTATAGCTTTCGCACTTCATCGGCTATGATCCGGACGCCCTCATGCACGACGGCATCGTCCTGCGCATAGGTGACGCGGATGCACTGATGCTTGTGCTGCCAGTATTCGTTTTGGAGTCCCGGGAAAAAATGATGCCCCGGAATGATCAGCGTATTGCGATCCTTGAGCCGATCATACAGCTGGGCACTGGTGCAGGGCAGATCCTGAAACCAGAGCCATAGAAAGAGAGCGCCTTCCGGTTTATGAATGCGGACCGG
>CAXMPN010000012.1:0-22660 GCA_964195195.1 Pontiella sp. | reverse complement strand
CAATCCGCTGCTCTACCAACTGAGCTAAGTCGCCGTAAAAAACAAGATCGCGAAGTATAGGTAAACGCACCCTTCAGTCAACCCGTTTTATGAATGAAACGAAAGAATGACCGGTATGGCTGTAGGGCCATGCGCACCCCGATCGCAAAGAATAAAATTGGCGGAGAGAGGTAGTAGCATGGGTGTAGCCGTGATCCATGATCGCGATTAGGTGGCAAAAGGTGCGGTCCGGAATGGCGGGGTCTCGGCCCCCACCCTACAAACGGTCGTCCCACAGCGTCCCATGCAAAAAAATGGCGGAGAGGGAGGGATTCGAACCCTCGGTACACGATTAAGCGCACACACGCTTTCCAAGCGAGCTCTTTAAACCACTCAGACACCTCTCCTAAAGTGGAACGAGTCGGGAAAGCTACACACTCCCCTCGGGGAAATCAACCGGGTTTTTAGGTATTCTCCGGCCGACGGACTTTTATCCGAACCGGGCTTCGAGCGCCCGCTGGACCGGTGGCGGAACGAATTGGGAGATGTCGCCGCCGAGCGAGGCCACCGTGCGGACGTTGCTGGAGCTGACGTAGCTGTAGTCCTGCTTTGGCATCAGGAAGATGGTTTCGATCCGGGGTTTGAGCTTCCGGTTGGTCAGGGCCATCTGAAACTCGTATTCAAAGTCGGAAAAAGCCCGCAGGCCGCGCACGATGACGCGCACACCTTTCGCTTCGGTAAAGTCGACCAGCAGTCCATCGAAGCTGTCGACTTCGATGCCGTCGAGGTGCGCAATCGAGTTTTTGACCAGGTCCATCCGCTCCTCGAGCGTGAACAGGGGATCCTTCCCCGGATTGGTCGCCACGGCGATGACCACGCGCGGAAAAATACGCGATGCGCGCTCGATAACGTCCAGATGGCCCATGGTAAGGGGGTCATAGGTTCCTGCACAAATAGCCGCTTCGTTCATTGTTCATCCTCTGGGTTCAATTGCAGTGTCATGACGCGGGTCTTACCGTAGGTCTTATCGCGCATAACGTTCCATCCGTCCGGAAGTTGGACCACTCCCGATGAACGCAACTCGTACACCAGCATTCCGCCCTCTGTCAAAACCGAATGGTGGGCAATGGCCTCGAGGGTCAGGAGCATGGCATCGGGCAGATCATAGGGAGGATCGGCCAGAATCAGGTCGAACCGTTCCCCTCCCCGCTCCAGCCAGCGGATGGCATCCGCCTTGATGCAGGCCACCTTGCCCAACCCTTCCTCTTCGAGCACGGCGATGTTCTGCTGTAGATTCTTCCACACGACCGGATGCTTTTCCACAAACGTTACGGCGGCCGCGCCCCGGCTCCAGGCCTCCAGGCCAAGCGCTCCCGACCCGGCAAACAGATCCAGCACATTCAGACCTTCGCACCTGCCGCCCAGCGATGAAAATACCGCTTCGCGAACCGACTCCATGGTGGGCCGCACTTCCTGTTTCGGTACATTGACCCGCCGGTTCCGCAAGATGCCGCTCGTAATTCGCATTTCGATACCGTAGCGCAACGCGATCCCGAAGAAAACACGATAGATGCCCTCCCTCGACAAAAAGATACCTATGTGGTAGCACCTTGCTCTGTTTTAACGCAGGATAAAGCGATTATGACTCAGAACCAACACAGGGACGCGCTAAGGAATGCGAAGCGGGTGGTCGTGAAGGCCGGAAGCAAGGTGCTGGTACAGCGCTCGGGGCGCCCTGACAAGCGACGCCTGAAACTGCTCGTCGACGAACTGTCGCACTTTCAGAACGGTGGCGGCGAGGGCGTATTCGTTTCGTCCGGTGCCGTCGGCGCGGGGCTGGAGGCGCTCGGCCTGAAAACGCGCCCCACGGCCATGGCCGACCTGCAGATGGCCGCAGCGGTCGGACAGATCCGCTTGATGAGCATCTACGACGGGCTTTTCGGAGCCAACAAGTGCGGCATTGGACAGGTCTTGCTTACACACGATGGGCTCAAGCAGCGCGAACGCCATCTCAATGCCCGCAACACCCTGCTGAACCTGGTCGCCAACCGGATTATCCCCATCATCAATGAAAACGACGCGGTCTCCACGGAGGAGATCAAGTTTGGCGACAACGATGTGCTTGCGGCCCTGGTAGCCATTCTCGTCGATGCCGATGCGTTGATCCTGCTCAGCTCAACCGACGGACTGCGGGAGCCGGATGGAAACGGCAAGACGCGCCGTGTTAGCTTTATTGAAGAGGTGGACGATGAGGTGCTGGAATTGGTAGCCGACAAGCAGGATCCGCTTTCCACCGGAGGAATGGCCTCCAAGCTCGAATCGGCCCAGATTGCGGCGCACAACGGCATTCCAGTGGTCATTGCCAACGGACGCAAAACCGACGTCCTGACACGCATTCTCGACGGGAAAGATGAAGGCACCCTGCTTTTCCCGAAGGAAGGCACTATTTCGAAACGCAAGCGATGGATCGCCTTCTTCAACCGTGCCGAAGGCCATCTGGTCGTTGACGACGGCGCCGCCAAGGCACTCGACCGGGGTAAAAGCCTGTTGCCGATCGGCGTGGTTTCTGTTGAAGGCCGGTTCAAGCTGGGGGCCATGGTCGACATTCACGGTACGGACGGACGGACTCTTGCACGGGGACTGGTGGAATGCTCGAGCGAAGAAATCGTGGCACTAAAGAGCCAGTCTACCAACGGAAAAACCGGCGAGGTGATCCACCGCGATAACATGGTGATACTTTAAGGAAGGAAATAAAGATGGACGTTAAGGAACTCATACTGAAAATCGGCGCGGATGCCAAAGTGGCTAGTCGTGAACTGGCAAAGCTCTCCACTCGGAAGAAAAATGCGATTCTCGAGGCAATGGCAGCTGAACTGGATGCCCAGCGCGCCGCCATCCAGGCAGAGAATGCCAAGGATCTGGCCGCCGGGAAGGAAGCCGGACTCGGCTCGGCCATGCTCGACCGCCTGGAGCTCACCGATGCGCGCATCGACGGGATGATCAAGGGATTGCGCGACGTGACGGTATTGAACGATCCGGTCGGTGACGAGATCAGTACGTGGAACCGCCCCAACGGGCTGGAAATCCGCAAGGTCCGCGTACCGATCGGCGTCATCGGCATCATCTTTGAATCGCGCCCCAATGTGACCTGCGATGCAGCGGCCCTTTGCTTCAAGACATCCAATGCGGTCATCCTGCGCGGCGGCAAGGAGGCCATCCATTCCAACCTGGCGATCGCCAAGGCCATGCAGGCGGGTGGCCGCGAGAAAGGCATGCCCGCCCACGCTATCCAGCTCATTCCCACGACCGATCGCGAGGCGGTCAAAGTGATGTGCCAGATGACCGACTATCTCGACCTGATCATTCCGCGTGGCGGAGAGAGCCTGATCAAGGCGGTAACGGAACTGTCGCATGTGCCGGTGATCAAGCACTACAAAGGCGTTTGCCATACCTTCATCGACGCGACCGCCGATCTCGGTATGGCTTGGCGGATCGCGGAAAACGCAAAGTGCCAGCGCCCCGGTGTCTGCAACGCGATGGAGACGCTGCTGGTCCACAAGGATATTGCGGGCGAGTTTCTGCCTAAAATGGGAGAAATCCTTGAGGCACGCGGCGTGGAGATCCGCGGCGATGAAGCTGTCCGCAACCTGATTGCATCGGCCAAGCCCGCCACAGAGGATGACTGGTACGAGGAATATCTTGAAATGGTGCTGGCGATCCGGGTGGTGGATGACGTCGATGCGGCCATCGGACATATCAACCAATACGGTTCGGGCCACTCCGATGCCATCGTAACACAGGACGAAAAGACGGAGAAAGCCTTCCTGGCCGAGGTCGATTCGTCATCGGTGTACGTCAATGCCTCGACACGCTTTACCGACGGGGCCGAATTCGGCATGGGCGCGGAAATCGGCATCAGCACAGACAAGCTGCATGCGCGCGGTCCGATGGGGCTTGAAGAGCTGACAACCTATAAGTTTGTCATCCAGGGCAAAGGGCAGATTCGCGAGTGAGCCGGGATGCTAGTCGAGGGCGGTCGCCGTTTGGCTTTCGCCGGGTACTGTGGGCTCCCGATTAATCCCAAGATGATCAGGATGGAGGCAAAGATTCCGGCAATCCATCTCGTTCACGGAATACGGTTTTACAACGCCTCGGCAAGCTCCCTGGTGATTTAAGTCCCTGAGCACGAAGACAAAGTCGCGTATCATCAGATCGTATTTCGGTTGCAACGCCAGAATGCTTGCGCGCAATTCATCGCCGTAATGGTGGGTAAAGATAAGTTCATCGACGCCATGTCTATCGATGATCTGTTCGAGCTCGGCAAAGGTGCCGAGAACCGGATATCCGAATACGACTTTGCGGTGTAACGCAGGATTGTCATCGATCAAACCTATCACTCTCCTCGGCGCCTTCTGCTGATCCTCGAACGAGGCCTGGCGCAGATAGAGAATCGCATTTTCGCCGGCCCCCAGAATGAGGGTTTTAATATCCTGACCGGACGTAGCGGTCCCCCGCATCCATGCGCTTAAATCACGAACCACCCGCAAGGAGGCCCGACCGCCGACAATGCCGATCCCCGCAATCAGGGAGTGAAGAACCAAAGCCATCAGCAGTTCGAGAGAGGTCAGCGTGGTGGCCCATAAAAGGGCCACATAGGCCAGAACCTCGCCTGCAACAAGTTGAAGGACCAGCACAAACACCTGCGCGGCTCGCGACCGGGTCCATACCGTTTTATAGATGTTGTAGAAGTAGATGGTTGCAAACGGAATCGTTACGCATAGTCCGACCTGCCACAGTGAAAAGGATTGCAGGAGTACCATCGCAAATACCACGTAAGTGGCCAGCAGCAAACAGCTGATGTCCCAGCAGATGGCCACCAGCATGCTGACCACATTCCTCGGGCGATGAATCCCCTGCAGCACCAGTTGCGTCGTGGTATACAACTCAACCTGGGCGACCTGACGGACGGCTACATGCAACACAAGAACCATCCCGATCATCAGCATCGCAACACGGTTTGAATGCAAGGCCGTGGTTCCCAGGGCCAGCACGCAGATAAGAATGGCCGTGCCATAAAGCACCACCGCCGCCTTGCGCTGGGTCATACCGCTGCGCATCAGCTTGTGGTGGATATGGTCCAGGTCCGGCCCGAATACCTTCGTGGCCAAGCCATCCTTTCGAAGCCGCGAAATGAGCTTGCGGACAATTCTGCGCCAAACCGCTAAAATCACATCGAACGCGGGTACGCCCACCGCCAGCAGGGGAACCAGCAGAGCAACCAGCATCGACTGCTTTACGTTGGCCTTCAACGAAACCGCCGCCAGCATGAATCCAATAAACATGCTGCCGCAGTCGCCCAGGAAAATCGTGGCGGGATTGAAATTATAGCGCAGGAAACCCATACAGGCCCCCGCCAAGGCCACCAGCACCAACGCATCCGTCGGCTGGTGGAGCGACAGCAGCATGCCTGCAAGGCCCGCGCTGGCGATCAATCCCAGCCCGGCGCAGGCGCCGTCCATGCCGTCGATTAAATTGAAGGCGTTGATTAGTAACACAAACCAGAAGAGCGTCGCACCCATGTTGACGATGAAAGGCAGCTTGATCCCTAGAAACGCCTCGAACGAGAATCCGCCGAAAAACATGATCAAGGCAACCCCCAACTGACCGCCAAGCTTCAACCAGGCCCGCATACCGCGATGGTCGTCGTAGATACCGATCAGCAACAGGAGCAGGGAACCCGTCAGGATCAGCCCCCACTCTCCGAGCTGGGTGGCGCCTTCCAGCCTTCGCCACGGCCCGAAAAAGACCACCAGCAGGGCCAGATGGGTGGCAAGGAAGACGGCAATGCCGCCGCAGCGGGGAATCGGCACCTTGTGGATGCGCCTTTCATCAGGCTCATCAACCAGGCCCAGAGTAGGAGCCAACCGCTTGACCCAGGGCACCAGCAACCATGCGGCGACGAGGCTGGTTATAAAAACGACTATGTATTTAAAGATAAAATCCATCTGGCTGTACCGTGGTTATTGCATGGCTTTGATCGTCCTGTTCCGAATCCGGTATAGATCGGACCAGGATCCGCCCGTTTCCTTCAAACCACGGTACTCTAGATGTGCATCTGAAAAAATGGAAGCCCAACGCTCGATCTAATAATGGCAATGTCTGCTAGCCCTGCCCTAAGGAAATAACATTTCGTTTCATGAAGTACGCAGCGGTTAAACCATCCCTGGAATCACCTTCGATCCGCACATGGTTTCCGCTGAAAGCCACAACCGATGGCCGGTTTGCTGAACACATGAAAAAAGTAATAATTTCGTCTTGCGCGTACAACGGAAATCAATACTATGTCGGCTCCTTTGTGGGGGTGTAGCTCAATTGGTTAGAGCGCCAGCCTGTCACGCTGGAGGTTGCGAGTTCGAGTCTCGTCACTCTCGCCACATTATAAGTAATATTTCCAAGGGTCTGCCGAAAGGCAGGCTCTTTTTCTTTTCCCCCTCGCGGCCAACGTTCAGGCAAAAGTCCGGATTGGGCCATGGGTACGGGCGGGACGAACAACAGGCATCTACGCCTTTGGATCGAAGAAGATATACTCAAGCGTGTAGCCATTTGGATCGAGGAAATAGAAACTCGCGCCGTCCCAGCGCTCGTAGGCCTCCTTCACAATACGCGCGCCACGGGCCTTCAGGTGTTCCTGAAACTCGAAAACCTCCTGCACGGAACCCGCTGCCAGACCGAAATGGGTAAAGGCCTTTCCCCATTTCTGCGGCCGCATTTCAGTATCGAACCGTTCCGCGCCGCCGGGATACTGGATGAGCGCCAGCACATCGTCTTCGCCGATTTGGAAAAAGGCATCCTTTTCCCGGCGCTCGTTCATCTCCAGGCCCAGGACCTCGGTGTAGAACGCAATCGATTCCTCAAGATCAGCAACCGAAAGGCCGAAGTGGCAGATGCCCTTAATAAATGATCCCATTGTCATTCCCCATCAAAGTAATTTGTGAATAGGCACCAACCGCAAATCGCCACGGATGAAGCAGAGTTGGATACTTGCAAATCAGGAGCTTCTCCGGCGAGCAGAAAAGATGGCCTGCGCCAACGGCAGCCGATCGCCGAAGCGATAAGGATTCCATGGACCACCCAGACTAAGCAGGCCGTAGAAAGTGCATTCCGAATCCGCGCCCGGGTCTGGCACGACTGGATAAAGCGCCGCTTGCTGTGGTCACTGCTATCGCAAGCTCAAGTCTCGCTCCGCACCAACAAAAAAGGCCAATCGCAATGACTGGCCTTTCAAATTTGGTGCTCGAGGTGGGATTCGAACCCACACGGGCTATAACGCCCACAAGGCCCTCAACCTTGCGTGTCTACCAATTTCACCACCCGAGCGATGTGAGAAAAGAGGATGTGGAAGATACCGATGCCCCCAAGGGCGTGCAAGCGGTAAATTTAAAAAGTTCGGCGGTCTTCGACGGGGCGGTTCCCAACAGCGGAATCTACTCTTTTATGCACCCCAAGGCTTCCCAAATGGGAGGGTCTGGGTTAGGGTGCAACCCTTAAGAGGGAAAGTCTAACGGGGTTCCTGATGAAAGTAAAAAAAATTGCCGGTGTCACGCTCGTCATCGTTACGGCACTCGCTATACTGTTGCTCTGTGTCTTTCTATTCTGGCTGGGTCCGACTGTGAAGCTGGTGGCAGAAAAGGTGGGATCGAAGGCGCTGGGAGCGCCGCTGACGATCAATGAATTGTCCATCAATCCCCGTAATGGAACCCTCCACCTTTCCGATTTTAAGATCGCCAACCAAGAGGCATTCGGAAGAAGCTATGTAGTATCGCTGTCCAGTCTGGATATTGCAATGGATATGGGTTCCATATTCAGCCAAACCGTGGTCGTGCATCGGGTGGAACTCAACAGTCCGTACTTTACGTATGAGCAGAGTTCCGCCACGGACAACCTTACCGAATTCCTTCTGAATATTCAGGAATTTGTCGGATACGACCCCTCGGCACCTCCGCCTCCCCCCGACCCGAAAAAGCTGGCGAAGAAACAGAAGAAAAAAGAGAAGAAAGCCCAAAATAAAAAGGAGAAGGGGCCGAAGATCGTTATCGTAGAATCGCTGGTCATCAACGAGGTTCAGGGCCACTTGGCCAACACCGACGATCCCCGTTTGGATATGAATGTCGGCTTTGAGCAGCTCTCGGTCAGTATGACCAACGGCACGGTAAACCTGAGGAATCTGCACGTCGGCAACCCGGCATTGCTGGACACCCCCACCCTGTTTACGCTCGACGCCATCGACATCGTTTTGGAGCCGGAGAGCCTCTATTCCGGCACGGTTTTCATTCACGATCTACAAGTCATCCGTCCGTACGCCTATCTGGAACACAACCCGCAGACGGACACCGTGGCCGAGTTTATGAAGATTGCCGCGACGTTCACCGCCACATCAACCAACACCTCGATTGAACCGGCACCCGACATGCCGGCTGAAGCCGAGCCGGAAGTAACTGCGGATCGCCCGCCGCCCGTTGCATTGCGCAACCTGCTGGTGGATGACATACAGATTAAGTTGCTGGACACCACGGCGACGAATGCATCTTTCGAGCCCCGCATGCTGGCGGGCATTGGCTCTATTTCGGCCAATCTGGTTGATGGAAGTATACAACTTAAAGAGATGACTATCCCCAACCCGGCTGGATTTGTTGCCAGCAATCTCTTCCACCTCGCCAACATCGATATCACACTGGAGCCGGGCTCCATCTTTGCGCCGCAGACCGTCATTCAAGAAGTCTTCGTCAATGCTCCCACGATCTATCTCGAGCAGACGGAAACAAGTGGCAATGCCAGCGAACTGAAGGATACGCTGATGGGCTTCGTGCCCCCGGTGTCGGAAACCGAGGGAGCCCCCACTCCCAAGGAACCGGCGATGTCCGGAGAAGGGCCGAAGCCCATCCCGCTGTCCGAACAAGCGGTCGTTTTGCAAATGCTGATCGTAACCAATTTCACTATGAACCTGTCCCTTCCGGCAGAGACCAATGCGCCTGCATCGGATTCATTCCATCTTCCGACTCTTGACGGCACCATGGATAAAATCTCATTGAGAAAGCTCAATCCATTGCGAAAAAAAGAGGATCAGACCACCAACGGCACCACGGTGGTCGAGACCTCGGTGGATGGGCCCATGAAGCTGATTGCCTTTAAAACCCTCATCGCTCGACCGCTGGACGGAACGATTCGAATGACCCACCTGCAGGTGTCGAATCCGAAGGGCTTCGCTAATGAACACCTGGTTACGGTCGAACTGTTCAGGATGGATATCGACACAGACTCACTCCAGTTGGATACATTACTGATCAGGGACATTCTTATCGACAAACCGCGCATCTCCTACGAACGGAAAATAACCACGGACAACATCAAGGTGTTGCAGACTGAAATCGAAAAAGCGATTGCCCGACGAAAGAACTACACAGGACAAGAAGAGCCGCCGCCAGAAATGCAATCACAAGCCGGGGAAACCGAAGCTCAAAAGGTGATCATTGAACATCTGCTAGTCAATGGAGGACGGGTGCGTGCCAAGCTTTCCGCCCTGCCCTCGGCTCCGATTCCGTTGCCCAATATTGAAATGACGGACATGGGCAAGGCGGAAGGCGGCACCAGTCTCGGCGAGGCGGCGTCCAACCTATGGGTCGCCTTCTATGACGCCATTATCGGCTCGGTCTCCAGCGCAACCGGATTTGCCGGCGATGCCCTCAAGGGAGCAGGCGCACTGACTTTCGGGACCCTGGGCAGCGTAACCGGACGGACGTCCGGGAACGTGGCGGATGAGGAAGGGATGGATGCAGAAGGGGAGGCTTCGCAAACAACCGCAGAGCCGGCGGAAGAAAAGAAGTCTAACAGAAGGCTCTTCCGCCGCAGATCGGGGCGGTTTTTCTAATTCAGGACCTGCGCACGAAAAAAGCCGCCGGCAACCTAACGGTCCCGGCGGCTTTAGCTTGGGTCGGACCCGATTAGCGGGAAGGCCGGTGTCCTCCGCCGCTACGGCGCGGACCCCCACCGGACCTACGCGGTCCTCCACCTTGCGGGCGGTGCCCTCCTGGGCGGCTGCCACCCCCGGTGCGCGGACGATGCTTGCGCGGCGGAGCTGCCGGTAGCTCTTCAAGCATTTCTTCCGTCGGCATGAGGCACTTAAGCTCCATGCCGAGCAGCTCTTCAATCTTGGGAAGCTCGAATGACTCCATCTCGCAGGCGAAGGTGATCGACTGCCCCAAGGCGCCGGCGCGGCCCGTACGGCCAATGCGGTGAACATAGTCGTCCGGGTTTTCAGGAATGTTGAAGTTGACCACGTGGCTGAGTCCATCAACGTGGATGCCACGACCCGCAACGTCGGTCGCGACAAGCACCTTGACCTTGCCCGCCTTGAAGTCCTCCAGAATGCGCATACGCTTCTTCTGAGTCACCGCACCGGAAAGCATTTCGCACTTATGACTGTAGCGGTCGAGGTCTTCAGAAAGACGTTCGGCCTGGTCGCGGCGGTTGGTGAAGATGAGGATCCGCTCCGGCTTGTCGTGCTTGATGATGTTGTAGAGCAGCTGGAACTTTTGGTCGTCGGTCACAATGAAGACCTTCTGGTCAACCGTATCGACGGCCACCTGGTCCGGCTCGATATCAATGCGCTCGGGATCAACCATCCATGCCGCGGCCAGTTTCATCACATCGTCCGACAGGGTCGCGCTGAAAAGCACGGTCTGGCGCTTTTCCTTCGGCGGCGTTTTGTAGATGATGCGGCGCACGTCGGGGATAAAGCCCATGTCGAGCATGCGGTCGGCTTCGTCAATCACCATGATTTCAGTGAAGGCCAGCTTCACAACATTCTTGCTCGCGAAATCGAGCAGGCGGCCCGGTGTGGCAACCACGATATCGATCTGGTTGTCTTCCAGTTCGCGCTGCTGCTTGTTGTAGTCCATGCCGCCGTAGAGCACCACGGTGCGTAGGCCGGTAAACTGGTTCAGCCCCTCGGAGTCCGCACCAATCTGCATGGCCAGCTCGCGCGTCGGCGCAATAATGAGCGCGCGCGGACAGCCCGCACTCTGTTGCTGCAGCGGGTTTTTCAGGCAGTGATTAATGATCGAAATCAGAAATGCAGCCGTTTTGCCGGTACCGGTCTGCGCACGGCCCGCCATATCTCTGCCCTTAAGCGTGCCGGGCAGGATTTCCCCTTGGATCGGCGTGGCATACAGCCAGCCCAGCGCATGGATACTGCGCATTAACCGGGGATGCAGATCCAGATCATGGAAACGGATCTTTCCCTCTTCGGGCGCGATGGTGAACTCGGAAGCGTCCCATGGCGTTTCTTCTGCCCTGGGTATCGGCTCCCCTTTCGGAAGCGGTGCAAACTGGTTATCAGGACGTGGCTCGCGCTCGCGTTGATTCCTTTCGCCTTCGGGGCGCGGCGTACGTTCACCCCGCGGCTTGCGCTCTCCATCGGGGCGCGGCTTGCGGCGCGGCTCCCGCGGTGGCTTATCGGAGCTGGGGCGTGCACCTCTTCTCTGCCGAAGCCGTTGCTCATACGCCAGACGACGATCTTCTTCTTCAGGACGGAACTCCTTCATCCGCTCCTGCTCTTCCGCCGTCAGGACAAAAGGCTCATCTGCCGCCTTGGGCTTGCGCGGCGGCCGGGGTTTACGCTCGGCCTGCGGGCGGTCGTCTTCCCTCGACTTCCGCGGGGGACGCTGCCCGCCACCCTGGCCTTGACGGCGCGGTTGCGGGCGCGGCTTTTTCTCCGAGCCCGGACGCCATTCCTCCTGATGAGGCTTGATCGGTTGCTTCTTTTTTGATGCGGACGATTGCTTCTGTTGTTTCGAGGCTTCCTTGTGATTCGGCTCGTCCTTTTTGCCGAACACCGAAGCGATCTTTTTAATTAAGCTCAATTTCTAGTCCTTTCGCATCCGAAAGGGCTGGAAGAATGGATTACTGGATCCGCGTTTCTTTAAAATGGGTTATCTCAATGCCTCCTTAAGGCAAATTCAAATTCAGTAGTCCAAAATCCATTCTTCCATCATCGTTCGGATGATGCGTTTAGTATTTGTTGTATCCATTCGCAGGCCATGCACTGTGCATTTCCGGCGTTGACGTTTTCGTCGAACGCAGCCTGCGCATTATGTTCTCCCACTGGCCCTGTCATGACGGCCATGGGAACGGGCTCGGAGGTATGCCCCTTGAGGGCAACCGGTGTACGGTGATCAGTGCACAGCATCAACGTGTATTCCTCGCCCCGCTCTTCCAACCATTGGAAAACCGGCGCGCATACCTTGGCATCGAACTCTTCGATCGCCTGCGTCTTTAACTGTGCGTCACCCATGTGCCCGCATTCGTCCGGGGCTTCGATATGGATGAAGACAAAATCTTCCCGTTCCAGTATCTCAAGCCCGGCGTCTACTTTTGCCTGGTAGTTCGTATCCAGGAAACCGGTCGCACCGACAACGTCGGGTGCTTCCAAACCGGCCAGTTTTGCAATCCCTTTCAGCAGGTCGACTGCGGAAATAACGCCGCCGCCCAGACCGTAGAGGGATTGGTACGAGTCCAGCTGCATGGCATTGCCTTGCCCCCACAGCCAGATTTGCGTTGCGGGCTTTTTGCCTTCCGCAATACGCTTTTGATTCACCGGATGATTCGCAAAAACTTCCTTCGAGAGTTCCATCAGTTCGCGGATTTCATCCTGTCGATCTCCTGCCGGAAGGTTTCCTTCCACCGGCTTGTCCGAGATCTCGTGCGGCGGATTGCATGCGCAGGCCGCCGGGCCGCCATTCCAAATCAGGAGATGGCGGTATTGTACACCGGGATGGAAGGTGAGTCCTTCACGGCCCAGGGTTGATTGGAGCGACTGCACTAAGGCCTGCCCCTCTTCCGTGGTAATGTGTCCGGCGGAATAATCATCCATCACCCCGTCGACCACCGTCACCAGATTACAGCGAAACGCCACATCCGAGGGGGTCATCGGGATTTCCGCACCGGCGGCCTCGATAGGAGCACGGCCGGTATAGTTCTTCGCCGCGTCGTAGCCGAGCAGGGCCAAATTGGCCACATCACTGCCGGGCGGCATGCCTTCCGGCACCGTCTGTACCAGACGGGTTTCACCCAGTCCGGCAATTTGTCTCATCGTCGGAGCCTTCGCCGCCTGCAGCGGTGTTTTTCCGCCCAGCGCTGCCACAGGATAGTCGCCCATCCCGTCCCCAACTAAAACCACGTACTTCATCGAACAAACTCCAAATAATTGCGCGAGAATGTCTATGAACCATCCGGAAAAGGCAATTCATAAGAACATCCAATTACGGGTGCTTACATCTACGGTTCCCAATCTTTGGATAGATTAGACTTTAAAAAAGTGCTGTTCATCCCTATATGGAGCCTCTTGAAAACAGATTCTACAGCGTGGTCGACCCAGCAGTCGGCGGAGATGTACGGCATCAAAAACTGGGGGGCGGACTACTTCAGTGTGTCCGATGCCGGGGAGGCCATTGTGCACCCGCACGGCAATGGAACGGGCGTCAGCCTGCGCAAAATTGTTGACGGGCTGATTGACCGCGGCCTCAATATGCCGGTGCTGCTGCGCTTTTCCGATATCCTCGACTCGCGGATAAAGCAGCTGCACGAAGGCTTCGGCCGGGCCATTGAAGAATTCGAATATCAGGGCCAGTACCGCGGCGTCTACCCGATCAAGGTCAACCAGCAGCAGCAGGTGCTCGAAGAGATTGCTGCATTCGGAGCCCGCTACCACCATGGCTTTGAAGCCGGCAGCAAGGCCGAACTGATTGCCGCCATCTCCTTTTTGCATGACCAAGAAGCCTACCTGGTCTGTAATGGCTATAAAGATGCCGAATTTGTCGACCTCGGCCTGCTCGCCCGGAAGATGGGCCTGCAATGTGTTTTCGTGGTCGAGAGCCCGTCGGAGCTGGAGCAGATCATCGATCGCTCCCGCGAACTGCATATCAAACCGATCATTGGGGTGCGACTCAAGCTTTCCACCCAGGCTTCCGGACATTGGAACCATTCCGGCGGCGAACGCAGCGTCTTTGGGCTCAACCCCTCGCAGGTGTGCGATCTGGTTGACCGCCTTAAAGAAGTCGGAATGCTCGACTGCCTGCAAATGCTCCACTATCACGTCGGCTCCCAGATTCCGAACATCCGCGATATCCGCGAAGCGGTGGTGGAAGCCTGCCGCGTCTACACCGGTTTGGTCAATGAAGGCGCCCCCATGGGCATCTTAGACCTCGGCGGCGGGCTGGCGGTCGACTACGACGGCTCTCACGCCGACACGGCCACCAGCCGCAACTATGGCCTGGATGAATATTGCACGGCGCTGATTGAAAATATGGTCAGTACGTTGGATGAGGCGGATATACCGCATCCCAACATCATCACCGAGTCCGGCCGCGCGACCGTGGCCTACTACTCCGTGCTTCTGTTTAACATTCTGGACGCAAGTCGTTTCGAAATTAACGATCTTCCGAAACAGCTGGACGATGATGCCCACGAGCTGCTCCAGAACCTGATGGCGGTAGTAAAAGTACTCGATGCCAAAAACGCGCAGGAGTGTTACCACGACGCGTTCTACTACCGCGACGAAATCCATCAGCGCTTCAAGCGCGGGACCATGACCCTGCGCGAACGCGCGCTGGCCGGCGAAATCTTCTGGCACATCGTTACCTGCATTGCAAAACTGACACGGGAAATGGAATTTGTACCGGAAGAACTGAAAAAGCTGCCCGCCATGCTGGCCGACATCTATTACGGCAACTTCAGCCTCTTCCAGTCGCTCCCCGATGTCTGGGCGATTGACCAGCTCTTCCCGATCATGCCGATCCATCGGCTGGATGAAAAACCGACCCGCGAGGTTGTGCTGGCCGATATCACCTGCGACTGCGACGGAAAGATCGATCGTTTTGTAGGCCAGCATACCACACGCGACACCCTGCCCCTACATACCCTGACCGACGAAGAATACTATCTCGGTGTCTTCCTTGTGGGGGCCTACCAGGAAACGCTCGGCGACCTGCATAACCTGCTGGGGGACACCAATGTGGCCACCGTGGAGGTCGACCAGAACGGCCATCTTCGCTACACCCGCGAACTCGAGGGCGATTCCGTGGCCGATGTCCTCTCCTACGTCGAGTACGATCCCAAGCTCATGCTCTGCCGTATTCGCAAGCTCGCCGAAGAAGCCGTCCGCACCGACGCCATTACCGCCAAAGACCGCCGTCTGATCATGGAAACGTTTGAAAACGGCATGCGTGGCTATACCTACTTCGAACGCTAGGCGAGTTTGACCTATCGCGCCGGGTGCGCTACCTTCTGCGCACCATGTACCCCCTAAGGGGATCAGCTTTACGCGAGAAGAATATGAAATTTGACACAGCAGCCATCCACATCGGGCAGGAGCCTGACCGGGAAACCGGAGCGGTGATTCCGCCGGTTTACCTGACCTCCACCTTTGCCCAGCACGAGCCCGGTCAAACGCGGGGCTACGATTACACCCGCTCCGGCAATCCGACCTTCGACCGGCTCGGCGCCACGCTGGCCCATCTGGAACAGGCGGAATACGCCACGGTGTTCGGCAGCGGCATGGCGGCCGTCACCGCCGTCATATCCACCCTCTCGTCCGGCGACCACGTGGTGGCGGAGGAAAACATCTACGGCTGCACTTACCGCATCTACGACAAAGTATTCAAGAAGTTCGGTGTAACCATCAGCTATGTCGACCTAAGCAATCCAGCCAACTATGCTGAGATCGAAAAGCAGCAACCGGCGCTGGTCTGGATCGAGTCGCCCACCAACCCGTTGCTGAAAATTATCGATATCGAAGCGGTCGCCAACGCAGCCCATTCCGCCGGAACCGAACTGCTGGTGGATAATACCTTCGCTTCTCCCTATTTCCAGAATCCGATCGCGCTCGGCGCCGACATCAGCCTTTCGAGCACCACGAAATACATCAACGGGCACTCGGACTGTCTCGGCGGCGTGGTTTGCACGAACTCGAAGGACTGGAACGAAAAGATGATTTTCGCCCAGAAGGCGATCGGTCTTAATCCTTCGCCGTTCGACTGCTGGCTGATCTCGCGCGGGATTAAGACGCTGGGCGTGCGCATGGAAAAGCATGCGCACAACGCGCTCAAGGTGGCCGAATTTCTGGAAGCACTCGACTGCACCCAGACCGTACGCTACCCCTTTCTTCCGTCGCACCCGCAACATGAGCTGGCAAAAAAACAGATGCGTGGCGGAAGCGGTATGGTCACCGCGCTCTTTAATCTCCCGTTCGAACAGGTGGTGAAGCTGGTTTCCAGCCTCCAACTTTTCTCGCTGGCCGAAAGCCTCGGCGGCATTGAATCGCTTATCTGCCATCCGGCGTCGATGACCCACGCTTCAATTCCTACCGACGAACGCGAAGCCGTCGGTATCACCGACGGACTGGTACGGTTCTCGATTGGCATCGAGGATGCCGACGACCTGATCGAAGATATTCAAGCGTCGTTAAACAATCTGTAATCTACAAACGATATTGGCCACGGATGAACACCGATAAACACGGATTTAAAAACTGGAGGGATGATGTCCTCATCGTCTGCGGACAGCGAGGACGCTATCCCTCCAACAGAAATTCCATCTGTGTTAGTTCGTGTTGTTCCGTGGCTTCACACTTCCACTATAGATAATAATCATGCCGCAGGAAAATCTACGTAACCATCCGCTCTGCCGCCCCGAGGATCTCGGACGGCCGATTCCGAATACGAAGCACGCCATTTCCATGTGCCTTCCGCGCTGGCGTGATGTGGTCGGCTACGAAGAACGGGATCCGGCAACCATGGACCAGCTTCATCTGGGCTATCCGCGCTTTTTCTACCACCCGTTGGTTCTGGCCGCCGGCGAAAAATTCCGGCAGTCGACAGATGATCATCTCCAGCTGTACACCACCCGCGCCGCCGCCCGGCGTTGCGCCGCCTACCTGCGGATCAAGGATCCAAAGGCCGATGTGCACTTGCGCGGTCTGGATGATTCGCCGGTCTCGCTCATCAGTTTTCCCGCAACACTGGCGGATCACGCCAAAGAATACTGGCAGCATGCCGGCGAAGGCATCTCCTCGCGCAGCGCCGAAGCCCTGCTCAACGGAGCGCCGCTCCCGAATGCCTCCGAGGCCTACACATCCATCCTGCAACGACTGGCCGACTTCACCGGCGCAGCAGTAGATTGTATCTACCTTTTTCCGTCCGGTATGGCGGCCATTAACGCGGCCTACATCGCTGCGCGGAATCTGAACCTGGATCTGCCCACCGCGCAGTTTGCATTCCCCTATGGCGACACACTGAAACTGCAGGAAAAATTCAACCCGGCTGGCGCCTGGTTCTACGCACGCGGCGATGAGAACGACCTGCAAAAGCTGGAATTGGATTTGGCAACCACCGGGGTCAGCGGACTTTTCTGCGAGTTTCCAACCAACCCGTTGCTCACCAGCGTCGACTTGTCGAAGCTACGCGATCTGGCAGATGGACACCGCTTTCCGATCATCATCGATGACACCCTCGGGGCCTGTATCAACCAGAATACGCTGGCGGTGGCGGACGTGACGGCTATCAGCCTGACCAAGTTTTTTTCCGGCACCAGTGATGTCATGGCCGGCGCGCTGATCATCAATCCCGATGCTCCGTTCGCCGCCCACTTCCGAGAACAGATGAACGAAATCCACGAACCGGAAGCCTTTCATCCGGCGGACATCCTCCAGCTTGAAATCGACTCGCGCGATTGCCGGGAACGGGTAGAGCAGATCAACCGGACGGCGCTCGAGGTATGCGAATATCTTGGCCGGAATCCGGCGGTGGAATCGGTCTACTATCCGGCCGTCACCGACCGGGAAATGTATGACCGCTATCGGCGGAAGGACGGCGGATACGGCGGACTCTTTTCCATCGTGCTCAAAGATGCGGCCAAGGTGACGGAAACCTTCTACGATGCGCTGGAAATCACCAAGGGCCCCAACCTTGGAACCAGCTTCAGCCTCTGCTGTCCCTTCACACTGATTGCCCATTATGACGAATTGGAATGGGCCGAGTCGGCCGGTGCATCGCGCTACCTCATCCGCATCTCCGTCGGCCTCGAACCTGCCGACGAACTGATCCACCGCCTCACCCGCGCCCTCCGCGCCGCATGCGGCTAAACGGCCACAGCCAAACGGAAAGTCGGTCACTACGACACTATCATCCAAACTTACGGCCGTGGAGATAGATGATATCGCTATAGACGTTCATTTATTTTAGAAAACAACTTCCGGTGAAGTGAAAGTACTTCAACTCCACGATAGTTCGAGGGATAGAGCAACATCGGTAGCAACGGGTCTTCGACAAACACACTATGATAGGCATTCAGTGCCATGCGCATCAGCGTCCCCAATTCTTCAGCACTGCAGGTCCCCTGCTCCAGCCGAGCAATGTTTTCTCCCATCACCTCGCAATAGCGGTCCTGCAGCAGGCAAAGCCTCCCGAAGTTCCAAGCCTCCTCCACCACTCGATTGTTCGGTAGACCCAAAACGGTTTTCGCCTCGAACAAGAACGCAAAGGCACCAAGGCTTGCGGCGGTTGAAAGGTCGTCAAAATCCGGTCGAATATCCTGCGTAGTCACCCACACGCTTTGCTGAAGACAGCCCATTCGCATACGCTTCAGGAACAGCCGCAAAACATCCCGGTATTTCCGATCCACTTCCGGCACATCGTAAATCACCATATACCAAATGCCATTCCATTTCCGGCGCCACGACTTTTCGGGTGAGAAATAGGCAGGCAAGTCATTCTTTCCCGCATCGGTAAGTGTCAAATGCGGCGTTTGGCCATTCCCGGATCGACTCACAATCAAACCGTTTTTTCGCAACCGGCTGGTCGCATTGAGATAGGCCGCATGATTGGGATAGCAGGAACGGTTCAGCAACCCCCAGCCGCCACGCATCAGAAAAATAGATGCCATCTCCAGCATCTCCATAAGCTCAATGCCGGCACGCCTTCGAACCACTGGCCAACAGATATCGGGATGGTGAAATTCGATCCATTTCATTCAATATCACTATCATCTACCATCACGGCCGTCGATCTGGATGATAGGTAATTATTTCTTCTCGATTCAACGACTTGCAAAAGCCCAGGTGTTGGGCTATCTGTTCCGCCGCGTTTTGCAGGAGATTTTCCATGTCGAAAGTTTTGATTATAGGTGCCGGCGGAGTGAGCGGCGTGGTCGTGCACAAATGTGCGGCACTGCCGGAAGTGTTTTCGGAGATCATGCTGGCCAGCCGCACGCAATCAAAGTGCGATGCCATTGCATCCCGGTTTTCCCGCCCGATCCAGACGGCGCAGGTCGATGCCGACAACGTGCCGGAGCTGGTTGAGCTGATCCGATCGTTCGGTCCCGAGCTGGTGATCAACGTGGCCCTGCCCTATCAGGACCTGCACATCATGGATGCCTGCCTCGAAACCGACGTGGCGTATCTAGACACCGCCAACTACGAACCCAAAGATACCGCTCGGTTTGAATACAAGTGGCAGTGGGACTATCACGATCGCTTCAAGGAAGCCGGCCTCATGGCGCTGCTCGGCAGTGGCTTTGACCCCGGCGTCACCTCCGTCTTCTGCACCTACCTCCAGAAGCACTATCTCGACGAAATTCACACTATTGACATCATCGACGTCAATACCGGCGACCATGGCTATCCCTTCGCCACCAACTTTAACCCGGAAATCAACATCCGCGAAGTCACCGCCAAGGGCCGCTATTGGGAAAACGGCCAGTGGATCGAAACCGACCCACTCTCCGTAAAACGTACGTTTGAGGTGCCGGAAAACATCGGCACCCCGAACATCTACCTGATGTACCACGAAGAACTCGAATCGCTGGCTACGCATATTCCGCATCTGAAGCGCGCGCGCTTCTGGATGAGCTTCGGCGACAGCTATCTTAAGTATCTCGAAGTGCTGGACAATGTCGGCATGACCCGCATCGACGAAGTGGAATTCAACGGCCAGAAGATTATTCCGCTCCAGTTCCTCAAGGAGCTGCTGCCCGACCCCGCATCCCTCGGCCCGCACACCAAGGGCAAGACATGGATCGGTTGCCAAGTCACCGGCCTGAAGGACGGAGAAGAAAAGACCATTGTCATCTACAACACCTGCGACCACCAGGAATGCTATGCCGAAGTACAGTCGCAGGCCATCTCCTACACCACCGGCGTTCCGGCATTCATCGGCGCGAAGATGATCCTCGAAAAGAAGTGGATCGGCGAAGGGGTCTTTAACATGGAGCAGATGGATCCCGATCCGTTCATGGATGACCTCAATAAATATGGTCTTCCATGGAAGATTATCGAAGGCCCTGTTGCACAACTTTAGCCTTTATTCGCAGTACTATAATATACCTCCAGGATATGCCGCATTCATTACGGCATGTTTTCTGCTGAAAGAACATCCGGCTGAATTTATAGCCCGGTGAGTTAAATGAAGCAGAAAAAAAGGAGGTATCTCGTGTACCTAAAACATGTACCATCCGATGACCTGGTAGAGGTAATTGACCTACAGGACGTGATCAACCCGTATGCAACAACCGTTTTAGCCAGAGGCTATACGGATGAGCGCCTGCAACGTACGGATAGATATCCTAAGACGGAGCTGGTCTTTCCTTCCGGCGAAGCATTGCCGCAGTGCTGGACCGAGAGATCCTTTCACGACCGAATCGCTATTTAACCATCTGCCCGCCGAGGCATGGAATAGACTTCTGTTTGAAGGAGCTTTATTATTGATGACAATCTGTGTATGTCGTGGTGCCAATGATCGCCATAGATACCAGTTTGCATACTCCCATATTTATTGTTGATGAAGAGCGGATTCGAAAAAACTGCGCTATCCTGGCATCGGTCAAGACACAGACCGGTTGCAAGGTATTGCTGGCCCTCAAGGGCTTTGCCATGTGGCCGCTGTTTCCGATGATCCGTGAATATCTCGACGGCACCTGCGCCAGTTCACCGTGGGAGGCCCGGCTCGGACGCGATGAGTTCGGCGGCGAAGTACATACCTATGCCGCAGCCTATTCCGAAGCCGACTTTGCCGAACTGCTAACGCTGTGCGATGAGATCGATTTCAATTCCTTTGCGCAACTCAACAAATTTCGACCCAAAATGAACGGGTCACTCAAATTCGGACTGCGCATCAATCCCGAATGCTCGACGCAACCCGAAAACCACGCCATCTACGATCCCTGCGCTCCCAAATCGCGTCTCGGCATCCGCCGCAAGGATTTTGAGGAGCAATCACTGGAAGGCATTTCCGGCCTCCATTTCCATACCCTTTGCGAACAAAACTATGATGATCTGGAAACGACCCTCCAGGCCGTCGAGGAAAAGTTCGGCGAATTCCTGCCTCAGATGGGATGGGTCAACTTTGGCGGCGGACACCACGTTACGCGAAGCGACTATGACATCGACCTGCTCTGCAAGCTGATAAACGACTTCAAGATAAAGTATGGCGTACAGGTCATTCTCGAACCGGGAGAGGCCGTGGCGTTGAATGCCGGTGTGCTGATCTCGACCGTACTGGATGTGGTCGACAACGACGGCGCGATTGCCATTCTCGACACCTCCTGCACCTGCCATATGCCCGACGTGCTGGAAATGCCCTACCGCCCTGTCATCGGAAAGCTTAATGGCGCAGACATTTTTGAGGCGCTGGAAAACCCGGCGGGTGAAGCCGCCGAAAAGCTGTACACCTACAAGCTGGCCGGCATGAGCTGCCTGGCGGGTGATGTGATCGGTGACTATTCGTTCGACGAGCCGCTCAAGGTCGGTGACCGTTTGGTGTTCGGCGACATGGCGCATTATTCAATGGTCAAGACCACCTTCTTCAACGGCGTTCAGCATCCCGACATAGGAATCCTCCGAAACGGCAACATCGAGGTTATTCGAGAATTCAACTATCAGGATTACAAACGCCGTCTGAGTTGATCAGGGGAAATCTCATTACAAAAAAAGCGCCCTTGTTAAAGGCGCTTTTTCATTACTCGCTATGAGAACCAAGACTACATGTTGCAGCTGGCACTGAAAAATGCAACGAGCCCTTTGTCATAGGCAGCATCCGGAAGTACATTGCTGTCCAACTGGCCTATGTACTCCAGTGACGCACCTAAGCTCCACATTTCATTCACTGCGTAGTTGTAGTCAGCATACAGTTCCAACTGATTAAAGCCGTCATCCAGGCCCGCCGCCGAATTTCCATCTCCCTGGAACATCAGGCCGATCAATGCACCAAACGTCACATCTGAATTTTCGTTGATTTCCAGTGCATAGTCTGCAAAGAAATCAAAATATGTTTGATCCTCAGTAGCAAAACTCCGATCGTCAATCATGAAGTTGGCTGATCCCCCCAGAACGAAACCTCCAAGGTCATAAGCCGCTCCAAAGTTGAGTTCCTTTTCATCTAGAGCAAAGGAATATTGATACTGGGTGTACTGGATATAGAGATCCAGGCCTTCAGCCAACTGCGGAAGGGCATACTGAAGATACCAATCGGTTTCATAGATGGAATCATAGCTTGGCGTATCATCATTAAACGGAGCGGTTGAACCCCATACGCCGACAGCAAGTACACCATATTCCTCGGCCATACCAAACCCATTC
>CAXMPN010000011.1:24092-24378 GCA_964195195.1 Pontiella sp. | reverse complement strand
CAGACGAATGAAATCATATCCATCCCGAATGCATCCGTCTCGACCAACCATATTATAAATTTCAGTCGAATGGCCGAGAAGGGGGGCGTCAATGTGGGGGCGGTCGTAACCATCGGCTATGATGTACCCTGGCGCACCGTGCACGAGCTGCTGATTTCCGCAGCGCGGAATGTGGACAATGTTCTTGATGCACCGCCGCCGAAGGTGCTCCAACTGGAGCTCGGCGATTTCTATGTGCAGTACAAACTGATCATTACCACGAAGAACCCCGAGCGCAGGTTTTTGA
>CAXMPN010000011.1:0-24072 GCA_964195195.1 Pontiella sp. | reverse complement strand
TCTATCAGAATATTCAGGATCGTTTTGCCGAAGCGGGCGTGGAGATTATGTCACCGCACTACCAGGCCAACCGCACGGGCGAAGAAAGTACGATTCCAGTACGTGCACAGGGAGCCACAGAGGAACTCTGATTTCGAAAGGGGGACCCTAATCGAAACACTGTATGCGCGTTGATAAATTTTCATATTCTACGGGCCTCTCCACCCCTGTTTCGCTATAAAGCGGGAAGCCCGGGCGATCCGGGTGGGAGGATGATGATTGTTGAGCAAGGACACCTAAACAAGGAGAGATAGATTATGCAAAATTACAAGACGTTGGTTGGAACCGCGCTGCTGGTAAGCGCCGCCATTACCGTTTTCGCACAGGAAGAACCGGTGGATGCTATAGCCGCTACCGCCCTCATCGCGGAGGAAGGCGTTCCGGGCGGTGCGATAGTCAATACGCTGGAGGTGGAGGCGACGGTGATCGAGATCGATCAGGAAGCCCGTACCGCCGTGCTGCAGGTTCCCAGCGGCGCAACGATTCCGCTTAAGGTTGGACCGGAAGCTATCAATTTTGACCAAATCCAGGTGGGCGACACGGTTCGGGCGATCGTCACCGAGGAGTTGGTCATCCAAATGGCCGGAGAAGATTCCGCGAAGGACGATGGAGCGGCTGCTGCGGCGATGCTCGCACCGAAAGGGGCTATGCCCGGCGCAATCGTTGCCGAAAGCATCCGCATGACGGCGACCGTTACCGCCATCGACGTTGAAGCGCGTACGGCGACCTTAGCGTTCGAGGATGGCCGTACCAAGACCGTTTCCGTTCGTCCGGACATCGACCTGAGTCAGCGCAAAGTGGGTGAAAAGGTGGCCTTTGAGATGACCAAAATGGTCGCCCTGTCGGTCGAGAAAAAATAGTACGAAAACAATTCAGATCCGACATATAACCAACCCACGCCTCCCCGTCGGTGGAGCCTTGCCGGCAGGGGGGCGGTGTCGATCCAGCCGAGCAGGTTGGTGGTCTGATAATCGGATGTTTGCGGATGGGGAATGAGATATTAAGTAATCACCTAAAAGGAGCCTATCGATGAAAAGAAAAACATTGCTGAGTCTATTGGGTGCGGTCATTTTGACCGGCTGTGTATCAACGATTCCGACCAAGGATATAAAGCTGGATTCAGCTTCGGATCCAAAGGTCAATTTCGGCGGATATAAAACGTTCGCGTGGCTGGGATCGGCCACGATCATTAACGACCCGAGTGGGCAGTGGGAACCGCCCGGCTTTGATGCCGATTCCGAAATCACCTTTCTGATCAACCGCGAACTGCGCAATCGCGGCATGTCAGAGATCACGGGAGTGAACAACCCGGATTGTATCGTGACGTTTGCCGCAGGCGTCGATATGGAAACGTTGGAACTGCAAATTGAGCCGCAGACTAAGATCGAATCGCTGGTCAAATCCCCTGCCGGCGGCTTGGTCATCGCGCTGGTGGATGCCGAGACCGGAGTGATAATCTGGGCGGGACTCGCCGTGGGGGACGTTCTGGAAACCCCCGATCTTGCGACGTCAAAGGCCCGCCTTGACTATGCGGTAAAAGCTCTGTTCAAGCAGCTGCCGAAATAAGCCGCCGGGCACTTCTTTCCATGTTGTTCGGTGAAGATGGTGTCCCTCCGGGACGGATAGGTGTCGATGCAGAAACAGACGGGAAAAGGATCAGGACTCCTCCTCGCGGGGATCTTCTGGTTGGCCAGTGTCGCCGGCAGCTTTGGCCAAAGCATTATCCTTGATAAAGATGAGGAACGCGTTTTTTCCGCATTTAACTGGATTCCTTATGCCTTCTATTCGGGAGGGTTCGGTCTGGGTCTGGGGGTGGGCGCCGGTTATTCCAGCTGGCCGCAGGAACAGGCCAGCATATTGGGTGCGGTTACCCTGGGAACCAAGGGTTCCTATAATGTGGTCGGGGCTATGAGCGATTACCAGATGCCCGGTATACCCCGTCTGGTGATCAACCCGATCTTTTCCTTTGGCCTCTATCAGGAGCAGCGGTTCTATGTAGGCCGCAATCCCGCATACGGAGGCGAGCGGGCCGGCTCGAACGATTCCGACCCGGATCACTATATCGAGGCCGAGGAATGGGACAACTGGGCTGAGATTGACTTTCGCTTCCTGCTGCCGCTGGGGCATGGCAAGGAAACGATTGTCAGTCGGTATGTGATGGAGAATGGACTGCTTCATTCCGGTGCCAGTGGCGGCGAAAGCTGGAATCCGCTGCGGAGCGGCCGCACTACCTTCGGTGTAAAACCCGGATGGCGTGAACAGACGCTGAATCGCGATGATCTGAACGTCCCGTTTAAAACCTTCAATGTGGAGGTCGCCCTGGAGCACAATAACTATGACTTTCCCTTCAACCCATCAGAAGGCAGTTATAAGCAACTGAGCTATAAAAAGGATCTTACATCAGACGATCAACTGGGCGGCTGGGAAACGGTTGCCCTGGAGCTCGACAAGGTGTTCAATCTCGGAGGCCGCAGCTGGGCTCGCCAGCAGGGGCTGGCGCTGGGTTTCTGGACTGCCTATGTGCCCACTTGGAAAGATGGATCGGTGGATACCATCCAGCGGCCGCCTCCCTATGAAGGCGCGGTGCTTGGCGGCATTCACCGGATGCGGGCGTATGAGGATGATCGTTTTTCTGACAAGGCCGCCATATATTATACGGTCGAATACCGTGTTATTCCGCAGTGGCAGCCCCTCAAAAAACAGTCCCGGCTGGACTGGGCGAATATTGGCTGGTGGCAGTGGGTGCTCTTTGCCGAGGCCGGGCAGGTTTCGCCGACCTACCAGCTCGACGAACTGCACAGCCAGCTTCATCTGGATGGCGGAATCAGTCTGCGCGTGATGACCCACGAGGCCGTTTGCCGGGTCGATTTTTCCGGCGGTGAAGAAGGTTTTCGAGTGGTTGCCATGTACGGGCATCCGTTTTGAGGCAGGTCGTCATGCTCTATCGAGCAATATGGCGTTGCGGATTGCGGGCGTAGAACGAGCCTATGAGGAGCATGAAGGTAGCGATAAGGCAAATAACAAAGCTCGCCGTATAGCTCGTTGTGAACTGGAGGCTCCGGCTGAAAAAAGCGGGGCCGATGGCGCTGAACACCACCATGAACGACATGCAGAGCCCACTGATGGCTCCCAGATGTTTGCGCCCGAAATAGCGGGGCCACGTCAGGCTCATCAGGATGCCGAACATGCCATTGGAAAGTCCGTACGAGCCGATGATCAACCCATACACGAATCCGGGCCTCAGCCAAATGAAGCCTAGCAAGTAGCCGGTGATGGCCAGCAGCATGGTCATCAGGAACCAACGCAATTCAATGCGGCTGCTCAGCCATCCCCCTGCCAGATTGATAATCACTGAGATGATGGCCGCCGGCGGCAGCATAGCGAAGCCCATCTTGCCCGGCATACCCACCTGCTGAAAGATGGATTCGATATGGAATCCCACCGCGGTGAGCACCAGCGCCTGGATGCAAATCGTCAAGGTGAAGGCCCAGAACGACCACGTACGACGCGCTTCGGCCAACGTGAATTCGTGTTGAATTTCCGGGGTGGCCCCATGTTTTTTGAGTGGCCGTATCCTTCCGTCGGGAACCAGTCCGCTGGCCTCGGGGTTGTCGCGAAAGAAAAGTAACAAAAGCGGGGCGCAGAGAAAGGCCAGGAGCAAGCCCAGACGCAGCCATACACCCGACCAGCCATGTTTTCCGATCAACAGGTTGAACGTGATCGGAGCGTACGAAAATCCATAGGCGGTTGCAGCCCCTACGATCCCGCTGGCCAGGCCCCGGTTTCTGTCGAACCACTTCATGATCATGTTGCGCGAGACCATGGTGAGTACCCCTTGGCCACTCAATCTCAATAGGAAGACCAAGCTGCCGAAGAGCAGCAGCACCGCATAGCGTTTTGGGAGCCATCGAGTCAGTGGCTCAAAAGCGTAAGCACTCAGACTCAGCAGGATCAGAACGACGCCCAGGGTAAGGCAGGCGGCAAACCCCAGCCAGCGCGCGCCGATACGGTCGAACAGCTTGCCGGCGGGAGTGAGCAGCAACGCGCTGGAGAACGTACCGATTAAGTAGGCATCGGCGAGATCGACGCGCTCAATAGCAAGCGATTGGAGCAGCGGCTCAATGAATGCAGACAGGCCGGTGGTCTGTCCCGGCACGCTCAGGATGACCCCGATCACGCCCCACAGCAGAATCATCCAGCCGTAGAAGAAGGGCCAGCGCGCGGGATGGAACGGAATCTGTTCGAACGGCTTTTTCATGGGAGATGCCGGAAAAATTAAACACAAAGGCACCAAGGGCTCGAAGAACGAAGGAGCCTTTGCGTCTTGGTGTTGAACCTATATTTTCGCGACAGGCACGCGTTTGAATTTGCCGATTTTCGGCAGCGTGCCGACGATCGGGGCGGCATAGTCGATGAACGCCTGGGTCACGTGGTTGCCTGCTTTGTTGATGAACTTGTCGGGCATGTGGCGGGTTTCCTTGGCAACGCTTTTGAGCGGTACCCGCTTAAACGCGACCGCATACTTCTTGCCCGGTTTCCGCTTGATGGCGATGGAGCCGTCCTTGTTGCCGCTTATCGCTTCCTGGACGGCGGTGGCCCCCACACCGAATGCTTCTCTGGCATCGGCTTCGGATACGCATCCGGCAAAGGAGCGCTGGAGGTAGCCGAAGGTATCGGCACGCACGCGGGCAATGCGGGTCTTGCTCTTGATTTCCTGTGCGAGAATATCGCCGAGCGCGCCGGTACCGCTGAGCTGCACGTTCCCGTGCGAGTCGACTTCCTTCGCAGCCGCGGCGCGGGTGACGATCGGGTTGCCCTTGGCATCGGAGATCCCTTCGGAGACGGCGATGACGCACCGACCGAGTTTCTTGTGAACCGCTTTGACATCCTTAATGAAACGGCTCATGGCGAAGGGGCGCTCGGGAAGATAGATCAGGTGCGGACCGTCTTCCTCGTCCTGGCGGGCGAGGGCGGACGCCGCCGTCAGGAAACCGGCATGGCGGCCCATGATGACGTTGATCTTTACGCCGCCGAGCGCGGCGTTGTCGAGGTTGTCGCCCATGAAGGCCTGGGCCACAAACTTGCCCGCCGAGCCGAAGCCGGGGGTGTGGTCGTTCTGACGCAGGTCGTTATCAATGGTTTTGCAGATGTGGAAGCAGCGCAGCTGGTATTTGGACTTCTTGGCTTCTTCGTTGATAATATGCGTTGTTTCGGCGGAATCATTGCCGCCGATGTAGAAAAAGTAGCGAATATTGTATTTTTCGAGCACCTTGAAAATGGCGGCGCAGTCGTCGGCGGTGGGCTTGCGTCGCACCGAGCCCAGGGCGGACGACGGGGTGCCGGCGACGGCCTCGAGGGTGGACTTGGATTCCTTCTTCAGATTGATCAGGTTTTCGTCGAGAAGGCCCTGGATGCCGTGGAGGGCGCCGTAGATATTTTTGATGGCCGGGTGCTTTCTGGCTTCCAGCACCGCGCCGATCAGACTCTGGTTGATCACGGCCGTCGGTCCGCCGCTCTGGGCGATGAGCATGTTTCCATCAATCGTCTTTGGTTTTGCCATGGTTTTCTCCTTTGAAGGGTACCGGATTGCGAACTGTAGGATTTTACCGTTTTAAATCAAGCCATCCGCGCCGTATGGTGCTGTAAATATTTGCAGGCAAACGGGGTTGACTCATTAAGTCGATCCTATATAAATGCCCGTCTTGTTTCCCGTAAAACGGAGTCCTGACCGAAGGATCATCGCCAAAGGAACAAATACCGCAAGGTGCGGGGCGAGCGCCCGGATTCGAACAATCCAAACGGGCGGCCGGTACAGCCGGCTTAATTTGCAGGGATGCACACGGGGAGCCGAAAGGAAAATAATGAAATATACTGGACCGAAAATCAAAAAGGCACGTCGTCTCGGCATCGCCCTGACCCCGAAATCCGAAAAATATCTGGAACGCCGCCCCAATCCTCCGGGACAGCACGGCGGCAGCCGTCGCCGCGGCAAGCAGTCCGACTATGGTCGTCAGTTGACGGAAAAGCAGCGCCTGCGCTACCAGTACAACCTGAGCGAAAAGCAGCTGCGCAACGTATATGCCAAGGCGGTTCGTAAGCCTGGCAACGCCGGTGAGGTGATGATTCAGATGCTTGAAAGCCGCCTCGATGTGGTCGTCCTGCGCGCCGGCATGGCCCGTACGATCTACCAGGCCCGCCAGATGGTTTCGCATGGCCATTACCGCGTAAACGGCAAGAAGGTTGATATTCCTTCCTACCAGCTGATCGTTGGCGAGAAAATTACCGTTCGCGAAAAGTCCAAGGATCTCGACGCGTTCGTGTTGGCGCAGCAGGTTGCCAAGACGCCCGAATATGTAACGGCGAATGACAAGGAACTCACGGCCGAGCTGAACCGCCTTCCGAACCGGGACGAAGTTCCGGTGGTTTGCGAAATCTCAAGCGTGGTCGAGTTCTACGCCCGCTAATCGGTTCTTTCGATGGTTCGCAAAGCCGCTCTCATTGCGAGGGCGGTTTTTTTTTGAGTGCGTAACGCGTCATGCGTAATGCATAAACCGGGCGGTTACAAATTACGCATTACGAATTATGATTAACTTGAGCCGTTATGCGGCAAAAGGTATACAGAACGTTCATTTTTTGCATTCGGAGCATGTTTATGAAAGTACCGGTCAGCTGGCTGAAGGAATATGTTGATTTCGAGGATACCCTCGAGGGATTGGCGGACAAGCTGACCTTTGCGGGACTGGAGGTCGAGGCGATCGAAACGATCGGGTCCGACTTTGCCGGCGTGGTGGTGGGTGCGGTGCTGGCCGTCGAACCGCATCCTGATGCCGACAAACTGCGTCTTTGCACGGTCAATTTTGGTGCCGAAGAACCCATGCAGGTGGTCTGCGGCGCGCCGAATGTCGAGGTCGGCGGTAAATATCCCTTTGCGCCGGTCGGTACTACGCTGCCGTGCGGCATTATGGGCATGCTCTGCGCCAAGGATGAACTGGGGCTGGGCGAGGACCATTCCGGGTTGCTGGTGCTGGACGCGGCCCTGGAACCGGGCACCCCGTTCGTACAGGTCTGGGGCGATCCGGAAACGGTGATCGAACTTGAAATCACACCGAACCGTCCTGACTGCCTCTCCATGATCGGCGTCGCCCGCGAAATGGCCGTGCTCTACGGCTCCGAACTGAAGATTCCAGCCTATGGTATTTCCGAAATCGACGAGGATGTAAACAGCGAGATTTCCGTTCGCGTCGACGACCCGGAGAAGTGCCCGCGCTACACCGCGCGCGTGCTGAAGGGGGCCAAAATCGGCCCGTCACCCGAATGGATGCAAAAGCGGCTCGAAGCCGCCGGAATCCGTCCGATCAGCAACGTCGTCGACATTACCAACTATGTCATGCTCGAAACCGGCCATCCGCTGCATGCGTTCGACAAAAACTTCGTTGCCGGAAACCAGATTATTGTCCGCGATGCCAAGGCCGGCGAAAAGATGTATACGCTCGACGACATCGAGCGCACGTTGACCGAGGATATGCTGGTCATCGCCGATGCCGAAAAGCCTACCGCCATCGCCGGCGTTATGGGCGGGGGCGGGAGCGAAATCAAGGACGACACCACGACCATCCTGCTTGAGGCCGCCGCCTTCGAGACCGCGTCCATTCGCCACACAGCCAAGAAGCTGGGGCTTTCCACGGATTCCTCCTACCGTTTCCAACGCGGCATAAATGCCGACTCCGTCGAATGGGCGAGCCGCCGGGCGGCGGAGCTGATGTGCGAACTGGCCGGAGCCAAGGTATGCAAGGGCATGGTCGATGTCTATCCGCATCGGAAGGCGCAGCGGGAGGTCCCGTTTGCCTGGAAACGCATTACATCGATGATTGGTGCGGAAATTCCCGTCGCCGACATGAAACGGATTTTCCAGACGCTGGAAATCGAGATTGAACACGACAACGGGGAAACCGCGACGGCGTTTGTGCCAAGCTTTCGCCTTGATATCGAGCGTGAAGTCGACCTGGTCGAGGAGATTGCCCGCATCCACGGCGTGGACCATATCCCGGCTAATACGCCCTTGGCAAAGGTGATCCCGACGGCCGACGACTCGCGCGTGCGCGCCATCGCCGAATTGCGCGACTGCCTGCAAGGGCTGGGCGCGAGCGAAATCTTGAACTACACACTGGTCA
This sequence comes from Pontiella sp., assembly GCA_964195195.1. Lineage (GTDB taxonomy): Bacteria > Verrucomicrobiota > Kiritimatiellia > Kiritimatiellales > Pontiellaceae > Pontiella. The sequence goes on along the minus strand of CAXMPN010000011.1, from coordinate 15,862 downwards.
ACCATCCATTGCTCGATCTCTTCAACAAGGAGAACCGCGAAAGCCGCGAGGAATTGCCACATCCGATCAGCATGGATCAATCGGTCATGCGCACGTCATTGATTCCACAGCTGGTCGAAAGCCTCGGCCGCAACCATTCGCGCCAGATCAACGAGGCCTGCTTCTACGAGTTGGGCCGTGTCTTCAATCGCGTCGACGGTGCGGCCGTACAAACCGAGACTGTATCGCTCGGCATGATGGGGCCGGTGGGTCGTTCGCTCCTCGAAAAACGCGCGCCGGTTTCCGACGAGGAAATGTTTCTCTGGTTGAAAGGATTGGTGGAAAAACTGTTGGCTACCCAGCGCCTGCACCAGGTTTCCTTTAAGGTCGAAGACCGCCCGGAATTCGAGCAGGGCAAGGCGCTTTCCATCGTGCTCGACGGCGAAACGGTCGGCTGCATGGGGCTGGTCAACCAGACTGCGCGGGCCGAATGGCGGCTGACCGGACCCGTGGCTGCTGCTGAGCTGCAACTCGAAGCTCTGCTGAAAAACGCCTTCGATATCACCAAGACGCAGGATCTGGCACAGCTCCCGTCGATGAGCCGCGATATCGCACTGGTCGTCGATCAGTCCGTGCAGCACGAGGATGTAGTGGCACTGATCCAAAAAGCCGACCCCAAGGATCTCGAAAGCTTCGGCCTGTTCGACATCTATCAGGGTAAGGGCATCGAAAAGGGCAGGAAGAGCCTGGCGTACAACTTTGTATACCGTTCCGCCAAGCAAACGCTGACCGACAAGAAGGTCAACAAGGCGCACCAGAAGCTGACGGATTTCCTTTGCGAGCAGCTGGGCGCCACCCTGCGTGAGGGCTAGGCATATTAGCCGACGCTCTTTTGACCCTGTTTTTGGTATGCATATTGCGTCAGTAGGGCTAAAAAAGGCTCGAGGTTCGTATGACCAATTTCAAATCAATCGCCGCATTTCTCATTGCGGTTGTTTCAATTGCATCCGGCCAGGTAAATGGCGGCCTTGGGCGACCGCCCAAACGGAAAGACATTCCGCCCGGTCCATAGAGATCCTATTTAATAGGGCTTATTTTCACTGGTACAGGGCTGAAATCGGAAGGTATAATACTGCGTATGAGAGTTTCGAAACCACTGCTATTCCTATTCGTGCTCGCATGGATGGGCCTGGATGCCCAGGCGCAACGGCATGAAACCTTTGCGGACCGCCCCGCCAAGCGCGAAGAAACGGTTCAGAAGGCTCGTGAAGAGGCGCGGCGCGAGAAGGAGGAGGCGCAGCTATGGGCCGCCGTTCATGGGGTGGAGATGCGCTATGATGATGGTACGCACGTCGTGGAACTCATGGCCATTCGCGGCGGTAGACCGATCTACTATGCGACTCGGAACAGCAATGCCGCAGTGTCGACAGCAGCCAATCTTGTGCGCGAAACCGCTCCCTACAACGTAGATGGGGCTGGATTGACCGTAGGCGTGTGGGATGGGGGATCGGTGTTGACCACCCATCAGGAACTGGTCGGGCGTGTAGTAAACGAGGATGGCGTGGCTTCGCACTACCATTCCACGCATGTCGGCGGAACGATAGGTGCCACGGGTATCGTGGCCAATGCCAAGGGCATGGCTCCGGCGGCAAGCATCGATTCGTACGACTGGAACGCGGACATAGCGGAAATGAACGATCGGGCGGCTTCCTATCCAGACGAACCGGGAAAAATCTACTTGTCCAACCATTCCTACGGAACCATCGGCGGGTGGACCTGGGGTCTTTCCGGATTTTCTGCCTATCAATGGCCGCAGTGGCTGAACTGGGGGGCCGGTGAAGTGGATTACCGGTTTGGGCAGTATGACGTTGGTGCGACCAACTACGACCAGGTGGTTTACGACGCGCCCTATTACTTGCCCTTCGTTGCCGCAGGCAATGACCGGTCCGATAATCCCTCGAATGGCGAAACCATATACTACCTCAGGCCATTGGGCCCGGGGAGGGTCGGGAAGTGGACGGCCGTTACCTATGACGATACGCAGCACCCGCTCGGCGATGGGGTCTACAAGGGCGGCTATGACAATATCAGCGCCGAAGCCACAGCAAAGAATATCATGACGGTCGGAGCGGTTAACGATGCGGTTTCCGGGGGCGTACGCTCCATCGGAAACGCGTCCATGCTGGGGTTCAGTAGCTGGGGTCCTGCAGACGATGGGCGTATCAAGCCGGATATTGTGGCGAACGGGTATCAGCTTTATTCCTGCTTCAACGGTTCGAATACGGACTACAATGCAATTTCGGGGACCAGCATGGCTACACCGAATGCCTGTGGTTCGGCTGCGTTGTTGGTGGATTACTACGACCAGCGTTTTCCGGGGCAGGCCATGCGGGCTAGTACGCTCAAGGGACTCATCATCCACACGGCGGATGATCTGGGCAATCCGGGCCCCGATTATTCCAACGGATGGGGATTGATGAACACGGTGGCGGCTGCAGAGCTGATCAAGGACTATGCCGATGGCAATAACGTTCGAATGACCGAGGCCTTTTTGTCCACGACTAATTCCGTCGATCAATTTAGCTACTCCAGCGATGGGTTGCATCCTATCCGTGTCACGTTGTGCTGGACCGATCCGCCGGGACCGGAACAGACCGCCCACGACAGCCGAGCGACCGTGCTGGTTAATGATCTCGACCTGAAGATTATCGGGCCGGGCGGAACCAACTATTCCTACCGAATGGATTACGATCATCCTACGTCCAACGCAACAGCTACGGCGGAAAACGATGTGGATAATGTGGAACAGGTCTATATCGGTGCTCCCGCAGCTGGCCAGTATTCGATTGTCGTCGACTACGATGGCACGCTACAGGATGGCAACCAGTACTATTCTCTGCTGGTCAGCAACGAGGTGCCTATCAATCCCGATATGGATGGAGACGGCTTGCCCAACGATTGGGAACTCGCCTTCTTCTCCAATCCTACCAGTGCCGTTGCTTCGGCCGACAGCGATGGCGATGGATCGGACAATTGGAGTGAATATGTTTCCGGATATGATCCGACCAATGCGCTATCATTCTTTGCGATTACCAACTTCAGTGCGACGGCATCGAATGGTCCGTCATTCATTGTTTCGTGGGAATCGGTATCAGGGCGCATTTATGGAGTGGACTGGAGCGACCAGCTGACCAATACGTTTACAAATATTTCCGGCGACTTGCCGTTTCCGGCCGGTAGCTATACCGATACGGTCGAGCGGGCCGGACCACAGCATTTCTATCGGATTGATGTGCGCTTGAATCCATAGCCGCTTTTTTACAGGGACGACGCGATCGGTTATCTGTATTTGCAAGGAGCATCATGAATGCGGTTCGCATAGTACCTATTCTATTGCTGTTTGCTGCGGCGTCCACTGCATACGTGTGGCTGCGTTCATCTCCGGAAACCCCTTCCATGCCCGAATCTATCGCAATATCAGGCGAGCAACAGACGGCTGTCCAGATGGCGGTACCTGCAACCAATGAAGCACCAGTGCCGGTCCAGCCGCTGGAAGAGCGGGGGGATGCCATGCTCTTCGAAATCGAAGCGCTCCAGAATACGCCGTTCGATGAAGCGATCGTTACGCCGTTTGACTAGACCCCAATCCCCGGCACTTCCACGGTTTCAACGGGGCACTCATCGATTGAATCGAGGAAAAGCCGTCCGTACCACTGGTTGTAGACACGGCTGTCGAGGATGGTAACGGTTCCCCGATCGTTCGTACTGCGAATTAACCGCCCGACACCTTGCCGGAATTTCAGCACGGCTTCGGGCAGGGAATATTCCTTGAACGGATTGCCGCCGTGCGCTTCGATCGCCTCAAAGCGCGCCTGAATCAAAGGATGGTCGGGTACGGCGAAGGGGAGACGGGTGATAATCACGTTGCTCAAGGCTTCTCCCGGCACATCGACCCCCATCCAGAAACGGTCGAGACCGAACAGCACGGCAGCTTCGTGGTTGCGGAACTGGTCGAGCATGCGCTGGGGCGGTATGCCGTCGCCCTGTACCAGGAATTCGTAGCCTTCGAGCTCGAAACCGAACCGCAGTTCATCGGCCACCTTTTTCATGAAACGCGCATTGGTAAAAAGAACGAACGCGCGCCCGCGGCTTTCGTTTACGAAATGTTGGATGGCGGTGGCGGCGGCTTCCTCGAACCGCTCAGCGCCCGGCGGCGGCATGTGGGCGGGAAGCTGGATCTGCATCTGCTGCGCATAGTCGAACGGCGAGCCCACGCGCAGTTCCGTGGAGTCGGTGGCTCCAACACGGTGTCGAAAGTATTCCAGGTTATCCCCGACGGCCAGCGTGGCACTGGTCATGACTACGCAGGGGATTTCTTCGAAAAGGACTTCGCGCAGGATCGGCCCCACGTCGATGGGGGCGGAGAAGAGCACCGGAAGTCGGCGGCGGCCCTGCACTTCGGTCCAGTACACATGGCCCGCCAGCGACTGTTTGAGAAAGGCCTCCGCCGTATCGCGCAGCTCCAGGCCCTTGTTGCGCAGGCTCTTTAGTTCAGCCTGCATGCCCTCGTCATCCGTGGTGGGTGCCAGGGTTTTCAGGTGATCGCAGAGGTTGGTGATCTTCTGCGGCAGGTCGGTCTCGATGGGAGGCGGCTCGAGGGCCCGATGCTGCGTCTTTTGCGGGCCGAGTTGGTAGTGGTTTCGCACCGCTTCGAAGAAGGTGTCGGCGGCCTCGCGCGCCTGATCGGCCATGAAGGTGCCTTTGCCATCCTTGAGGATGGCACAGATACCGCGCCGTTTTTCGCTATGGATGCGCCGCAACCAGAATTCGATCATGTAGAGCGAGAGCCGGATGCCTAGATGCGACGAGGCGACATGCTCCATTTGGTGCGCCTCGTCGAAGACGACGTAGCCATAGGGCGGCAGCATCGGCGCGCCTTCGGCGCGCAACGCCAGCTCAGCGAAGAAGAGCGAATGGTTGACCACCAGCACGTGCGCATCCTGCATTTGCTGGCGGGCGATCATGAAGTAGCATTCCTTGAAGAACGGGCAACGCTTGCCGGTGCAGTTGCCGTGTTCGGCGCAGACCGAGCCCCAAACGTCCGCATCAGGCTGATCAGCCAGTTCCTGGTAGCTGCCATCGCCCAGCTGGTTGTTGTTGGCAAGCGTGTAGATATCATCGAGCTGCTGTGTCTTCGTGCTGTCGAACAGGTCGCCGGCAGCACGGCGGGCCCTTTGCAGGCGCAGCAAGCAGAGATAGTTGGACCGCCCCTTGACCATCACCGCTTTAAAATCGCGACCGAGCGCCTTGCGGACAAACGGGATGTCCTTGTGCATCAGCTGTTCCTGCAGGGTGATGGTGTAGGTGGCGATTACGCAGCGGGTTTCATGTTCCAGCGCCGTGAGGATCTGGGGGACGAGATAGGCGAAGCTCTTGCCGACCCCGGTTCCCGCCTCCACGGCCAGGTGGTGTCCCATACCGGCCGCATCCGCCACGGCACGGGCCATTTTTTGCTGCTGCGGCCGCAGCTCGAAGTGGATACCCTCATCATTGCAATGCTGCTCCAGCAGGCCGCCCGGCTCGAAAAACCGGTCGGTTAGGGTGGGAGCCTCGGTGGCCGGCGTTGGATCGGGGAAAATCATTGGGCAATGGCCTGGGAAACGAGGTGTTCGGCGAGGGATTGGATGGCTCCAGGTACGGTGGCCTCGCGGGCGACGACGTCGGGCTTGAGGCCGAATCTGTTTAATGCCTCGGCGGTGGGTTTTCCGATCACAACGATGGTTTTTCCCGACAGTGCTTCCACACCCCATTGCCCGACCAGGGATTCCACCCCGGAGGCGCTGGCAAAGAAAACGGCATCAAATCCCGGGAGATCTTCATAGTCGATCCGGACGTTGTCGTAGATGACGGTATCATCGACCTCCATACCTCGTTCGCGCAGAGCAATCGCCATGTCCGGGCCGGCCTTGTCGGATCGGATGCGCAGGATCTTTTCGCCGGGTTGCGTAACTTCCCCCGCCAGAGCGATGAGCGAGTCCGCGCTGAATGCGACTGCTGGCTGGGCATCGACGCGAATGCCGTATGCTGCGAATTCGGCGGCGGTGCCACGACCGCACACCATGATTTTCGGGATCGTGCGAATGTCGATCTGCTGGGAGTCGATGATTTCCATGAAGGCGCGGACGGAGGAGGGGGAGGTGACGGCCAGCCAATCGTAAGCCGCGCATGGAAGCGGTGTATCGTGCCGGCACTGCAGCTTGATCAGGGGAAACTGGACGGGCTGTCCGCCCAAGTCGCGCACGAGTTCGACCGCCTTCTGTTGAATGGCATCGGAGCAGGTTAGCAATACCTTTTTCCCCTGTAAGGCGCCCAGATCAGTCCGGTAGGCGTAGGCGGTAATATCGCCCACCAGGATGAGGCCGGGCTGCGTAAGGTCATGGGGTATCGTCTGGTTGGGCAACTCACCCAGCGTGGTTTTGATGATCTGCTCGTCTTCACCGCCCGCATTAAAGACCAGTGCGGCGGGGGTGCCGGGCGCGTGGCCGTCTTCGAGCATTTGGAGGGCAACGGGTGGGATGGCCTTGATCGACATGTAGTAGATGACGGGCAGTTTGTTCTTCATCTCGGCATCGCAACGGGCGAGTCCGCCGCCATGCATGCGGGGTGTAAGGGCCACAAAACCGCGCGAGACATCGCGGCGGGTCAGCAACATGCCGGTGCCGGTGGTGGCGGCCTGGAGCGCGCTGATCCCGGGAATGACGCGGAAGGGAATATTCAGCTTTTCGAGCGTCTGGGTTTCTTCGGCCAGCCGGCCAAAGATACCGGGATCGCCGCCCTTGAGCCGGACCACCCGTTTGCTCTGGCGGGCACATTCGCAAAGGAGCTTCGTAGTTTCGTGTTGTTCCTTGCTGTGAGCGCCGCAGCGCTTGCCCACGTCGATCGCCTGCGCATGGGGAGGAAGTTCGTTGAGCAAAGAATGATCGATCAGCGAGTCGTAGAGGCAGAGATCGCAACGCTGCAATGCGCGGAGGGTGGCGATGGTGCAAAGCTCCTTGTTGCTGACGCCCGCGCCGGCAAAAACAACGGCGTGCATGAACAGGTTGCGCAGGGCCATCATGCGTTCGTCGCCTTCGCGGAAGGTGATAGCCAGGTAGCCTTGTGCTTCGGGAACTTCCAGGTCTTCAAGTGGAATCCATTCCGTGATCCGGTCTTCGATGCCAAGGCGGACGAGGGCGGCGGCAGCCATAATAACGATGTCGTAGGCCCCTTGGTCTACCTGCTCAATACGTTCCTCGATATTACCGCGGATAGTCCGCTGAATGCCGTTGGGAAAGTGCTTGGTGCAGTATGCTTCGCGCCGATCGGAGCTGACGCCAATCACGGGGTGGTCAGGCAGGTCGGACGTCTTCCGCCCCTTGGCCAGAACGAGTACATCGCGTGGTTCCGCGCGCCAGGGAAGCCAGAACCAGTCGATGCCTTCGGGCAGGGGATCGGGCAGGTCCTTCGCGCTGTGTACGGCGAAGTCGATCTCACCGCGCAGCAGGGCCGCATCGAGTTCGCGGGTAAAAAAATCAACCGGGCTATCGCGCAGGTCGGTGGTGCGGTCGGTGTCACCCACGGAGGTGATCGGCACCGACTCGAAGGTTACGCCTTCGAGCAGGCCTTCGAGTCGGTCCAGGGCACCGCGCGATTGGGTTAGCGCCAGGCTACTCGGCCGCGTTCCCGCCCTTAAAACTAGAGGTGATTTTTTCATACAGGACATCCTGTTCGGCGATAATGGCGCGGCTGCTGGAGAGAATCTGGTTCATGTCGGTGAGTTCACGGCGATACCAGTATTTCAGGCCGTCGAGGTCGACCACGGAAATATCGGATGAAAGCTCGTCGAGCTCGGGATCGACATTGCGCGGCATGCCCAAATCGATGACGGTGACCGTGCGCTCCTGATTAAAGAAGGGGGCGTGGCCCAGATGCAGCAGGTGGCCGGGTGCGTCTGCGGCACAAACAATAATGTCGGCATCGGTAATCCGGTTTTTCATGTCGTTGAAAGTACACAACTCGACCGTGTCTTTCCAATCACTGGAAATTTCGGGTTGGTTGACGTGATAGCACCAGATGATTTTTCCAACCTTTGGAACACTATCTGTAACCAGACCCTGTCCGATCATGCCTGAGCCCAGCACCATGAGGGTGGTATTCTGGTCGAGTTGTTGCTGGGATTCGAGATAGCGGAGGGAAAGGCCCTCGATTTCGTAGCTGTGCAGCAGGGGCGAGACCATGTTCTTAATGGCTTTTGAAACATGCAGGGCGGTGGAAATCCACTCCTGGGTCATATTGCCCGCCCAGCCGCGTTCCTTGGCGGTTTCAAGGGCGTCTTTCATCTGCGCGGTGATATGGTTTTCGCCGGGCGTCTGGGAAAGCATGCCGGCGGTCACGAGGCACAGATGCTCGAAGGCTTCCTTGCCGGTTTTCAGGTAGAACTTGTCTTCCTTGAAATGAGTGAATCCCATGATGTGGCGGAGAATCCCATTCCTGGCTGTTTCCTCCGAGACCACGGCAATGACTTCGACGCGATTGCAGGTGTTGAGCACCATGAATTCGTGGATGCCCCAGAGTTGCATGATCATGAACCCGGCCTGTTCAAAGCGCGGTCCGGTCAGGTGGAAGGGTTCGCGTTCCTCGACGGTCATGTGGTTGTGGTCGGTGCCGACCACCACGAGATGCGCGGCTTCCATCATTTCCAGATGGCGGGACAATGAGTTTTTGACCATCTTGGATTGGCGGCAGTCCTTGCCCGCCGATGAAACCGATAGGGTGAGCTGCTTATGCCTCGTTATAGCGGGCGTGGTGAAGTCGCCATTGGCCCAGTTGCCGTCGACGCAACAGCAAAGGATGTTGCGTTCGCGGCAACCATCGAGCACCTGGCGGTTTGCACCGCGGCTGTTGGTGGCGGCGTAAACCAGCATCGCGCCCTCAACATCGGTGTCCTCGAATCTCCGAACCGTATGGGCTACCTGTTTCTGTTCGATCAGCGCTTGCAGCTCGCCGCACACTTCAGGGCTGACCACCGCAACCGCCGCCCCGGCATCGAGCAGCAGCTGGATCTTGCGCAGGGCCACCTTTCCGCCTCCAACGACCAGACAGCGGCGGTCAGGAAGGAAAAGGTTAATGGGAAATCCGTTATAAACTGGGTTTTCTTCGCTCATAGTCTAATCAGTACCGCGAAAGTAGATCAAAGCTGCTCCGGTTTGGCTAGGTCTCATTTCCATTGGCCAGCAAAGGCGGAAAACATAGAACACCTTTCAGGTGGTGTAAAGGGATGAGCGGCATGAAAGCCACCTGTTGGGGCCAGCATTTCCGCCGCCTGGCGTCCTTTGGCCTTTCCGCGCCGAAGGAAACCCCTGGCGAACCTTGTTGAAGCGTGCTCGACGAGTATGATATTGGTCGACATTCCCGAGGCCGGAATCTATGCTTCCTGACCAACTTATCCATGGAAAGAGACCTATGAAATACATAGCCAGCACGCTCCTTTTTGCGCTCCTTCTCACGGCTTGCGGCCGGGAGGAAACAACCACCTATCAGGTGCCGAAACAACCGGCAGCACCCGCGGCCAATGGGATGGGATCCCCGGCGGATAACGATGCCGTGATAGCCGCACATGCCGCCATGACAGCGCAGGCCCCGGTCGCCACGGGCTTTACCAGCGAACTTCCCGAAGGCTGGAGCGAGGTTCCGGGCTCTGGTATGCGCAAAGTCAGCTACACCATTTCAAACACTTCGATCGACTTCTACCTCATTTCCTTGTCGATGGGGGATGTGCCGAGCAACGTAAACCGCTGGCGTGGGCAGGTTGGTTTGGCGCCGGCCACTCCGGAAGCCATTGCCAAGGAGGTCGAGACGCTCAAGGTTGAAGCACACGACATGAACTATATTGAAATCTACAACAACGACAGCGGCAAGGGCATCATTGCCGCCATCGTGAATCTGGCTCCGCAATACTGGTATTTCACCGCCAAAGGTTCCGTGGAAGAACTGAAGGTCCATGCGGCGGATATCAAGGCCTTCCTGAAATCCATCCAATTTGAAGGACACAACCATTGATCAATAAAATCGTCGCTTTTTTCCTGTCACTCAAGCTGACCGTGGCTTTGCTCTCGCTGAGCATGGTACTGGTGTTTGCCGGAACGCTGGCGCAGGTGGATAAGGGGATCTGGACGGTGATGGATCAGTATTTCCGCTGCTTCATTGCCATCATCGAACTACCGGTGTTTTTCCCGCGAACGTGGGATATTCCAAACCTGAGGATTCCATTCCCCGGCGGATTTCTGCTTGGGACCCTGCTCACGATCAATCTAATTTCCGTGCATGCGGCCAGCTTCAGAATTCAGACGACCGGCGTCCGGAGGATGGCCGGTATTGCTCTGCTGCTACTCGGCGTGCTCGTGACCTGCGGCGTGATGTTTGGATGGGGCACGGCGCCGGTTGCAGCAACGGAAAGCGATGCGTTTTGGCGCGTATTCCTGCGGCTCGGTCGCGGTACGCTGGCCGCCGTTGTGTTTTACATCGCCTGCCTTCTGCTGTATCGCAAGCGCGCGGGCATGGTTCTGTTGCACGCCGGAATTCTGTTCCTGCTGGTCGGCGAGTTTGTCACGGCGGTGCGTGCTGTCGAAGCCACCATGACCATCCAGGAAGGCGAGACCGTCAACTTCATCGACCATTCCCGGCAGTGGGAACTGGCCTTCACCGACACGTCGCATCCCGATTACGAATCCGTAACCGTCATTCCCCATCGCAAGCTCAAGGACGGGGCATTGATTCAGTCTCAAGACCTGCCTTTCGACATCAAGGTCAATCGCTACATGGTCAACTCCACCCAGCCTCGGCCGTTGCAGGGCATGCCGGAAGGTCCGCGCAGCCGGTATCCCCAATACGAAGGCTACGGCTCCCGCCTCTATGTTGCGGAACAGCCGGAAAGCAGTGGAGCAACCGGTGCACGCAATGCGCCCGCGGTCGATGTGGAACTGCTGGACCGCGAAACGGGAGACTCGCTCGGGCGATATATCCTGAGTCTCTGGTTCTATCCCAACTTTGTTAACCGTTCCTGGGACATGCCGACCAACCTGAAGGTTGCGGGAAAAAACTATTCGACGTACTTCCGCTATCGACGGGAATATCTTCGTTCTCCCAGCGGAAGTCCGTATTCGGTCAAGCTGCTCGACTTTGTGCATGAAAAATACGAGGGCACCCAGACACCCAAGGACTTCGCCAGTCAGATTCACCTGATTAACGAGGGCGATGATGTGGATCGCGAGCTGCGGATCTGGATGAACAATCCGTTGCGCTATGCCCGGCAGACGTTCTACCAATCCGGCTTCCTCCCCGGCGATGGGGGAACCGTGCTGCAGGTGGTCCGCAACGACACCTGGATGATTCCCTACCTCTCCTGCATGATTGTTTTTGTCGGTATGGCCGCTCAGTTTATCCAGTCGTTTAGCCGCTACCTCCGGAGGGACTCCTGATGCGCCGCACCATTACAAATACCATCGTAGTGCTGCTGGCATTCTGGTTTTTCCAGTCCGGTGTTCGTCCGGAAAAGCAGGCGGAAACTGAATTCCAGCTCAACGCCTTTGCCCACCTGCCCGTCAAATTCGAGGGCCGTAAAAAACCCATGGATACCATGGCGCGCAACCTCTTGACGGTGCTATCCGGCAAGCAATCCGTGCGCACCGAAGAGGGCGAAAAGGTCTCCGCATCGGAATGGTTGCTGGACAATCTGTCAGGCCGGCCGGAATCGATCGACTACAAGGTCATCCGCATCGAAAGCCTCGATGTGCTCTCCTCATTCGGGCTCAAAGAGGCTCCGCGCTTCCGCTATTCCTACCGCGAGCTGCTTCCAAGCCTGGGAAAACTCGATGCCGCGGCGCGCTCCGCTTTTGCCAAACAGGATAAAAGCCGCGACCTCTACGACCGCCAAATCATCAAGCTCGCGAACAAACTCTACCTGTTCCAGAGTGTAATGAGTTCGTTCGAAGATCCTTCTTTCGTGCCGCAGGAACAGTTGATGGCCACGGCGCAGCGCTATATGCAGTTGGAGAAATCCTCCATTCCGCTGGTCATTCCTCCAACCGCCAGAAATCAAAGGTGGCGTCCTTTAATGAGTACATTGCTCATTGCGCATCCCTCCATGAGTGCGATGGGCCATGATATCGCCGTGGATCCATTGGCCGTTCACATGGGCGCCATGCTCGAGGCTTACCGCGAAGGCAGCGTCACTACGTTCAACCGCGAGTTGATGGAATTCGGTGCGCTGGTCCAAACCGGCAACCCGGACGCCTTCAGCAAGATATCGTTCGAGGTGTTCTACAACCGGCTTAATGTCTTCATGAAATCCGCCAATCTCTATCTGCTGGTCTTTGTACTCAGTTGCTTTGGCTGGCTCTTTCGCAAAGAAGACCTGCTCTCCGCCGCGCGCACGTTGATGGTCTTCGCCTTCATCCCGCACACATTCGGTATCGTTGCCCGCGTCTTTCTTTCCGGCTATCCACCGGTCACCAACCTCTACTCCTCGGCTATCTTTATCGGTTGGGCAGCGGTTGGCGCAGGCATCATCATTGAGCTGGGATTTCGTAAAAGGGCCGGGGGAATCGGCAATCTCGTCGGCGGGATCGCCGGCTTTGCCACACTGCTCATTGCCCACTTCCTTGCCGGCGATGGCGACACGATGGAACAGATGCGCGCCGTGCTCGACACCCGCTTCTGGCTGGCGACACACGTGATTACCGTCACGCTCGGCTACATGGCGACCTTCGTTTCCGGCACCATCGGCGTCTTCTATATCTTTGCCGGCCTGCTCACCCGCCGTCTCGACGAAGAGACCGCAGACGGCATGTACCGCATGATGTATGGCACCACCTGCTTTGCGCTTTTGCTCAGCTTTGTCGGCACCGTGCTTGGCGGCCTGTGGGCCGACGATTCATGGGGCCGTTTCTGGGGGTGGGATCCCAAAGAAAACGGCGCGCTGCTCATCGTGATCTGGAACGCCATCTTGCTCCACGCCCGCTATGGAAAAATGGTCAGGCATCGCGGTTTTGCGGTTATGGCCGTCTTCGGTAATGTGGTCACAGCCTGGTCATGGTTCGGCGTCAACCAGCTCAGCGTGGGGCTGCATTCCTATGGATTCACTGACTCTGCCAGCTTTACCCTTGCCCTATTTGTGCTGCTGCAACTGGCGATTTGCATGGCCGGTTGCACGCCTGCCAAGCGCTGGAAAAGCGGCTCCATACGGTAGAATCCCGTATTTAGCGTCGTATTGGCGCAGTTTTAATAATGCGATCTCTCGTTGCAGGAAATGAGCCGTTATGGCACATTTCCTTCATGAAACCTGGATTTTTCGATAAGCTGGTCGATCGGCTCGACCATTTGGATAAAGGCAGCCTGCAAACTTACTTCCTGCGATTGGCGCGGGAAAAGGGTTTGATGGAGACGATTTTCCAGGCCTTGGAAGAGGGCATTATCGTGCTCGATCCCGAAGCCCAGATCAGCTACGCCAACCGCGCGGCCGAGCAGTTTCTCGGCTTCACGCTGGAAGATGCGGCAGGAACAAAAATTGATCGCTACCTGAAGGACATCCACTGGGACCTGGTGCTCGATCTCGACGAATACGAATGGAGCCAGCTCGTTCGCCGCGAAATCGAGATAACCTACCCGCAGCACCGTTTTATGGAATTTTATGTCGTACCCCTCGCTGCCGTAGACGAAAACGAAGAGGGGGCGGTGGTCATTTTCCGCGATGTCACCCGCGAGCGCGAAACCACCGCCGAGTCGATCGAGTCGGGCCGCCTGCATGCCCTCAGTCTGCTGGCCGCCGGCGTTGCACACGAAATCGGGAATCCGCTGAACTCCATCAACATCCACCTCCAGCTGCTTGACCGCGAAATCGGCTATCTGGATGATGAGCATGCCAAAAGCGAGTTGAAGGAGCTGGTCGACGTTTCGCGCAAGGAAGTCGGGCGGCTCGATACGATTATCCGTCAGTTCCTCAAAGCACTGCGCCCCTCGCTTCCGGAACGCAAGCCGCACAAACTGGCCATATTGGTTGAAGAGACGCTGGAGGTAATGAAGCACGAAATTATTGACCGGCGCATGCTCGTTGAAACGGATTTCCCGGAGGATATCCCGGCCGTTGCGGTCGATGACACGCAGGTGAAACAGGTCTTCTTCAACGTGATCAAAAACGCGCTTCAGGCGATGGAAGACGGCGGCATCCTGAAACTCGAAACGCAGCTCTTCGACCGGTATGTCAGCGTGGTGGTCGAGGACAACGGTCCGGGTATTGATCCCGACAAACTCGGGGCCATTTATGAACCTTTCCACACCACCAAGTCTGAAGGATCGGGGTTGGGCATGATGATTGTCCAGCGAATCATGCGCGACCACGGCGGCGAGATTGAGATCAACTCGGAACCAGCCCGCGGTACGCGCCTAACGCTGCGCTTCCCGCGCGAAGACGCCCGCTTAAATTTATTAGAGGCCCCGGAGCAGGTGGCCGAGTCGCATTAAGGTAGGCGATGCTTTCAGCTTCGGTGCCGTTGAACGCGAAATTAAAGGCCGCAGAGAACGCAAAAATCGATTTGAATGAGGAACCAGATATGCCGGGAAAACCAACCATCTTGATCGTCGACGATGAAAAAAGCGCGCGCGATGGACTCGTCCGCGCGTTGCGCAGGGAGTACCACGTGTTTGCCGCAGAAAATGGCACATCGGCGCTGGAAATACTGGGTTCCCAGAAAATCGATGTGCTGTTGAGCGATGTCCGCATGCCGGGCATGGACGGCATTACGCTGATGCAGCGGGCCCTGGCCAATCATCCGGAGCTGACCTGTATTATTCTAACGGCCTATGGCGATGTGGAGCTGGCAGTGGATGCGATGAAGCAGGGGGCCACCGATTTCATGACGAAGCCGATCAACCTCGACAAGCTGGAGCTGGTGCTCGACCGCGTGCTGAAGGCCAAAAAAATTGAACTGGAAAACGAGCAGCTCAAAGTGCAGCTCGACAGCAAGTATGGCCTCGAAAACATTATCGGGCATTCGGGACCGATGCAGGAGGTGTTCGATACGATTCGCCAGGTCGCCGTTTCACGCGCAACGGTTTTGATTCAAGGCGAGAGCGGCACCGGCAAGGAGCTGGTGGCGAAGGCCATCCATCAGTTGAGCGCTCGCAACAACGGGCCGTTCGTGGCGGTTCATTGCGCCGCACTATCCGAAAATATTCTTGAAAGCGAGCTGTTCGGTCACGAAAAGGGGGCCTTTACCGGTGCGATGGAGCGGCGGATCGGTCGCTTTGAAAAAGCCGACGGCGGATCGCTGTTCCTTGACGAAATCAGTGAGATCGATCCGTCGGTGCAGGTTAAGATTCTGCGGGCACTGGAGGAGCGGCAGGTCGAGCGCGTCGGCGGCGATACACCGGTGGATGTGGATACGCGCCTGATTGCGGCCACCAACCGCGACTTGAAGGAGATGGTGGAAATGGGCGATTTCCGCGAAGACCTGTTCTATCGTTTGTATGTGGTCGTGATCACCTTGCCGCCCCTGCGGGATCGGCAGGACGACATCCTGCTGCTGCTCAACCACTACCTTGCCGTGTTCAACGAGGAAAACGGCAAGCAGATCGAAGGCTTCACACCGGCGGCCTACGACATGCTTTCGGCCTACGATTGGCCGGGCAATATCCGCGAACTGCGCAATCTGGTGGAGCGCATGGTGGTGCTGGCGCGCGGACGCATGCTCGATGCCAAGGATATTCCGGCACCGCTACGCGAACAGAATTCTGCGGGCGGCGATATACGCATCGATGCCGAGCTGACCGTGGATGAGATGGGAAAGCG